>NZ_JBIJDC010000133.1:0-11869 GCF_044344315.1 Zoogloea sp. | reverse complement strand
TCGCCCCCGGACGTCAATCACCGGCATGCCTGTGATCAACGCGCGGATGGGCGACTGAAGTCGCCCCCACAGTCCCTCCAGTCAGCGTTGGAGCATCCGGGGAGGGATGCGGGTTCATCCACCCTCTCAATAGGATGAATCGCCGTCGGCATCCGGGCGCAGGGCGGCCCGGACCACGGTTTCAGAGAGCTCCGCCGAGCACAGTTCGATGAAACGGTAGGCAAAACCGCGCAGGAAGTGCCCCTTGCGAACGGCGATGCGGGTCACGTTCTCCTCGAACAGATGGCTGCTGGCCAGCATGCGCAAGCCCTGGTCGCGGCTCGGGTCATAGGCCATCGAAGCCACAATGCCCACCCCCAACCCCAGTTCCACGTAGGCCTTGATCACGTCTGCATCCAGCGCCGACATGACGATGTCCGGCGTCAGGCCGGCCTTGGCAAAGGTCTCGTCGATGCGCGCGCGGCCGGTGAAACCCTCGTGGTAGGTGATCACCGGATGGTCGGCCACGGCCTCCAGGGTCAGCGGCTCGACCGACTCCAGGGCATGCCCCGCCGGCACGATCACCGAGTGATGCCAGCCGTAATACGGAAACGACACGAAGTCAGTGACGCCAGCGAGGGATTCCGTAGCGATGCCGATGTCGGCCCGCCCGTCCTGCAGCATGGAGACGATCTCCGTCGGGCTGGCCTGGTGCAGCACCAGATGCACCTTGGGAAAGGCCTGCTTGAATTGGGTGACCACCCGCGGCAAGGCATAGCGCGCCTGGGTGTGGGTGGTCACCACGGTGAGCTGGCCGTGGTCCTTGTTGCTGAACTGCTCGGCGATGCTCTTGATGTTGCGGGCATCCATGAGCATGCGGTCCACGATGTGCACCAGCTCCTGGCCCGGCTCGGTGAGGCCGAGCAGGCGCTTGCCCTTGCGGATGAAGAGCTCCAGGCCGAGCTCATCCTCCAGATCCTTGATGTGCTTGGAGACCCCTGACTGGGAGGTGAACAAGGCATTGGCCACCTCGGTCAGGTTGAAATTGCGACGCACCGTCTCGTGGATGATGCGCAATTGCTGGAAATTCATCAGATCACCCAGTTTGGCGCCTGACTGGCGCCACTTGCTGCTGCATTACGTTCAAAAACCCGCAGGCGCGAGGGTACCAGACGCACGGCCTGCCCCTCTTCCAGACCCAGCCGCTGCACCTCGTCCCGGGTGATCTCCACCTCGAAGAGCTGCCCGGTGGAGCCATTCAGCCCATCCAGCTCGATGCGCGCCGTGACACCAAAGGCCAGGATGCGGCTGATGCGTGCCGCCACCCCACCCGCTTCCTGGGAATCGACCACGATGGTGAGCTCGTGGGGACGGGCGAAGGCGAAGACTTCGGAACCATGGGCCAGATCCACCTTGCCGGTGGCCAGACGATCGTCGCCCACATGCACGGCGCCGCCATCCACCCGGCCGTGGAACAGGTTCACCGAACCCAGGAAGCCATACACGAAGGGCGAGGCCGGATGACGATAGACCTCTTCCGGCGTACCCACCTGCTCCACCTTGCCATGGTCCATCAGCACCACCCGGTCGGCCACTTCCAGGGCTTCTTCCTGGTCGTGGGTGACGAAGATGGAGGTGATGTGCAGCTCGTCATGGAGGCGCCGCAGCCAGCGCCGCAGCTCCTTGCGCACCTTGGCATCGAGGGCGCCGAAGGGCTCGTCGAGCAGCAGCACCCGCGGCTCCACCGCCAAGGCCCGGGCCAGGGCGATACGCTGGCGCTGGCCGCCGGAGAGCTGGGCCGGGAAGCGGTCGGCCACCCAGTCGAGCTGCACAAGCTTGAGCAACTCCGTCACCTTGGCCTTGATGGCCTTCTCGGACGGCCGCACGCTGCGCGGCTTCATGCGCATGCCGAAGGCCACGTTGTCAAAGACGGTCATGTGGCGGAACAGGGCGTAATGCTGGAAAACGAAGCCCACCTGACGCTCGCGCACGTGGGTGTCGGAGGCGTCCTGCCCTTCCAGCAGCACCTGGCCCCCATCGGCCGACTCCAGGCCGGCGATGATGCGCAGCAGGGTGGTCTTGCCGCAGCCGGACGGGCCCAGCAGGGCCACCAGTTCGCCGGTGGGAAAGTCCAGGGAAACGTCCTGCAGCGCCGTGAAGCTGCCGAACTGCTTGCGGATGTTCTTGACTTCGATGCTCATCTCATTCGTCCTCGGATACGGTTGCGGCCTTGCCGGCCTGGCGTTCGACCCACACCTTGATGACCAGGGTCACGATGGCCAGCAGCGCCAGCACGGAGGCCACGGCAAAGGCTGCGGCGAACTGGTATTCGTTGTAGAGAATCTCCACGTGCAGGGGCATGGTGTTGGTGTAACCACGGATATGGCCCGACACCACGCTGACCGCCCCGAACTCACCCATGGCGCGGGCGTTGCACAGGATCACCCCATACATCAGGCCCCATTTGATGTTGGGCAGGGTCACGTGCCAGAAGGTCTGCCAGCCCTTGGCGCCCAGCACCACCGCCGCCTCCTCCTCTTCCTTGCCCTGGGCTTCCATCAGCGGAATCAGCTCCCGGGCAACGAAGGGGAAGGTCACAAACACGGTGGCCAGCACGATCCCAGGCACCGCAAAGATCACCTTCACGTCGTTGTCCGACAGCCATGGCCCGAACCAGCCCTGGGCACCAAAGACCAGCACGTAGATCAGGCCCGACACCACCGGCGACACCGAGAAGGGCAGATCGATCAGGGTGATCAGGAAATGCTTGCCGCGGAAATCGAACTTGGTGATCGACCAGGCCGCCGCCACGCCGAAGACCAGGTTCAGGGGCACTGAGATCGCCGCAGCCAGCAGGGTCAACTTGATCGCCGAGACCGCGTCCGGATCGAGCAGCGCGTTGAAGTAGGTTTCCCAACCCTTGCGGAAGGCCTCCACAAACACGGCGATCAGGGGCAACAGCAGGAAAAAGGCGAAGAAACTCAGGGAGATGGCGATCAGCCCCCACTTGACCAGCCCCGGCTCGCGGGTCGCGGCCTTCGATTCAAAACGGGCGGCGTGATCCGCCGTCCCGTGCAGCACTGCAGCAGCGCCAGCCATCAGCGAGCCCTCCCGGTACGTTTGGCAGTCCATGCCTGCAGGCCGTTGATGATCAGCAGCAGCAGGAAGGAGAAGATCAGCATCACCACGGCCACCGCGGTGGCACCGGCGTAGTCGTACTGCTCCAGCTTGGTGATGATCATCAGCGGAGTGATCTCAGACACCATGGGGATGTTGCCGGCGATGAAGATCACCGAACCGTACTCACCCACGGCGCGGGCAAAGGCCAGCGCAAAGCCGGTCAGCAAGGCCGGGAACAGCGTCGGGAAGACCACGTAGCGGAAGGCCTGCCAGCGGCTGGCGCCGAGGCTCACCGCCGCCTCTTCATACTCGGTGTCCAGGTCTTCGAGGATGGGCTGCACCGTGCGCACCACGAAGGGCAGGCCAATGAACACCAGCGCCACCAGCACCCCCAGCGGGGTGAAGGCCACCTTGATGCCCAGGGGCTCCAGCAGGCTGCCGATCCAGCCATTTTTGGCATACAGGGCGGTCAAGGCGATACCGGCCACCGCCGTGGGCAGCGCGAAGGGCAGATCCACCAGGGCATCCACCAGGCGCTTGCCGGGGAAGGAATAGCGCACCAGCACCCAGGCCAGCATCAGGCCAAAGACCGCATTGATGCCTGCGGCGATCAGCGAGGCGCCAAAGGACAGGCGATAGGAGGCCAGCACCCGCGGAGAGGTGGCGGCAGCCCAGAAATGGTCAAAGCCGAGGGAGCCGGCCTTGAAGAACACCGCGGCCAGCGGAATCAGCACGATCAGCGACAGGTAGCCGAGGGTGTAGCCCAGGCTCAGGCCGAAGCCAGGCAATACGCGGAAGGAAGTGGACGACGCCATCAGCGTTTCACCACGATCTGGTCATACACGCCGCCATCGGAGAAGTGCGTCTTCTGCACCGCATCCCAGCCACCCAGCTTGTCCTCGACGGTGAAGGTCTTCACCGTGGGGAAACGGCTGGCGTACTTCTTGAGCACGGCCGGATCACGGGGGCGGAAATAATGCTTGGCAATGATCTCCTGCCCTTCCGGCGAGAACAGGAAGCTGAGGTAGGCCTCGGCCGCCTTGCGGGTGCCGCGCTTGTCCACCACCTTGCTCACCACCGCCACCGGGGCAGCCGCCTCGATGGACAGGGACGGGTACACCACGTCGAACTTGTCACCGCCCACTTCCTGATCGATCAGGGTGGCCTCGTTCTCGAAGGTGATCAGCACATCACCGATGTCGCGCTGGGTGAAGGTGGTGGTGGCGCCACGCCCGCCGCCATCCAGCACCGGCACATTGGCGAACAGCTTGCTCACGAAGTCCCGGGCGCCGGCGTCGTTACCGGTTTTCTGCAGGGCATAGCCCCAGGCGGCAAGATAGGTGTAGCGGCCGTTGCCGGAGGTCTTGGGGTTGGGCACGATCACCTGCAGCCCCGGGCGGATCAGGTCGGACCAGTCCTTGATGCCCTTGGGGTTACCCTTGCGCACCAGGAAGATCGTCGTGCTCGTGTAGGGCGCGGCCCCGTGGGGGAAGGCCTTGCGCCAGTCGGCGCTCACCAGGCCGCTCTTCGCCAGCATCTCGATGTCCGGCGCCTGGTTCATGGTCACCACATCGGCTTCCAGCCCCGCCACCACCGAGCCCACCTGCTTGCTGGAGCCCCCGTGAGACTGGTTGACGGTGAGCTTCTCGCCGGCCGAACGCTGCCAGCGCGCGGCAAAGGCCGGGTTAATGTCCTTGTAGAGCTCCCGGGACACGTCGTAGGACACGTTGAGCAGCGTCGTGTCGGCGGAAGCCGGCGCCGCCTGTAGCACGGCAAGGCCAGCCAGGATAGCAACGATGGGGCGAAGCGCGGCGCGAATCGGCGACATGGAAATCTCCTTTTTTCGAATAGGCTTCGAGTCTAAGGAGGCACCGCGGCGCACCAAACCAATAAAAATGGCTTTGTATATTCCGTAGCGTGCAATACGAAAGGTCTCATCCTTCCGTGTGGTTATTAGAGCGCGCGGATGGTCGAATTCATTGGCGATGTTCGCGTTAAGTATGGAAAGCGTTTTCGCTTCGACAGGTAAGACTTGAGCCCTTACTTGCAGGCGTTCCGTTCCGTGGCGTTACATTGGCCGGGATTTCGCCCCGGCCAATGTGACGTAGTAAAACGGAAATCCGTCCGTCAGGGCTCACCGGTTCAAGGTCGAAGGGAGGGACCTAATGGCATTCAGATAAAGCCTGGAAAGCGCTTCCACCCCGGACGGCAAGGCTCACCAAGCCCGGTGCGCTTGCCAGGGGTAGTGTCTATATACCTAACGCGAACATCGCCAATTCATTCGACCGCGGACTGCACCCCGCGGCAGTCCGCCTACAATGCTTGCGTCGCCCGAGAGATCTGACGCCATGAAAAGCTTCATCACCCTCGCCACCACCCTGCTTGTCACTGCCTGCGCCCCGCTGGGCAGCCCCTTGCTTCGGCCAGGCAGTACGCAGCAGGACATTTATCGTGTGCTGGGTGAGCCGGTGATGCGCTGGCGCGAGGCGGACGGTGGCGAACAGCTCGCCTATCCCCGCGGACCGATGGGCTACCAGACCTGGATGGTGCGTACCGACGCCACCGGCAAGGTGACATCGGTGGAAAACGTGATGGATATGGCCCACTTCGCGCGCATCCAGCCCGGCATGAGCCAGGACGCGGTGCTGCGCATCCTCGGGCCGTCCTATCCGGGCTGGACGATCTACTACAAGGCCCGCGACGAGCTGGTGTGGGAATGGCGCTACTGCGACGTGTGGTCGGAGCCCGCCCGCTTCAATGTGCTCTTCGATGGCAGCAGCGGGAAGGTGCGCAGCACCCTGAGTCAGACGGAAAGACTGTCCCAGCCCTGGGGCCGGGGCGACCGCCGGGAGTGGTGCGGCCGCTAGTCGTCTTCCAGTGAGGAAGGCTGCACCGAGAGCAGCACCTTGTCCACCCGGTTGCGGTCCATGTCCATGACTTCGAAGCGCCAGCCGGCGGCCTCGAAATGGTCGGTGGGGGCCGGCACCCGGCCCAGGGTGTGCATGATGAAGCCGCCCAGGGTGTTGAAGGAGTTCTCGTCTTCCCCCGGCAGGTCATCAAAAATATCCAGCACCGACTTCATGCGCTCGATGCCCACGTCGCCATCCACCAGCCAGGAGCCATCCTCGCGCTGCAGCATGTCCCGGTCTTCCGGGGCCTCGGGCACCGACAGTTCGCCAACAATGGCCGCCAGCACGTCGGTCAGGGTCACCACTCCCTGCACATCGCCATACTCATCGATGAGCAGCGCGAACTGCAGGCGGGCACGACGGAAGCTCTCGAGCAGCTGGGTGGTGCTCACCGTCTCGGGCACGTACAGGGGCGGACGCAGCAAGGCCTCCAGATCCGCCAGGGTGACGCGCTCGCCCCCCAGGGCCTTCTTCAGCAGGTCTCCGGTCTGGAGCACGCCGAGCACATGTTCGAGGCCATCCCGGCACACCACCACCCGGGAATAGCTGGTTTCCTTCAGCTGCTGCCAGACGATCTCTTCGTCCTCTTCCAGATCGATGACGAACATCTCCCGGCGCGGCGTCATGATCGCCGAGATGCGCTGCTCGTCCAGACGCAGCACGTTGGAGACGATTTCCTGTTCGCTCTCATGGAACACGCCGGCTTCGGCGCCCTGCTCCATCAGCACCTTGATCTCGTCGTCGGTCACTGGCGGCTCTTCCTTGCGGCGGGCACCAAGCAGACGCAGGATGGTGGCCGACGAGCCCGACAACACCATCACCAGCGGGTGGGCCAGCCTGGCCAGGATCATCATCGGGCGGGCGATCAGGGTGGCAATGCCCTCCGGCGCCAGCAGGGCCAGGCGCTTGGGCACCAGTTCGCCAACCACCACCGAAAAATAGGTCAGCCCGATCACGGTCAGGGTCAGGGCCACGGCCCTGGCGTAGGGCTCGATGGTGGCGAAGCTGCCCAGCCAGGCTGCCAGGGGATCAGCCAGGGCGGCCTCGCCGATGGCACCACTGAGAATGCCCACCGAGGTGATACCCACCTGGATGGTGGACAAAAAGCCCGACGGCTCCTGGTGCAGAATCAGGGCAGAACCCGCTCCGGGACTGCCATCATCGGCCAGATTCTGCAGGCGGGACTTGCGGGATGAAACGACTGCCATTTCCGACATGGCAAAAACGCCATTGAGCAGAATCAGCAGCAACAACAGGACTATATCCATCAGTAAGGCCGCCCCATGTCATGCAGACTGCGGCCCCAGGGTCGAAAGGAACGCATTGTAGCCGGCCCGGGGGCCTTGCCGTAAGTGATCGCGCAGGCGCGGCGGGCTACTACCGCCCAATCGTCAGCCGGTGTAAAACCCACCCGCGCCCCGGCGCCCCGGTCTAGAATCCGGCCGATGTTTCAACCGCACTACGAACCCTCCCCGCGACCCCTGCGCCTGGCGATCGCGTTTTCGCTGCTGGCCCACGCCCTCGTTCTGCTGATCCAGCTCAGCCCACCACCTCAGAACAACCCGGAAGCGCCCCAATTGCAGGCACGCCTGGCCCCCCGCCAGGCCCGCAAACCGCCTGCCGAAACCCGCCCTGCCCCACCGCCGGTGCCCAGCAAGGCCAAACAGGCCAAGCCCGCCCCCAGGGAGCCGCGGCCGCGCATCCTCACCGCCCGCAAGGACGTGGCCCCGACCCTGCGCCAGGCCGAAACGACACCGAAATGGAGCGTGGCCCAGAAGCAGGAGATGGACAACTTCCTCAACGACCTGGCCACCGAGGCCAAGGCCAGGCCCAAGCCCGACCTGGCGGAACGCTCCATGGCCATGGCCCGGGAGATCGCCCGCGAATCCGGCCGGGACAATCACGAACGCCCCCAGGAAGGGGGCAGCCGTCGTCGCAACGACTCCACCGACCTGATCGAGCGCATCCCGGACAGCCCGCCAGTTGACCCGTTCAGCCTCGAGTTCTACATGGACGCGCTGGTCAAGAAACTCAACCGCAGCGCGTCCTTCGTCAAGAACGACCCCCGCGCCCGCGGCCTCCACAGCGCCGCCGTGGAAGTGCGCCTCAACCCCGACGGCAGCCTGAAGAGCTTCAAGGTGCTCAACGCCGGCGATCAACAGGAAGAAATCGCCTTCGTGAAGTCCGTCGTCGAGCGGGCCGTGCCCTTCGCCGCCTTCCCGCCCGATATCGGCAGATCGGCCCGCTCCCTGGCCCTGATGATCTGCATCCAGCCCGCCGGCCTGGGCGGCGACGGCTTCGGCTTCACCCGTCGCCCCGAAGGCAGCCGCTGCTGACCGCGGGGGCTCTTTCACGTCAAGAATTCCTGCCGGGCTGCCGTATCATCGGCACACACTCTGCCGGAGGCACGCCCCATGCCCTACCTCCTCGCCCTCGACCAGGGCACCAGCAGCAGCCGGGCCCTCGTCTTCGACGAACGGGGCCACGTCCTGGCCACCGCCCAGCAGGAATTCCGCCAGTCCTACCCGGCCCCCGGCTGGGTGGAGCATGACGCGCTGGAGATCTGGCAGACCCAACTCGACTGCGCCCGCCAGGCCCTCGCCGCAGCCGGCATCACCGCCTGCGAGGTGGCCGCCATCGGCATTGCCAACCAGCGTGAAACCACCGTGCTGTGGGAGCGCGCCACGGGCCGCCCGCTGGCGCCCGCCATCGTCTGGCAGGACCGCCGCACCGTTGCCGAGTGCGAGCGCCTGCGCCAGGCCGGCCACGCGCCCCTGATCCAGAACCGCAGCGGACTCGAACTGGACGCCTATTTCTCGGCCACCAAGCTGGCCTGGCTGCTCGATCACGTTCCGGACGCTCGCGCCCGGGCCGCGGCCGGCGAGCTGGCCTTTGGCACCATCGACAGCTGGCTGGTCTGGCAGCTCAGCGCCGGTGCCCTGCACGTCACCGATGCCAGCAATGCCTCCCGCACCCTGCTCTTCGATATCCACCGCCAGTGCTGGGACGCCGAATTGCTGGCCCTCTTCGACATCCCCGCCACGCTGCTGCCGAAGGTCGTGGACAGCAGCGGCGTGCTCGGCGAGACGGCCGCCTCGCTGTTCGGCGCGGCCATCCCCATCGGCGGGCTGGCCGGCGACCAGCAGGCCGCCACCTTCGGCCAGGCCTGCCTGCAACCCGGCATGGCCAAGAACACGTATGGAACCGGCTGCTTCCTGATGCTCAATACCGGTGCCCAGGCCGTAGCCTCGCAACACCGCCTGCTCACCACCCTGGGCTGGCGCATCGGCCCGCGCACCGACTACATGCTCGAAGGCAGCGTTTTCATTGGCGGGGCCGTGGTCCAGTGGCTGCGCGACGGCCTTGGCCTGATCGAACAGGCGGCTGACATCGAAGCCCTGGCCGCCTCCGTGCCGGACAGCCATGGCGCCCTGCTCGTCCCGGCCTTCGCCGGCCTGGGTGCCCCCTACTGGGACGGCTACGCCCGCGGCACCCTGGTCGGCCTGACCCGCGGCGTGGGCAAGGCCCACATCGCCCGCGCGGCGCTGGACGCCATCGCCCTTCAAACCGTGGATCTGGTCCATGCGATGAACCGCGACGGCGCCGGCCCCCTCACCGAACTGCGGGCCGACGGCGGCGCGGCGCGCAACAACCTGCTCCTGCAGATCCAGGCCGACCTCCTCGGCGTGCCGGTGATCCGCCCCCGCCAGACCGAGACCACTGCCCTGGGCGCCGCCCTGCTGGCCGGACTGGCCGTGGGCATCTGGCGCTCCCCGGATGAACTGGCCCACCTGTGGGAGGCGGAACGGTCTTCGAGCCCGGCCGCGACGCCACCTGGCGCGACGAACGTCTGGCTGAATGGCATCGGGCGGTGGCGCGCAGCCGCGACTGGGCCCGGCCATGAAACGCGAGGCCCTGCTCGCCCGCCTGCGCAGCACGCTCCGGTGGGATGTGCTGGTCATCGGTGGCGGCGCAACGGGACTGGGCTGCGCGGTGGATGCCGCCGCCCGGGGCTACACCACCCTCCTCCTCGAAGCCAACGACTTCGCCAAGGGCACCAGCTCGCGCTCCACCAAGCTTATCCATGGTGGCGTGCGCTACCTCGCCCAGGGACGCCTCGGGCTGGTTCGTGAAGCCCTGGAGGAGCGCGCCATCCTGCTCGCCAACGCCCCCCATCTGGTGCATCCCCAGCGCTTCGTGGTGCCGGTATATCGCCAGTGGGACCGCCTGATGTTGGGCGTCGGCCTGACCGCCTACGACTGGCTGGCCGGCAGCCGCAGCCTCGGGGCAAGCCGCCTGCTGTCCGCCCGCGACACTGTGGCGGCCCTGCCCGGCGTGAAGCAGGAGGGCCTGGTCGGTGGCATCGCCTATATGGACGCCCGCTTCGACGACGCCCGCCTGGCCATCACCCTGATGCGCTCCGTGTTCTATCTGGGGGGCCTCGCCATCAACTACCTGCCCGTCACCGCCCTGCGCCACGAGGCCGGTCGGGTGGTGGGTGCTGACGCTCGCGACGCGGAGAGCGGCGCGTGCTTCAACATCGCCGCCCGGGTCGTCATCAACGCCGGCGGCGTGTGGGCCGACAACCTGCGCCAGCTCGACGAGCCGCAGGCGCCCACCCAGCTGGCCCCCAGCCAGGGCGCCCATCTGGTGCTCGACCGGGATTTCCTGCCCACCGACTCCGCCCTGCTGATCCCCCACACCCCGGATGGCCGGGTGCTGTTTGCCATTCCGTGGAAGGGCAAGGTGCTCCTGGGCACCACCGACACGCCCCGCACCGATCTACCCCTGGAGCCCCGCCCCCTGGCCGGCGAGATCGATTTCATCCTGGAAACCGCCGGCCGCTACCTCGCCCGCCCACCCCGGCGGGAGGACGTGCGCAGCGCCTTCGCCGGCCTGCGCCCCCTGATTGGAAGCACGAAGGGCGGCACCACGGCGGCCTTGTCCCGCGAACACCTGATCCAGGTCTCCCGGCAGGGGCTGGTGTCGGTCGCGGGAGGAAAATGGACCACCTATCGGCGCATGGGCGAGCAGATCGTCGATACCGCCATCCCCATTGGCGGGCTGCCGCCGCGGCCGTGCCGCACCCGCGAACTGCACCTCCACGGCCACCCGGGAGCGGCCTGCGAGGATGTCTTCGGCACCGACAGAGCTCAGGTGGACAACCTGCCCGGCGCCGGAAAGCAGATCCACCCGGCCCTCACCCTCACCGAAGCCGAAGTCCGCCACGCCATCCGTCACGAGCAGGCCCGCAGCGTCGAAGACCTCCTCGCCCGCCGTCACCGCGCCCTGTTCATCGACGCCCGCAGCGCCCAGGACGCTGCTCCGGCAGTCGCCGCGCTGCTGGCGGAAGAGCGGGGCCTCGATGACAAGCAGGCCCGTGAACAGACAGAAGCCTTCCAGCGGCTGGCCGAGGGCTTCCTCACCCCGCGTTGACGTGGGCCACGTCAATCAAGGCGCGAAGGTCGAATCCATCCTTACCTCCTCCGTTTGACCCGTCGTCTGACAGTCGATGCGGTCTCTCCGCAGGAGTGACTCTTAGGGACGATTCGTCGGGGCGACTTGTAGGGGCGACTTCAGAGGGTGTTGTAAATCCCTTTTCACCCCCGCATTTCACGCCAAACCAGGCTACGCCGGGGTCAATCGGACGCGTAGCGCCGCTGGGCGCCTGCCGGTGAGCCGCCCACGCCATTGTCTCGTTGGCGGGCAAAGCCTGCTCAGAGGGCACGCCAAACGCAATACGAGGGCCAAAAAGCGCCGCCGGCGGGCGTACGCCAGCGCCCGCCCGAGGGTATAAGCCGTCAAGTGCAGACGGAACTCCAGGCGGACACGCCTCAAACCGCGGCGGCGGAAGCGGTTCA
>NZ_JBIJDC010000132.1:0-11941 GCF_044344315.1 Zoogloea sp. | reverse complement strand
CAGGCGATGGCGCCCCGGTTGGCGATGAGGACTTTGCTGAACATGGTGGTGTCTCGCGAAAAGGGCGGCGGGTCGTCCCGCCTGGTCTTTCCTGTCCGCCCGGGTCGTCCCGGGGGGCCGGCGAGTGCCGGAAGCGTGCGGTGCTGGATCAGCCCCAGATGAGGAACTGCACCGGCGTCGGGTTGTAGGCGTTGCAGGGGTTGTTGAGTTGCGGGCAGTTGGAGACCAGCACCCACAGGTCCATCTCGGCGCGCAGCTCCACGTACTTGCCAGGGCCGGAGACGCCGTCGTCGAACTTGAGCTGGCCGTCGGCGGTGACCGGCACGTTCATGAAGAAATTGATGTTGGGCACCAGGTCGGCCTTGGTGAGCCCCGAGTCCGAGTGCTGGATGGCCAGCAGGTAGTTGTCGCGGCAGCTATGCATGTACTTCTTGTGCAGGGCGTAGCGCACGGTGTTGCTCTCGGCGGCGCAGGCACCCCCCAGGGTGTCGTGGCGGCCGCAGGTGTCGGCGATGATGGTCAGCATCGGCCGGCCTTCGCTGCTCATCAGCACCGAGCCGGTGGTCAGGTAGATGCCGCCCTGGTGCAGGATGGTGTCGGTGACGCTGTAGTGCTCGTCGGTGTCGTGGCGGTTGTAGAAGAGGATGTCGGCGGCCTGGTTGCCTTCCAGGTCCACGATGCGCAGGGTCTGGCCCTGCTTCACTTCGTGCAGCCAGGGTTCGCCGGCGGGCAGGGTGGCGCTGTACATGGCCTTGGCGGGGTCGAGGGCGCTTTCCCGGATGCGGATGGCGGTGGCGGTCATGGGCGTCTCCTCAGGCCAGGTATTGCATGTCGGTGTTGTGCAGGGCGCGGGCGCATTCCGGGCGGAAGCCGCGGCAGAAGTCGTCCTGCCGGGCCGGGCCGGAGCGCCAGGCGGTGAGGCCCACGGCGGCGGGGGCGTAGTCCTGGCGGGGGTCGAGGGGGTGGGGAGCGGCCGACACGGCGACGATCACGTCCATGTCCAGGCGGAGGTCCACGTGGTCGCCGGCGCGGGCGTGGTGGGGGTGAAATGCGAAGCGGCCTTCCGCGTCCACGCTGACCTTGCTGAAGAAGTTCACCGGCGCCACCAGGTCGCGGCGGGTCAGGCCGTACTTGCCGATCTCGATGAGCAGGCCGTCGCGGCCCGAGCGGTACATGCCGTTGCGGTACTGCTGGTAGCCATGCTCGCCGTACTTGGCGTGCATGCGCGGGGAGTCGAGGAGCAGGCCCAGGGGGTCGTGCCAGCCCAGGCTGTCGGCGGTGATGGAGGCCATGGCGCAGCCCATGTCGCTCATCAGCACATGGCCACGGCTGTAGTGGGCGGTGTGCTGGGCCTTGAGGGAGTCGGGCATGTTGTAGCGCTCGAGCTTCTGGCGGGCGTTGTAGAGCACCACCGACAGGTTGGCGCCGGCGTCCTGGGCGACCAGGCGCAGGGTGGTGCCCCGGGGCAGCATCCATGACCAGTGGCAGCCGCCGGGGATCACGTCCGAGAACAAGACCTTCTCGGCGGCCAGGTCGGGGGCGATCTGCTGCCAGCGGGTGTCGATGTCCACCGCGGCGGTGGGGGTGAGCAGGGGATTCATGGTTCAGGTCTCCAGGTCGGCAGCGGCGGCGGAGAGGCGCGCCAGCTGCTCCAGGTCGGTCTTCATGCCGGAGGTCTCGCGGATGCGTTCCAGGATCTCGCGCTTGAGGGCGAGGAAGGCGGGCTCAAGCTTCATGTCCTGGTGGCGCTCGGCGGGCAGAGGCACGTCGTAAAGGGTGTCGATCCGGCCGGGGCGGGGGGCCATCAGCACGATGCGCTGGCCCAGGTAGATGGCCTCTTCCACGTCGTGGGTGACGAAGACGATGGTGCTGCCCTCGATGCGATGGACGTGGCGGATCAGGTCGTGCATGACTTCCCGGGTCTGGGCATCGAGGGCACCGAAGGGCTCGTCCATCAGCAGGATGGGCGGCCGGCTCATCAGCGCCCGGGCAATGGCCACCCGCTGCTGCATGCCCCCCGACAGCTGGCTGGGGTAGGCATGGGCGACGTGGCTCAGGCCCATCAGGCGGATCAGCGCATCGGCCCGGCCGGAGGCCTTCTCCACGTCGGCCGAGGTACGGTCGCGGGTGTGGGCCTTGAGCTGGCGGCAGAAGCGGATGTTGTCCAGTACGCTGAGCCAGGGGTAGAGGCTGTAGTGCTGGAACACCATGGCCCGGTCCACCCCGGGGCCGGTGATGGGCTGGCCATTGACGGCGATGCTGCCGCTGCTGAGGCTCTCCAGCCCGCCGATCATGCGCAGCAGGGTGGACTTGCCGCAGCCCGACGCGCCCACGAAGGTGACGAACTCGTTGGGGCGGATGTCCAGATTGGCCTTGTCCAGGGCCTGGATGGCGCGGGGGCCATGGCCGAAGACCTTGAAGGCGTCACGGATTGCAATGCTGGCGCTCATCAGTGTCTCCCGGCCAGGTAGGGAAAGGCCTTGCGGTGGAGCAGGCGGAAGCCCTGGTCGATGACCAGCCCGATCAGGCCGATCATCAGGATGCCGGCGAAGATCTTGTCGGTCTGCAGGAAGCGCTGGGCCTTGAGCACGGCATAACCCAGGCCCGAGTTGGCAGCCACCAGCTCGGCCACCACCAGATAGGTCCAGGCCCAGCCCATGGTGACCCGCAGGGTATCCAGCAGCGCCGGCTTGGCTGAGGGCACGATGACCTTCTCGATGATCTCGCCGCGGCTGGCGCCCATGGTCTGGGCAGCCTCGATCTGGGCCAGGGGCACCCGGCGCACGTCTTCGGCCACCATCAGCACCATCTGGAAGAAGGTGCCGATAAAGATGATGGCCACCTTGGAACCCTCCTCGATGCCCACCCACAGCATCACCAACGGAATGAAAGCCACCGCCGGCATGTAACGGATGAAGTCGGTGAGGGGTTCAAGCAGGGCCTGCACCGAGCGGTAGCTGCCGATGAACAGGCCCAGGGGCAGGGCGATCACCGCCGACAGGGCCCAGCCGGCCACCACCCGCCAGGTGCTGATGGCCACGTCGCCGGCCAGCTCGTCCTCCACGGCCCAGGTCCACATGCGCGCCAGCACATCGGCCGGCCCCGGCAGGAAGACCTTGTTCACCCCCTCCAGGCTGCTGGCGATGCCCCAGCCCAGCAGGGGCGCCACCAGCCCCAGCAGGGCCAGCACCCAGTAGTGGCGGGGGTCGATGGCGGCGCGGATCTGCCACAGGGGGCTCGCGCCACCTGTGCGTCGGTTTGCGCTCATGGCCGGCTCACTTGCCCAGGGCTTCGGCCAGCAGGGAGGCGTCGATGCCCTTGGCGGCGTCGGGCTTGCCGTCGATCAGCTTCTTGTCGAGCAGGAAGCTGGCGATGGTGGGGGCCACGGCCTGCAGGGATTTCGGGTCGGCGGGGTTGAGGGCGGCCTGGTTGGCGGCGGCATCGAAGAAGCGGGTGCCCGGCAGGAAGACCTTGTACTCGTCCGGCTTCATGCCCACCACCTTGGCCATGATCTTCGCGGCCTCATCCGGGTTGTCGCGGATGAACTTCTCGGTGTCGAACCAGGCCCGGATCATCCCGACCAGATCCTTGCGCTTGGCTTTGATGGCCTTGTCCTGGGCGACCAGCAGATCGGGAATCAGGCCCGGCATGTCCTTGGAGGTGAACAAGGCCTTGCCCTTGCCGCTCTTTTCGATCTGCGCCACCCACGGGTTCCACACCACGGCCGCATCCACCCGGCCGGACAGGAAGGCTGCGGCAGCATCGCCGGCGGACAGGTTCACCACCTTCACGTCCTTCTGGCTCATGCCGTTCTTGGCCAGCGCGGTGGCCAGCACGAAGTGGGAGATGCTGAACTCTTCCAGGGCGATGCTCTTGCCCTTCAGGTCAGCGAAGCCCTTGATCTTGCCGCTGACCATCAGCGCGTCGTTGCCGGCGGAGTTGTCATTGACCAGCACGGCCTTGAGGGGCAAGCCCTTGGCCAGCGGGCCCATGGTGTCGGACCAGGTCTGGGAGTTGGCGTCGAGCTGGCCGGAGGACAGGGCGGAGATCGAGTCGGTGTAGTTGGCAAACCACACCAGCTTGACGTCGGCCTTGTGCTTCTTGAAGAAGCCCTTCTGCTCGGCCACATACCAGGCCACCCAGCCCGGCCAGTCGGACACACCGACCTTCAGCTCGGCCAGGGCCGGCGTGCTGGCCCCTACCAGCGCCAGGCCGAGCCCGAGGGCACCCAGGCCTTTGCGGCAATGGGAGAGGGCTGCGCTGAAAGGGCTGCAGGATCGGGCGAGACGAGTGAGATTGCCGAGGAGGTGGGGACGGCGGGCAGGACGGCGTTCAGGGTGGTGCATGACGGGGCTCCCTTGCGAGTCGGATAAATGGGCGAGAGGGCGCTTCATTCAAAGCGAACCTCCCGGGCTTTTATCCCTCCGTGGAGCCAGTCATGCCGATGGTCGTTAACCGGCACTTCATGGCCGGCAGCTCTCGGACCAGACATCCCCGCGACGTGGATCACGTCAAGCCGAGGACCGGAACCCTAGCCACCCTTCGAAGAAGCGAACGCGAAAAATATCGCTGCGCCCCTCTCGGGGAATGTTTAGCACGTGGTGTGCCAGCAGCGCTGCGGGCCTGACTATTTCTTTGTGAAACAGAGGTTTGGCGGCGATTGAGGCGTTTCAGGGCAGAGCGGGCGCGGGTGGGCCGAGGCACGCGTGCGGTGCATGCCCTGGGGATGCTGCATTGGATCGGTGCATGGGCGGGCGGTCGGCGGGGGGCCGACACGCCGCCCGAGCCTCAGTTGAGGCTCAGCCAGATCTCATTGCGCCGCATGAACCACGGAACGAAGGGCGCGTTGTAGCGCGAGTAGATCGGCGCGCCCGTCGTTGTCAGGCCGGCCGCCGCGACGCCCGAGTTCAGCCGCTCCAGGTGTGTGGTGTAGTTGGATTCGGACCAGGTTCCGGAGTAGCGGATCACGGCATAGCGGCCGCCGGGGAGCTGCTTGAACTTGATCCGGGCGTCCAGCGGCTCGGGCAGGCTTTCCAGGGTGTAGCTGGCGGGCATCTTGAACTGGATGGCAAAGCCGGCGTCCGTGGCGGACTGGGATACAGGCGCCGTCATCTCCAGCTTGGCCGGCACGGGCGTCTGGGTGACGGGCGCGGTCATCTCGATGTTCCGTTCGCCCTTGTTCTTGCCAAAGATGTAGGCGGCCAGAATCCTGAAGCCCTGGTTGCCTGCCTCCTCGGCGGGGCCAGGCACCACCACCTCGGCGACCACATAGGGTTGATAGTCGCGAATCTCGAACGCGTCGTATTTCTGGACGATCTGGTAGACCGGCTCTTCGATGGCATGGGCCTGCGCGCCACCCAGCGCCAGGCCTAGGGTGAGTGCTGCGGTGGGGACGAGTTTCATGGAGGCGCTCTTGTTAGGTCGGGTGTATTCCCGGCTGGAGCTTGATTGACTAAGGCTATGCGCTTAAGTTCGGCCGATGTGTGGGCTTACCCGATTCCGCCCGCCTGCGGATACAAGCGTCAAGGATCCCTACCTGATGTCCGAGAGACACTGGCAACTCTTTCCGGACGCCGCCAACCAGGCACTAAAAGCCTTTACGCGAAAGTTCAAGGACGCAAGCTGACATGCGTCGCACTTTTCAACAAGCCGAACCTAGTGCGTCGGCAAGCCTGCCGGCGTCGCGTCGAACTTCATCGGCAATCCGGGTTGCCTGCTTCTGGCCGGATCAACTGACGGGTGAGGCGAAGAGAGCGTCCGGGATGCACCGACGGTGGCGGGAGGGACTGCAGGGCGAACGGTAGGCGCGACTGTAGGGGCGACCGTAGGGGCGACTTCAGTCGCCCTCCTCACGTTGATAAACGGGCAAACCGTTGACCGGAGTCCGCGGGCGACTGAAGTCGCCCCTACAAGCTGCCAGTGCAGCCTGCCTTGGAGTGATGCTCGACGTACTCACGGAGAACGCTGTCCATCCGCGATTGCCAGCCATCGCCGGTGGCCTTGAAATAGGCCACGACCTCCGGGCTGTAGCGCACGGAAAGCAGAACCTTTTTGCTTGCTGATCTGGGGCGCCCACGCAAGGACTTGAGCGGAACCATTGCCTTCAGCTGTTCGGCTGTGAGCGGCAGGGCATCCGGGTCGCTCACAGCCGCGGCCCTGATCGCCTCGTCTTCTTCAAGGCTGGGCATGCGGATGGCTGGACAATTGCAGTGTCAATGAGGCTTCAAGGCTTCGCCTGCCTGCGGATAGAGCCGCTGCAGTACCACTGTACCGGTGCGGGCAAGCAGAGCTTGAAGCCGCTCCCGGCTCTCCGCCACGGCCGCTTCATCCTTTCCATCCGGCCAGGCCTTTACAAGCGCCTCCCGTGCTTCCATAACCGCTTCTTCCACCAGCGCCCGCCAGTGTTCCGGCAAGGGCGTCTGGCGCCATTCGCCGCGGCCGCGGCCGTAGTGGGCGACGGCGAGGTAGCGCAGCAGGCTGGCGGTGAGCAGGCGTTCGAGGCTGTCGCTGCTCCAGTGCAGGCGGTTGTCGTCGATGCCGCGCAGGCGGTTGGCGGCGTGGGCGGCCCCGGCGCTGCCGACGGCGCCGGCAATGGCGCCGATGACTGCGCCGGCGCCAAGGGTCAGGCCGCCGGCGGCCAGGTCGGCGGCGAGGCCGGAGAGGGCGCCGGACATGACGCCGCCGACTAGGGCTGCGCTGGATTCGCCGATCTTCTCCCGGGCGGCAAAGTCGCCGGCAAGGCGCTCGTGCACCTCCTGGGCGGCGCGTCCGCCGAGGCCGTGAAGCTCGATGAGCTGGTCGGTGCTGCGGCGGATCTCGGCTTCGAGGCGGCCGGCAAGGTTTTCCATGGCCTGTTGCTGGGGCGAGGCGGCAGAGCCGATGCCGATGGCGGCGCCGAGTCGGCGCAGGGTGCCGCCGAGGCCGGCCTCGGGCAGGGCTTCGCTGTCGGTGGCGGCGCGGGTGAGGAAGTCGGCCAGGCTGGCCATGGCGGCGTGGAAGGTGTCCAGGCGGCGCTGGCGCCAGGCCGCGGAGAGCTCCGTGAAGGCGGGCTGGCTGGCCTCGGGCAGGCAGGGGGCGACGGCGTCGAAGAGGGCGAACTCCTGCACCCAGCAGCGGGCGAAGGCATCCAGGGGCAGGATCTGGCGCACGAAGGGGTAGGGCGTCAGGTGGCGGCGCCACAGGGCTTCGTCGGCGGCGTCCTGGTCGCCGGGGCGGGGTTCGCCGAGCTGGTTGAGGAGGACCAGCACCGGTTTACCGATCCAGGCCAGGATCTCCATCTCCGGCGCCACGTAGCCGGCCTCGCCGGGCTTCTCGGAAGCATTGACCAGATAGAGCACCACGTCGGCCTGTTCGCGCACATTGCGGATGGCCTGCTGGCTGGACCAGAAGGGGCGGTCGCGCCAGCGGTCCCACACTTCGGAGAGCAGCCAGCCCACAGGGTTGCCCTGCAGGCGCAGGCGCTTGATGAGGCGGGCGCTGTCGCCAAAGCCCGGCGTATCCCACAGATTGAGCACATGGCCGTCGGTGGTCTCGATCATGCGGTGGCATTCGGCCAGGGCGGTGACGTGGGCTTCGTCGCGGATCTCCCCCACGTCGCGGCCGATGAGGCTGCGGGCCAGGGTGGTCTTGCCGGTGTTGGTGTGGGAGACGAGGCTGAGCTGGATCGTGGTGGGCTGAACGGTCACCGGGAGGCTTCCTTGCGGGCAGAGAGGTCGATGAGGCGGGTGAGGCTGTCGGCCACGCCGGCGGGGGCCGCGTCGAGATTGACGAAGGCCGGCTCGATGGTGTGCTTTTCAAACAGGCGGGTCCACGCCCGGCGGCGCTCTTCCAGGCGCTCGGGCTGGCCGGCAAAGCGCGCCATGAAGCCGGCTTCGTCCACCAGGGCGGCCAAGGGTGTGCCGGCGGGCAGCCTGGCGGTGAGGGCGGCCAGGAAGCTGCCGTGGTTTTCGTCCTCGGGGGTGGCGGCCAGGCTGAACAGGGCCACGGCGAGGGTGGTACCCGCAGCGGGTACGGCGCTGGCGGGCAGGGCGTCTTCCTCGCCGAAGGCGACGGGCGGGCTCAGGTGCAGGGTGGCGCGGGGCCCGAAGGCGCTGACGATGGCCTCCTTGAGTTGCAGGGCGGAGGCCGGAGAGAGTTCGTAGCTGTAGGGCACCAGGTGCAGGTGGGCGCCCTGGCCGGTGTAGCTGCGCTGCAGGTTCTGGAAGTAGCTGTCCGTCAGGGGCAGGGGGAAGTGCCGCTCCAGGTGCCGGGCGGCAAAGCCGCTGAGCAGGGCCAGCACGGCCCGGGGCAGCACTACCGTCAGGATCAGGGTGGTGGCGAAGAGATGGATCCACGGCGCGGCGTTCTCGCCCTGATTGTCGGGGAAGCGCAGGGTCTCCAGGTGGGCGGCGTCGGGGATGGGCAGTCCGGTGACGGACGAGGCCGGGCCGAGGAGCAGGCTGAGGGCCTGGTGCACCTGGCTGGCGTCAAGGAAGGTGCTCTCCCAGCCGGCCTGGAAGTGCAGCACCAGCCCGCGGGTGTACAGGGCGGCGATGGCGCCCAGGGCGAAGGCCATGGCACCGAGGTGGAGTACCCGGCCGACCCGGCGCGCTGTGAGCGGGGCCGACACCCGCGCCCACTCGGCGCGGAAGCGGGTGCCGGGCGTGCCCTGGCCGGCGTCGACGACACCTTCGTGGAGCGCTCCGCCCAGGCGCGCCACGGCACGCCGCAGGACGCCCTTCTTTGGCGCTGTGCTGCGGAAGGGGTCGCTGAGCCCATGCACCAGGATGCCCACATACACCAGCAGGTTCCAGACGATCAGCCCGAGCAGGGGAAAGGCCAGCAGATTGACGTAGCGGGTCGGGCCCACTGCGTCCATCAGCACGCCCAGGGCGAAGGACAGGGCCACCAGCACCGTGCCGACCCAGGGCCGCCAGTTGCGGCCGCTGGCCAGGCGCTTGAAGGCTTTGTCCCGGTCGCCGAGTTTCTCCACGGCGAGCTGGCCGCGGCGGCTCAGAAAGCGGTCGGCGTCGGCGCCTTCGCCCACCACTTCGGTGGCGGCCCGGCTGGCCCAGGCCGCGTCGGCCGCGCTCCAGGGGGCATCAGAGGGCGCCGTGGTTTCGAGGGCGCGGATCAGGGTGACATGGCGGGCAGAGGTTTCGTTCATGCGCTTGTCTTCGGGCGGACGCGGGCCTGCCAGTGTACTCCCGCGCCGCTGCGGGGGCCTACCTGCCCGCAGGACCGTGCGGCTTCCACGGTTGTGGCGCCGAGAGGGGCGGGGCCAGGAGCGCTTCACCAGATCATCAAGATGCATTGCAGCATTTGATCAATTGATGAATCCATAAAATATCCTGCTTTCTCGAATCTCGAGAAAAATGTGTTTTCTCCTTTGTAAATCAGCAGCTTGTGATTACGGGCACGGGCCTTGAATAGGAGACGGGGACTTCCACTGCCCAGCGAGAAAAAGATGATCAATCCGACAAGCCCGCCGCCCGTGGATGTGAGCCGCAAGTATGTGCGGCTGGTGGAGCGGCGCCCCGACGGACTGGTGGAGTTCGAGTTCTCGATTTCCGACCCGGCCCTGTTCGTGGAGATGCTTCTGCCGGAGGCCGCCTACGAAGAATTCTGCCTGACCAACCGGGTGATCCTGCTGGAAGGCGAGCGCCCGGAGGAGGGCGAGGACGATTTCAACTGGAGCCTTCGCGAGGCCACCCATCAACGTTTCCGGTGAGCGGGCGCCCGCCGCCCCCAACCGCAGCACACCACAACAACACAGGAGGAGACACACATGCACATCGACCTGCGCACGGTATCCATCAAGCCCCTGCGGCAGACCTTCGACCACATTGCCCGGCGCATTGGCCCGGACAAGGCGGCGACGCGTTACCAGGAGGGCACACTGGATGTCCAGGCGACCCACAACTTTCACTACCGCCCCACCTGGGATCCGGACCACGAGATCTTCGACGCGTCGCGCAGCGCCATCCGCATGGCTGACTGGTACGCCTTCAAGGACCCGCGCCAGTTCTACTACGGCGCCTACACCCTGGCCCGCGCCAAGCAGCAGGAGACGGCCGAGTCCAACTTCGACTTCGTGGAAGGCCGCGGCCTGGCCGACAGCCTGCCGGAGGAACTGAAGGAGACGGTGCTCAAGCTGCTGCTGCCCCTGCGCCATGTGGCCTGGGGCGGCAACATGAACGGCGCCTTCATCACCGCCTACGGCTACGGCACGGCGCTGACCCAGCCCTGCCTGTTCCACTCCATGGACCAGCTCGGTATTGCCCAGTACCTGACCCGGGTGGGCCTGCTGCTGGGCGACGACGTGGACGTGCTCGACGAAGCGAAGAAGAGCTGGATGGAAGGGGAGGCCTGGCAGGGCCTGCGCCGCTACGTGGAGGACAGCTTCGTGCTGAAGGACCCGCTGGAGCTCTTTGTGGCCCAGATGGTGGCCCTCGACGGCCTGCTCTACCCGCTGGTGTACGAAACCATCATCGATGACGTGCTCGCTTCCCAGGGCGGTACTCCCATCGCCATGCTCACCCAGTTCATGACCGACTGGTACGCCGAAACCCGCAAGTGGGTGGACGCCACCATCAAGACGGCGGCTGCCGAGTCTCCGGAAAACAAGGCCCTGCTGGAAAAGTGGATCGCCCACTGGCGCGACCGTGCTGCCTCGGCGCTGATGCCGGTGGCCCAGATCGCCCTCGGCGCCCAGGCCGATGCCCTCACCAGCGAGCTGGTGAGCCAGTTCAACGCCCGCCTGGCCAAGGCCGGCGTCGCCCTCTGAGAAGGAAACCCGATGTCCAAGGTATTCATTGCCCTGCAAACCAACGACGACACCCGCTCGATCATCCAGGCCATCCTCGCCGACAACCCCCACGCCATCGCCAACGAGCAGCCGGCCATGGTCAAGATCGACGCGGAAGGTTCCCTGGTGGTGCGCCGCTCGACCATCGAAGAGCTGATCGGCCGTGATTTCGACCTGCAGGAGCTGCACATCAACCTGATTTCCCTCACCGGCCACGTGGACGAGACCGACGACGAACTGACCCTGAGCTGGAACACCTGATCGCGCAAGGAGACACGCAAAATGGACATGAAAGTCAGCAAGAAGAAGCTGGGCCTCAAGGAAAAGTACCAGCATATGACCCGCGGCCTGGGCTGGGAGACCACCTACCAGTCGATGGACGAGGTCTTCCCCTACGCCAAGTACGAAGGCATCAAGATCCATGACTGGGACAAGTGGGAAGATCCCTTCCGCCTGACCATGGACGCCTACTGGAAGTACCAGGCCGAGAAGGAACGCAAGCTCTACGCCATCATCGACGCCTACGCCCAGAACAACGGCCACCTGTCGGTGACGGACGCCCGCTACATCAACGCGGTGAAGCTCTTCCTCAACGGCATCAGCCCGCTGGAATACATGGCTCACCGGGGCTTCGCCCATGCCGGCCGGCAGTTCCCGGGCGTCGGCCCGCGGGTGGCCTGCCTGATGCAGTCCCTGGACGAGATCCGTCACGCCCAGACGCAGATCCACTCCCTGTCCAACTACAACAAGTACTACAACGGCTTCCACGAGTATCGCCACATGCTCGAGCGCGTCTGGTACCTGTCGGTGCCGCGCTCCTTCTTTGACGACGCCATCACCGCCGGCCCCTTCGAGTTCATGGTGGCCATCGGCTTCAGCTTCGAGTACGTGCTGACCAACCTGCTGTTCGTGCCCTTCGTCTCGGGTGCGGCCTACAACGGTGACATGGGCACCATGACCTTCGGCTTCTCGGCCCAGTCCGATGAGGCCCGTCACATGACCCTGGGCCTGGAGGTGATCAAGTTCATCCTTGAGCAGGATCCGGACAACCTGCCCATCGTCCAGCAGTGGATCGACAAGTGGACCTGGCGTGGCTACCGCGTGCTGACCCTGGTCGGCATGATGATGGACTACATGCTGCCCAAGCGCATCATG
>NZ_JBIJDC010000131.1:0-11952 GCF_044344315.1 Zoogloea sp. | reverse complement strand
TGGTGAGCTGGGAGCCCTGGGCTTCCATGACGGCTGCACTAACGTAGTTCTCGGACGCGATCAGTTCGATGTGATCTTCCTGACGGCGGTTTTCGGCCTCAATGGCTTGCCAGAGTTCGGGGTCGACCTTGGCGAGGGTATTTTGCTTGGAAAACATGGCGATCCGGGTGGGTTTGAGTCAAAAGAGAAGTTTAACACGGCCGTTCATGCTTGCCGAAAGCCGGTGTTCCAAAACAGTGCGTGCCCACCCCTGTTGAGGGGTGGGCACGCCCGGGATGAGCCTTCTCAGACCCGGAAGTGGCTGACCTTGGATTCCAGGTCGGCAGCCAGTTGTTCGAGCACGGCGGTCTGCCCGTGGGTGTGCCGGGTGATCTGATTGTTCTGTTCGGCCATCTGGGCGATCCGCTCCACACCGCGGGCCACATCTTGGCTGGCAGCACTCTGTTCCCGCGTTGCATCGGCAATGTCGTTGACGGCGCCAGTTGTGCGACTGCTTTCGTTACGGATGGTGTCGAGCACAGCACCCGAGTCGGTGGCGAACTGCACGCCGCCCCTAACTTCGTCGGTAACGCCCTTGATCATGGCGACGACACGGTCGGCCTCACCCTGCACTTCGGACACGGTCACCGATATCTCCCGGGTAGAACTGGCGGTGCGTTCAGCCAGCTTGCGCACCTCATCGGCCACCACGGCAAATCCGCGGCCGCTTTCGCCCGCCCGGGCTGCCTCGATGGCAGCATTGAGGGCCAGCAGATTGGTCTGGTCGGCGATTTCGTTGATGATTTTGCCGATGTTGGATATGCGTGCTGAGCGCTCGGAGAGCAGGTTTACCGCCTCGCCGGCCTTGTTGATTTCCTGGGCGATACGGTCCATGCCACTGATCATGTTTCGCACCTTGAGGCCGCCGTCGTCGGCATGCGCCTGGGCCTGCTGGGTGATGTCCCGGGCCAGCGCTGCGCTGTCGGACACATGGGTGATGCTGACGGACAACTCTTCGATGGCGGACGCCAGGCCCGCCGCCGCTTCGCTTTGGGAGGCGGTGCCATTGACCACTTCATCGGAGCCCAGCCTCACGGTACGTGCTGACTCCTTGACAGTATTGGCAGTGTGGATCACGTCGCCAATCAGGGTGCCGATCTTGCGGGTGGTGCTGTCGAGCGAGCGGGTGATCTGGTCCAGCTCGTTGGCGCTGTCGGCCGAGGTGTCGGGGAAACGGACGCTCAGGTCACCATCGCCAATGCGACGGGTGGCGTCTAGCAGGCCCTTGATGGGGGACAGGCGATTGCGGGTGATGAAATAAAGCACGACAGCGAGCAGGAGGGCTCCACCAATACACAAGGCGATCAGGTTGTTGCGGAGTTGGCGGGCTTCTGCGGTGAATTCGTCGATGAAACTGCCGGTGGCGACGATCCAGCCCCAGGAGGGGGCACTGTCGAACACGACCATTTTCTGTGCCGTATCGGAGCTGTCCGGACGGCTCCAGGCGTAGGTCATCGCCCCTTGTTTGCGCTGAACCTGCTCGGCCACGATGCCGGTAAGGGCCGGGTTGCCGATCTCGCCCAGGGTTTTTCCGGCAAAGCTGGGGTGATGGATGAGTTCAGTCTTGGCGGCTTCCTCATGAGGTGCAAGCACGTAGGTATAGCCCGTGGTGCCGGACCTGATCTCACCAAGGGCCTTGAACAGGCGATCCATGTCACCCTGGATGTCCACCCGGGCCGCTAGCGCGCCGATGACCTTGCCGTTGTCGCCGAGTATGGGTTCGATGGCCGAGATGTAATACTTTCCGGAACGCTTGACGACACCTGTATAGCTCTTGCCGCTCAGCAGTGCCTTGGCTTCCGGACTGTTTCCCGGAATGGGCGTGCCCTCGCTGCTTTTCCCTTCCTTGGTCTTGAGCAAGGTGGCGCCGCGCACGAATTCGTCACCGACCCGGATCAGCAGGGCGGGGTCTGCGTCGATCTGACGTTTTATGCTCTCCAGGACGGCGGTATTGCTGTTGAAAATGCGATCACCACTACGTACGACCGGTACCTGATAGTCGCCGGACGCCATGGTGTCAGGACCGAATCGGAGCTGCCCCGTCGTGTCCTTCAGCCGGGCCAGGCCCTTGTTTGCCTGGGATGTGGCATTGCCGTGGCTGAGCTCAAGCATCCTGACGATGCCCCTGATCTGGTTGTTCAATTCCTCTTCGGTCTTCGCGAGGGCTGCGCGTTCGGCGAAATATGTCGTGAAGGCAATCAGTCCGGAGAAGATGAGAATGCTGACGAAGGTTGCCGCGAGGGCGATCTGATGAACGAGGGACAGACGGTTCAATTTCAACATGAAGGACTCCAGCCGTGCTTGCCATATTGGCAATGGATTGCCTTCTGCATACGGCCGGAGTCGGAATTACTTTAGGGGAAAGTCAGCCTTACCCTAGGTCAGGTGTTGGGCAATTCGTCCAGCGCACTCTTCAGGTGACGCTGCTCGGCCCAGGCGATCAGCCGCCAATCCACGCCATCTCGCTCGATCCAGTTCAGTGCAGCGTTGGGAATGGTGAAGTCACGTGGTGTTTCGAGGGGCTTGCCCGTCGCCAGACGGTGGGCGACGTCGAGGACTCCGCCATGGGTTACCACCAGCACTGTGCCGCCCTGATGACGCGTGGCGATGTCATGGAGAGCCTCATGGATGCGCGCGGCAAATTGCCGCAGGCTCTCGCCGCCACCAGGAAACACGAACTCGGGGTCGCGGCTTTCGAAGTGCTGATAGTCCTCTGGGAAGCGCGCCCTGGCTTCGTCATAGGTGAGCGCCTGGAAAACGCCGTAGTGCCGCTCGCGCAGGCGGGCGTCGATGGCGGGCTGCAGGGTACAACGGGTGGCAATGGCATCGGCCGTCTGACGGGCGCGAAGTAGGTCGGAGGCGTAGGCGGCCTCAAAGCTCTGGTTGGTCAGGCTGGCTGCGGTGGCACGGGCTTGGGCCAGGCCGATGTCATTGAGCGGGATGTCGATATGGCCCTGGAGGCGTCGTTCGGCGTTCCAGGCTGTTTCGCCGTGGCGAACCAGGCAGATGCGGGTGGTCATGGTTGACTGCGGGCAAGGAAAGGGGAGAGGAACCGCAAGTATCGCATGGCCTGCCAAGGTGGCGAATCGCGGCCGGCGGGTTGGGGGAAACCCGCGCCAGCACCGGCTTTAGGCCGTATTGACGCTACGGTAGGCGTAATCCCTGATTGTTGCAGGATCTATCTCGCCGATAATCCCAGCCCAGCAGATACGGGCTTTTGCAGCCTGGATCAAATGGATTTTCACACTAAAGGAGGTGCGGGACGTGCAGGCCCTGCTCAAATTATCACGCGCTATCGATGCGCTTTCGGAGGGTGTTGGCAAGGCGACGATCTGGCTCGTCCTGGTCGTGACCCTCATCAGCGCTGTCAACGCCTTCGTGCGTTACACCTTCAATTACAGCTCCAACGGCTTGCTTGAGATCCAGTGGTACCTGTTCTCGGCCATTTTTCTGCTGTGTGCGGGCTACACCCTGATGCGCAATGAACATGTGCGAATCGATGTGGTTTCGGGCCGATTCTCGCCACGGGCCCATGCGTGGATCGACATCATCGGCACGCTTTTCTTTCTTGCGCCGATGGCCGTAGCCGTTTTGTACCTCTCTTGGCCGATCTTCATCAACGCTTTTCTCAAAAACGAGTATTCGTCGAATGCGGGCGGGCTGATCATCTGGCCGGTGCGCGCACTTGTCCCTCTCGGCTTCTCGCTGCTGATCCTGCAAGGGGTGTCGGAATTCATCAAGCGCGTTGCCTTTCTGAAGGGTCTGATCCCCGATCCCAACGCCAAGGCAAAGGCGCCCTCGGCTGAAGAGGAATTGGCCAAGGCCATCAAGCAGCAACGTGGGGAGGCCGTCTAAATGGAATTCATTGCTGCCAACATGGCGCCCCTGATGTTCGGGTCGCTGGTACTGTTCATGCTGTTCGGCTACCCGGTGGCCTTCGCCCTGGCTGCCAACGGCATCGTTTTCGGCCTGATCGGCATCGAGCTGGGCATGCTCACCCCGGCCCTGTTCCAGGCCCTGCCTGACCGCATCTTCGGTGTCATGTCCAATGACACGCTGCTGGCCATTCCCTTCTTCACCTTCATGGGCCTGATCCTGGAACGATCAGGCATGGCAGAGGACCTCCTCGACACCATCGGCCAGCTTTTCGGCCCGGTGCGCGGTGGTCTGGCCTTCGCTGTGATCTTCGTCGGCGCCATTCTCGCGGCGACCACCGGTGTGGTGGCGGCTTCGGTTATCTCCATGGGCCTGATCTCCCTGCCGATCATGATGCGCTACGGCTACGACCAGCGTCTCGCTACCGGTGTCATTGCAGCTTCCGGCACCCTGGCACAGATCATCCCGCCGTCGCTGGTGCTGATCATCATGGCTGACCAGCTGGGTCGTTCGGTCGGTGACATGTACCAGGGTGCGCTGATCCCCGGCCTGGTGCTGACCGCCTTCTACGTGGGCTACGTGGCCCTCATCGCGGTGTTCAAGCCGAGCGCAGCGCCGGCCCTGCCTCCCGAAGCGCGAACCTTGCGCGGTGTCAAACTGTTGCTGCGGGTGCTGACTTCCTTAGTTCCGCCGCTGATGCTGATTTTCCTGGTGCTGGGCACCATCTTCCTGGGCATTGCCACCCCTACCGAGGGCGGCGCCATGGGGGCCTTCGGTGCCCTGGTGATGGCCGTGATGCGCAAGCGTCTCAGCATTTCCCTGCTCAAGCAGGCCATGGAAAGCACGGCCAAGCTGACCACATTCGTGATCTTCATCCTGATTGGCGCGCGTGTCTTCTCCCTGACCTTTTACGGTGTCGAAGGCCACCTGTGGGTCGAGCATCTGCTGGCTGATCTGCCCGGTGGCCAGGTGGGCTTCCTGATCGTCGTCAATATCCTGATTTTCCTGCTGGCCTTCTTCCTCGATTTCTTCGAACTGGCCTTCATTGTTGTGCCCTTGCTGGCCCCGGTGGCGGAAAAGCTCGGCATCGACCTGATCTGGTTTGGTGTGCTGCTGGGGGTCAACATGCAGACGTCCTTCATGCATCCGCCCTTCGGCTTTGCCCTGTTCTATCTGCGTTCGGTGGCGCCGCCGGCCATCAAGACCACGCAGATCTATTGGGGTGCCGTGCCTTTCGTGGTCATCCAGGTCATCATGGTCGGCGTTTTGATCGCTTTCCCGCAGCTTGTCACCATGGGCCTCGACGCTCAGGTGAAAGTCGATACGGATCAGGTGGAGATCGTCGTTCCGGATGACGCACCCCAGGACGATTCGCCCGTCCAGTTCGACAATGAACCGGCCGCTGGAGCGGCTCCGGCTGAAGGGGGCGAGAAGGATGCAATTCCCGCACCGAACGCTGAGGACGATGCCGCGAAGGCGCTTGAAAAGGCCCTGCAGGGCGACAAGAAGTAGTTTTTGGATCAGATCTGCTTGAAAACCCGGGGTGAGAACCCCGGGTTTTTTCGTTCAGGGCAGCGGTAATGCAGGCTGTGCAAATACAATGCGCATATTTCTCACGTCTTCCTGCATGATGGATAAACACACAAACGCGCTCCCGGTTGTCTTCAGCGGGCAGGGCAGGGATTATTTTGGCATCTGGGCGGTGAATCTGCTGCTCACCATCCTGACCCTCGGAATCTACTCGGCCTGGGCCAAAGTTCGCCGCATGCACTTCTTTTACCGGCATACCTCACTTGCCGGTGCCGCCTTTGATTATCACGGCGAGCCGCTCTCCATCCTCAAGGGGCGGACGCTCGCCTTCCTGATGTTCATGGCATATCAAATCTCGGCCGAGACAGAGCCCATAGTCGCCGCTATCGTCTTCGTGATCCTGATGGCAGTGATGCCCTGGCTGCTACACCGCTCCCTGTGTTTCAGGATGCACAACAGCAGTTATCGTGGCCTGCGTTTTGTGTTCAGGGGCGGTGTGAGGCAGGCCTACGTGGTTTTTCTCGGGCTCCCCCTCCTGATTCTCATCTCCCTCGGCCTCGCCTTTCCCCTGTGGGTGCATGCCCTGAAGGTCTATCAGTACGGCAGCAGTGCTTTCGGGCGCAGCGAGTTCCAGTGCGCGTTGTCCCGGGCCGAGATCTATCGCATTTATCTCGTGGCTGGTGTGGTTGCCATCGGGGTGACCCTCGCGACCACCCTTTTGCTTGGCCTTGGCGTTGCAGAGAGTCTGTCCATGGACGAAGGGGCGGAGACCCGGGTGCTGACGATGCTTGGCGGTATGGCCTTGCTGGCCGGTTTTGCGATGATGCTGTGTGTGGCGCCTTTCGTGGCGGCGCGAGTGCAGAACGCGGTGTGGAACGGCCTGAGCCTTGGGCCGCACCGGTTTCGCAGCGTCGTGTCCGGCCGTCGTCTGGCCTTCATCACCCTGACCAACCTGCTGGGCGTCATTTTCAGTCTCGGCCTGTATCGCCCCTTTGCCGAGTTGCGCCTGATGAAGTATCGCCTGCAGAGCATCTCGATGCTACCGGGGGGAGATCTCGACGATTTTGTGGCCTTCGCCGAGGCTGATCTTGCCGCCATTGGCGAAGAAAGCGCAGAAATGTTCGACGTGGACGTGGGGCTTTAGGTTATGGAATCGCCCGATCCGGCTGTGTCGGCACTGTATTTCAACGGACGCTCGTCTCGCGCCCGCCCCGTATCGCTTTCGGTCGCCAACGGTGAGCTGGTGCTGCGTGGCGACGACGTCGAGCGGCGGGACGCATTGGCCGAGCTGCGCCTCTCCGAGCCTCTGGGCCGCTCCCCGCGGCTGATCAGCTTTCCCGATGGTGCCCATTGTGAAGTGCCCGACGATGCCTCGTTCCGGGTCATGCTGGCGCGCAGTGGTCACCGGGACGCCCATGTGGTGCGCTGGCAGTTCGCGCCGACGGCGGTGCTGGCATCCCTTGTGGCGCTGGCCGCGTGTCTCGTGCTGGCCCACGAGTGGCTGCTGCCCCGCGTCGCCCGTCAGGTGGCAGCGAGAGTCCCGGCGGAGCTGGCAAAGCGAGTGAGCGATGAGACGATAGCGATGCTGGATGCCAATGTCTTTGGGCCGAGCCAGTTGCCGTTAGCCCGTCAGCAGGCGCTGTCTGCGCGCCTCGTTAACCTGAAGCAGGCCGACGGGCCCGTGGTGCTTCCACAGTTGCTTTTCCGTCACGGCCGGAGCATGGGGGCCAATGCCTTGGCCCTGCCCTCAGGTTTGATCGTGGTGACGGATGAACTGGTGGCCCTGGCCCGCAATGACGAGGAGATCCTCGGTGTGCTGGCCCACGAGATGGGCCATGTCAGTCAGCGTCATGGTTTGCGCTTGGCCATCGAAAGCTCTGCTGTCGGCGTGTTTGCCGCCTGGTATATCGGTGACGTCAGCGCCCTGCTGGCAGGGGTGCCGGCGGCTTTGTCACAGGCGCGCTATTCCCGCCGCTTCGAGCGGGAGGCTGATGATCATGCAGCGCGCCTGATGACGGATAACGGGATGTCGGCAGGTCACCTTGCCGACATCCTGGAGCGGATGGAGGCGCCGGCCGGCGCCGGGCAGGGCGCGGACCGTGATGGCGTGGCCTCCGCTTCATCGCCGACCGACTATTTTTCGACCCATCCCCTGACGGATGAGCGCATCCGGCACCTGCGGGCGCGTTGACTCTCGCCACAAGCCGCTGGCGTGTCAGGATGCCTGGCAAAGCCGGTTGCGGCCACTGGCTTTGGCCTCGTAGAGGGCTTTGTCGCTGCGCGTCAGCAGATCGGCGGCCGACTCGCCGGGGCGACGGCTGGCCAGTCCGATGGAGGCGGTGATGTGGGCCAGGCGTTCGCCACTGCGGCTGTCCTTGAGTACCAGGCGTTCGATGGAAAGGCGCAGGGTTTCGGCCAGCTCTACCGCTTTGGCAGCGGTGCCGCCACAGAAGATCAGCGCGAACTCCTCGCCACCGTAGCGATACACGGATACGCCCACCCGGGCCACGCTGTTCAATTGAGCGCCGACCAGACTCAGGACGCGATCGCCCACCGGGTGACCAAACCGATCATTGAACCGCTTGAAATGGTCGATATCCAGCATCGCCAAGTGGATGACCGGCGATCGGTCACCTTGACCCATGAACTGCCCGAGCTCGGTGTCGAAGGCTCTACGATTGTAGACCCCGGTCAGCTCGTCATGCATGGCGTTCTGGCGCAGGGCTTCCATTTCGTCACGCAGGCGCCGGATTTCAGCGTTGGCAGCGCTCAGACGCTGCTCAAAGCGCGCGGTGCTCTCATGCATGGCAGTCGAGCCCTGCAGGAGCTTTTCCACGGTGCCGAACACGTCATCAATGGAGGCGCTGACGGAAGTTGGCCCGCGCAAGTCACGACTGCATTCGTCGAGCAGCGAGTTGAAGGTCTGGGTGCCGGCAATGGTGGCATGGAGATCCTTTCCTATCCCCTGGACCATCTTCTCCAGATCGTCCTTCATGCGTCCCAGGGCCGTCTCGTGGCTTCCCGTGGGGGAAATGTGAGCCTTGAACAGGTCCTCGGCCTTGCTCACTGGAATGGTGCCGTAAGCGGCAACGATGTCGTCGATACGCTGGTTCAGGGTTGGATCCTCGTTGGCGACGTAGGTGTACCAGAGCGCGTAATTGAGGGGGGTCACGGGAATCCCGTGCTTCACCATGATGGGGACGGCCTTGCGCAAACGCTCGGCAGCCTGCTCGACTGAACCGCTGATCACCATTCTTCTCCCTGAATCGCCAAGCTACGGGTGTTGTCCGCAGTGGATTGATCTGATTATTGTGTCGGCCAGCGATGCTCGCCGAGAGGGTGTTATCGGCATATGCCAATGGAAGTTCGGCGGGTTTTGTTAAATTCTTGTGTCGACGAAACAACGACAAACGGCGCCATGAGGCGCCGTTGTGCTTGGGATGGAAGGACCTTTCCGCGGGATAAAACTCAGGCTTCGTACATCACCGTGCCTTCGACCAGCGTACAGCGTACCCGCCCCGGCAGTTCAAGGCCCAGGAAGGGCGTGTTCTTGCCCTGACTCTTGAGCATGCCGCGGGTGATCTGCTGGTGACAGTCCGGATCGAAGATGCAGATATCGGCCCGCGCACCCACCGACAGGTGACCGCCCTTGGCGATGCCGGCAATTTTTGCCGCCTCCGAGGTGACCCGGGCGAGGGCGTCGATCAGCGGCAGCTTGTGTTCGGCCGCCCACTTCAGGGTCAGGGGCAGGAGTAACTCAAGGCCGGTGGTGCCTGGCTCGGACTCGCTGAAGGGGGCTTGCTTGGCATCATCATCCACCGGCGTGTGATCCGAGCAGATGGCGTTGATGCGTCCATCGGCCAGGGCCTTCGACAGGGCGATGCGGTCCCGCTGGCTGCGCAGGGGCGGGATCACGTGGCAGTGAGGGTTGAAGTAGCCGATGTCCATGTCGCACAGGTGCAGATGGTGGGCGGCCACGTCGCAGCTCACGTCCACCCCGTCCTTGCGGGCCTGCTCGATCAGGTCGAGGCTTTCGGCACAGGACACGCGGGTGATGTGCAGGCGCGCGCCGGTCTGACGGGCCAGGCGCAGGTAGGTATATAGGGCAATGATCTCGGCACTGGCCGGGAGGCCCGGGAGACCGAGCCGGGACGCGACCTCGCCGTCGTGGGCAACACCGCCCCGGGCCAGGTAGGGGTCGATGGGCTGCAGCCAGATCCGGAAACCGAAGGTGGCGGCGTAGAGCATGGCCCGGGACAGCACCCGGGTGTCGAGGATGGGTGTATTGGCCTGGCTGAAGGCCACGCAGCCGGCTTCCACCAGCTCGGCCATCTCGGAGAGCTGCTCGCCCTTCAGGCCGATGGTCAGCGCGCCCACGGGATAGACGTGCGCACGGTTAAGCTTCTTGGCCCGGTAGCACAGCATCTCGACCAGGCCGGGTTCGTCCAGTACCGGATCAGTGTCGGGCGGGATGGCCAGGCTGGTGACGCCACCGGCCATGGCGGCGTCCATTTCGGATTCGAGGGTGGCCTTGTATTCGAAGCCGGGCTCACGGAGCCGGGCGGCCAGGTCGATCAGGCCGGGGGCGACGACGAGGCCGCTGGCGTCGATGGTCTTCGCAGCGCTGAAGCCTGCCGGGGCAGACCCGACACCGACGATCTTGCCGTCGGCGATGAAGAGGTCCTGAGGGGCGTCGATCTTGTTGGCCGGGTCAATCAGGCGGCCGTTCTGGATAAGGATGTTCATCGTGCGGATCCGTTTCAGTGGCTGCCGAGCATGCTCATCACCGCCATGCGTACGGCGATGCCGAAGGTGACCTGGGGCAGGATCACGGCCTGGTTGCCGTCGGCCACGGCGGAGTCGATCTCTACGCCGCGGTTCATGGGGCCGGGGTGCATCACGATGGCGTCGGGCTTGGCCAGGGCCAGCTTGTCGGCGGTGAGGCCCCAGACCTTGAAGAACTCCTGCGGGCTGGGCAGCAAGGCGCCGTTCATGCGTTCGTTCTGCAGGCGCAACATCATCACCACGTCCACGTCCTTCAGGCCTTCTTCCATGGTGGCGCAGTAGCGCACGCCCATCTTTTCCACGTCAGTGGGGAGCAGGGTGCGCGGGCCGATGACGCGGACCTCGGGCACGCCCAGGGTGGTCAGCGCCGCGATCTGGGAGCGCGCCACGCGGGAGTGGAGCACGTCGCCGACGATGGCGACGGTGAGGTTGTGGAATTCCTTCTTGTAGTGCCGGATGGTGTACATGTCCAGCAGCCCCTGGGTGGGGTGGGCGTGGCGCCCGTCGCCGGCATTGACCACGTGGATGTGGTCGCGGCCGGTGTTTTCCAGGTGCTGGGCGATCAGGTGCGGGGCGCCGCTGGATTCGTGGCGCACCACGAACATGTCGGCGTGCATGGCGCACAGGTTGTCTACGGTGTCGAGCAGGGTCTCGCCCTTCTTGGTGGACGAGGTGGCGACGTTGAGGTTGATCACGTCGGCCGACAGGCGCTTGGCGGCGATTTCGAAGGTAGTGCGGGTGCGCGTGCTGTTCTCGAAGAACAGGTTGAACACGCTCTTGCCGCGCAGCAGGGGCAGCTTCTTGACCTCCCGCTCGGCCACTTCGGTGAAGGGCGCGGCGGTGTCGAGGATCTGGGTGATGATGGCGCGGGGCAGGCCGTCGAGGGTCAGCAGGTGCTGCAGTTCGCCGTGCTTGTTGAGTTGGGGATTACGCATGGATCAGCCTCAGGGTGAGGGCGCCGGAGTCGTCGCGCTCAAGTTGGAGGTTTTGCCCGGCGGGCAGGGGAGCCGGCAGGGTCAGGGCACAGAAGCTCGCCGCGATGGGCAGCTCGCGACCGCCGCGGTCGACTAGCACCGCCAGGTCCACCCGGGCGGGACGGCCGTAGTCGAACAGTTCGTTGAGGGCGGCGCGGGTGGTGCGGCCGGTGTAGAGCACGTCGTCGACGATAACGATGTGGCTGCTTTCGACGTCGAAGGGGATGCGCGAGCCCCGGGGCTGGGGATGCAGGCCTTTGGCCGAGTAGTCGTCGCGGTAGAAGCTCACGTCGATGCTGCCCAGCGGCTGGGACAGACCGAGCAGGGCGTGAAGGCGCTCGGCCAGCCACACGCCGCCTGTGTGGATGCCCACCAGGCAGGTGTCGGGGGTGACGCGGGGGCGCATGGACTCGGCCAGCGCGGCGATGAGCTGATCGGCTTCAGGAAGCTGCATGTCGGGCACTTTCAAAGTACTGGAGCAGGATGATCTGGGCGGCCGCGGAATCCAGCCGGGGCTTTTGCTTGCGCCAGCCGTGGTGCCCGGCCTCGGCGAGGCGCTCCTCGGCCTCGGCGGAGGACAGGCGCTCGTCCACCAGGGCCACCGGCAGGCCGTAGCGGCCGTGGAGCTGGTTGGCGAAGCGCCGGCAGCGGACCGTCATGGCGTGTTCGGTGCCGTCGAGGTGAACCGGCAGCCCGACCACCAGGGAGGCGGGTCTCCATTCGGCCAGCAGCTTTTCGATGGCCGCGA
>NZ_JBIJDC010000039.1:0-38107 GCF_044344315.1 Zoogloea sp. | reverse complement strand
CGATCAACGGCATGTCTGTGATCGACGCGTGGCGGGCGACTGAAGTCGCCCCTACAGGACCTCCAGCCGCCATCAGCACCTCCCATAAGCCCCTGCGGCCAACCCGGCCAAGGACCCCTCATCAGCATTGGGTTTGCGCCCGGTTCGGGGAGGTCAATGGAGGAAAGTGGAATGAAGCCGACCCGGGACTCCAAATGGAAACGGCCCCCTAAGAAGGGGGCCGCTCACCCGCAGCAGTAAGGCCGCGGGAGGTTTCCGCAGGTGCAGCCCGGAAGACCGGACCGCACCCGGCAAGCGCAATTACTTGCTGTTGTGCAGCTTGAACACCCACACGGAACCGCCCTGTTCCAGGTAGTTCACGCGGCGGGCCACGTCGCCGCCCCACAGGGGAACAGCACCGCCCCAGCCGGACACCACGGCGACGTACTGCTCGCCGCCTTCCATCCAGGTAACCGGGGGAGCGACCACGCCGGAGCCGGTCTGGAAGGACCAGACTTCCTTGCCGGTCTTGGCATCCAGCGCCTTCAGGTAGCCCTCGGGGGTACCGTAGAAGGTCAGGTTGCCGCCGGTGGTCAGGACACCGCCCCACAGGGGAGCAAAGTTCTTGTTCTCCCAGACGATCTTGCCGGTGGTCGGATCCACGGCACGCAGGGAGCCGATGTAGTCGTCGTGCAGGGCCTTGATGGTGAAGCCGGCGCCCAGGTAAGCCGCACCGCGCTTGTAGGAGACGGGCTCGTTCCAGATGTCCATGCCCCACTCGTTGGCCGGCACATAGAACAGGCCAGTCTGCGGGTTGTAGGCGATCTGCTGCTGGTTCTTCCCACCCAGGAAGGACGGCGCGGAGAAGACGCTCTTGCCCTTCTTGCCATCGGCGCTGCCCGACGGATCGCCCGGACGGTTCTCATCCACATAGATGGGACGGCCGGTGCTCATGTCGAAGCCCTTGGCCCAGGTGATCTGCTTGACGAAGGGGAAGATGTTCAGCGGCTTGCCGTTGGTGCGGTCGAGCACGAAGAAGAAGCCGTTACGGTCAGCCTTGCCACCCGCCTTGATGATCTTGCCGGTCTTCGGATCCTTGTAATCGAAGGACACGAATTCGTTCACACCGTCAAAGTCCCAGCCGTCGTGGGGGGTGGTCTGGTAGTGCCAGACGATCTTGCCGGTATCCGGGTCGATGGCCACGGTGGCGGACGAGAACAGGTTGTCGCCGGGGCGCAGGTGGCTGTTCCACGGGGCCGGGTTGCCGGTGCCGGCAAAGACCAGGTTGGTGTCGGGATCGTAGGTGGCGCCGTTCCAGGTGGCTGCACCGCCGGTCTTCCACAGGTCGCCGGTCCAGGTGGCGTTGAGGGTGCCGGAGATGCCGTTTTCAACCTTCTCGCCATTCACCCACTTGTAGCCCATGTGGCCTTCAACGGTCGGACGCATCCACACCATCTTGCCGGTCTTGGCATCGCGGGCTTCCATACGGCCCTGCACGCCGAACTCGCCACCGGACACACCGGTGATGACCAAGCCCTTGACGATCAGCGGAGCAGCCGTGGCGGAGTAGCCGGCGGCGTAGTCGTCGATCTTTTCCTTCCATACAACCTTGCCGGTTTCCTTGTTCAGGGCCACGAGCTGGGCGTCGAGGGTGGCGAAGATCACCAGGTTGTCGTAAAGGGCTGCGCCGCGGTTGATCACGTCACAGCAGGGCATGATGCCCTCGGGGAGGCGATGCTCGTACTTCCACAGCTTCTTGCCGGTCTTGGCGTCGAGGGCGAAGAGGCGGCTGTAGGAGGCCGTCACGAACATCTTGCCGTCGTGGATCAGCGGCTGGGATTCCTGGCCGCGCTGCTTCTCGCCACCAAAGGAGAAGGACCACACCGGGACCAGGTTCTTGACGGTTTTGACGTTGACCTTGTCCAGCGGGCTGAAGCGCTGACCTTGCTGGCCCAGGCCGAAGTGGGTGACATCGCCGGTGGACTTGGCGTCATTGGCGATGTCGGCGTCCGTCACTTCCTTGGCATGGACAGAACCGGCAACCATCAGGGCGGCCGCGATCAGGGTCATCGCAAACGGCTTTTTCATTGTTTTGCTCCTTTGGATCATTGAATGTCTCCTTTGAGAAGGTGCTTAAGCGCGACCTGGGGCAGCCACCTCCCGGCCCAACCAGATCACGCAGCGCTTTCCATGCGCAAGAGCTGTGCCAAAGATCTGACACTGGCCCGGAAAAAAAGCGGACCGGGAAGAATTCCCGATAGAAAACGGGAAGTTGGCTCTGGCTGGAAACACGTTTGAATGGGAAAAATGCAGGTAATCAGGGTCACCACGCCCACTCTCTGCTTCATTCCACACCAACTGCTCCAAGCTGGAGCACCCCGAAGCAGGACAGGCGCGACAGGTGTGCCACCTGCGACAGATGACCGCTGCACGAAGGCCACCGGTCGTTTCCCCCCGAGTCGACGCAAACCCTTGCCTCCCGCGTCCTCAGCCCGTTTCCAGCGACAATTCCGCACCGCCCAGGGTAGTGGCACAGCTCTTGCAGCACCCCCACACCAAACAGAGCGAGCCGCCACCGGCAGGCCGCCGTCAGGAGACAGAATGAAGAACAGAGCCCTCATGGCCGTTGTGGCCCTCTGGTTGGCGTGCACCTTCAATACAGGTCATGCAGCTTCCCCCGCTGCGCCCCTCCGCGCCGACCCCCTCGGTTCACCCCGCTGGGCCGACATGCGCAAGGAAATGTTCCCGGCGTCGGCACAGGTCGTCTTTGACGATCGCGTCAAGGTCACCGCCCCCCTCACCGCCGAGAACGCCATGAACGTTCCGGTGAGCGTAGACGCCAGCACCCTGCCGGGCGTGCGCGAGGTGCTCGTCTTCGCCGACTTCAACCCCATTGTGCGCATCGTTCGCTTTGAACCCAGCGGTGCCCATGCGGCCCTGGGTTTCCGCATCAAGCTGCAGCAGTCCACCCCGGTCCGCGCCGCCGTGCGCACCGCCGACGGCACCTGGCATGTGGGCGGCACCTGGGTGAACACCGCTGGCGGCGGCTGCACCCTGCCCTCCACCGGCAGCGGCTCGCCCGAATGGCAGAAGCGCCTGGGCGAAGTCAGCAGCCGCGTATGGGCGCGCAAGGAAGGCGGCGAGCGCATCCGCCTGCGCATCATCCACCCCATCGACACCGGCCTCGCCGCCGGCATTCCAGCCTTCTTCCTGCAAGACCTTGACCTCGCCGACAACCAGGGCAAGCCCCTGATGCACATCGAGGGCTTCGAACCCATCGCCGAGAACCCGGTATTCACCGTCGACATCCCCGCCGCCCGGGCCGCCACCGCTTACCGGGTCAGTGGCCGTGACAACAACGGCAACGCCATTTCGGCTGCGATCGAAAAATGACCGCCTCACCCCGCACCCTCTCCCTATCGCGGACCGCCCGCAGCCTCATCGCCGTCTTCGCCCTCGGCTGGACCCTGCTCCTCGCCGCCGCCGACCGGGACTACGGGCTCTCCCCCCTGCGCATCGCCGACGACACCTGGGTGCTGGTCGGCCGCAGCGAGGATTTCAGCCTTACCAACGGCGGCAACATCGTCAACACTGCCTTCATCGTCACCGCCAAAGGCGTGGTAGTCATCGACAGCGGCCCGTCACGGGCCTATGGCGAACAGCTCAAGCGCGCCATCGCCCGTATCACCGACAAACCGGTGAGTCTGGTGCTCAATACCCACCACCACCCCGACCACTTCCTGGGCAATCAGGCCTTCGTCCCGGACACCCTGGCTGCACTACCCGCCACCATCAAGAGCATCCACAGCGAAGGCGGCAGCCTCAACGAAAACATGTACCGCCTGGCTGGCGACTGGATGGCCGGCACCGAGCCCGTCGCCCCGGCCCGCCCGCTCGCCGCCGGCCCCCTGGAGATGGGCGGACACCGCCTCGAGCTGATCGCCCTCGACGGCCACACCGAGGCAGACCTGGTCATTCTCGACCGCAGCACTGGCGTGCTCTTCGCCGGCGACCTGGTGTTCAACGGGCGCACCCCAACCACACCCCACGCTGATCTGCAGCATTGGCAGGCAGCCCTCGACCAACTCGAGAAAACCCCTTTCACCACTCTTGTCCCCGGCCATGGGCCGGTCGCCAGAGACGCCGGGCCGATCCGCCAGACCAAGGCGTGGCTGGCGTGGCTTGACCGCCATTTGCGCCAGGCTGCCGACGACGGCCTCGACATGACCGAAGTCCTGGCCTTGCCGCTACCGGCAGAATTCCGCGGCCTGGCCGTGGTCGACGCTGAGTATCGCCGTTCCGTGGGCCAGCTCTACCCGGCGTACGAGCAACGAGCCCTTTCCGACGAGCGCCGCAAACCATGAACCTTGTCCTGCCGCAGCCTGACACTGCCTGGCCCCGCCCCGCGGCCCTGCCCCGTCCGCTGCGGCTGGCGATCGGCCTGTCAATTGGCGTCCATGCACTGGCCTTGCTGGTACAGGGCAAAGGTCTGCCGTCCGCCCCCGAGAATCCGCCCGCGCCCCTGGAAGTCGTGCTGCGCACTGCCGCCCCCGTCCCCGTTCCCCAGCAGCCGAGCAGCCCGCCGCCTGCCTTGAGGCCGACGCCTGCGACACCCGCGACACCGCCCCGCGCCGAAGCAGTGCCCCGACCTGCCCGACCCGAAGCGCGCCCCACCCCCGTGATGACCCGCCCGGCAGCACAGGCGCCCAGCACAAGCTCGGCCCTGAGCGTCGAGCCGGCCCCCGCGGCCCCCCTTGTCACCGACATTACGGCCGCCGTCGCCGCGCCATCCCGGCAGGCCCATGTCGAACCCACACCTGCCACCGCGCCGGCCACCGCCCCGGCGGCCGACGAAGCGCTCGACCCGGCCCTGCTCGAACGCTACGGGCGCAGCCTCTCCAGCCTTTTTGCGCGCCAGCAGAACTACCCCCGGCTGGCCGCCATGCGCGGCTGGGAGGGCGAAGTGCAGGTGCGCGTGACCATCGCCCGCAAGGGCAACATCGTGGCCGCCCAGGTGGTGCGCTCCAGCGGTTTCGAAGTCCTCGACCAAAGCGCCATCCAGCTGATCTCCGGCGCCGGCCCCCTGCCCCGTCCACCTGAAGCCCTGCAGAACCGGGAACTGCAGATCGTCGTCCCCGTGCTCTTCAAACTGGAGAAACCGGCATGAACGCTGCCACCTGCACCCTGCCCTCCGGCCCCGACACCGACGACACGCCCACCCGGGCCCGCAAAGGCCAGTCCCTGCGCCTGCGGGTCAGCCTGGTGCTCACTGCCCTGGCCGCCACCTTTGTGCTCGCCAGCGCCGCCCTGTGGGTGCGCGACGCCCGCATCGCCATCACCGAGGAGATCACCGCGGCCCACCGGGTGGCCGCCCAATGGCTGGCCGTGTCCGCCCAGGGCACCGCCTCCGGCGACCCCGCATGGACGGAAACCCGCCTCATCGCCCACCTCAACGCCGTCGGCCGCATCCGCGCCCATCAGCTCGAAGCCCGTGACAACAACGGCCGCCTGCTGTACGCCTCCCCGCCGTCCTCCTACAAGGCCGGGCGCGACGCGCCGGCCTGGTTCACCCACTGGATGGAGCCCGGCATCCCGGCCATGACCCTGCATGCCGGCAGCCTTACCCTGCACCTGCAGCCCGATCCGTCGCGGGCGCTGGTGGATCTGTGGGACGACGTCAGCGCTGCCGCCGCACGCGCCCTGCTGGCCTTGGTCGGGCTGTTCATCGGCAGCTGGTTTGCCATCCATCACGCACTCAAGCCCCTCGAAAACGTGATGGCCGCCCTCGACCGCACCGGCCAGGGCAACTTCGACACCCGCCTGCCCACCGATGGCCCGGCCGAGTTGGCCCGCCTCGGCCACGCCTTCAACGGCATGGCCCAGCGCCTCAACGAGGCCGTGGTCGAGAACGTCCGCCTGACCCACGAACAGGCCGTGGCCAGAGCCATCACAGAGCGCCTCGAAGCCGACCGGCTGGCCATCGCCCGGGATCTCCACGACGAACTCGGCCAGAGCATCACTGCCGTCGCCGCCCTCGCCGGCGCCATCGTCCAGCGCAGTGCCGACACTCCCCAGATCCACCAGAGCGCAGAGGTGATCCGCGATGTGGCCTCGCGCATGCAGGGCGATGTGCGCGCCCTGCTCACCCGCCTGCGCCCCCCTGGCAGCAGCCCGCGGGAAACCCTCGACGATGCGGTGCGCAGCTACCTCACCAGCTGGAGCCGCCACCACGCCGACATCGAGCTGTCCACCGAGCTCTTCGCCGGCCCCCAACCCCTGCCCGACGACATCACCCTGGCCACCCTGCGCATCGTCCAGGAGTCGTGCACCAACATTGTCCGTCACGCCATGGCCAGCCGGGCCCGGGTACGCCTGCTGCGTGAAGGGGCCACCCTGACCATCGACATCAGCGACAACGGCCGTGGCATCCTGCCCGCCCCCGGCCAGCCGGGCTTCGGCCTCTCTGGAATGCGCGAGCGGGTCGTCGGCCTGTCCGGCAGTCTGGACATCAGCAGCCCACCGGGGGGCGGCACGCGCATCCGCGCCCGCCTGCCCCTCACCCCGCCGGACACCGTCGCCCCGGGCGATACCACGGAGAGCCAGCCATCATGAGCACCCCCACCTACCCCCTGCCACCTTCCCTTTCACTGGTCCTGGCCGACGACCACGCCATCGTGCGCATGGGCTTCCGCCTTCTCCTGGAAGGTGTCGGTGCCCGGGTGCTGGCCGAGGCCGACAGCGGCGAGACGGCCCAAAAGCTGATGACGGAACTCGACCCGGACGTGCTGGTGATGGACCTCTCCATGCCTGGCTGCGGCGGCCTCGCCGCGCTGGAGCGCATCCTCGCCCGCAAGCCCGGCCAGAAGGTGCTGATCGCTTCGGCCCACGCCGACGCCATCACTGCAGAACGGGCCCTCAAGGCCGGTGCGGCGGGCTATCTGTGCAAGCGCAGCCCCCCCGACGAACTGCTCAAGGCGGTGAGCCTGGTGGCTGCCGGCCAGCGCTACATCGACCCGGAGATCGCCGCCGCCCTGCGCCGGGCCGACCGCCCGGAACACCCCGCCGAAGCCCTCACCGACAAGGAATTCAACGTCTTCCTGCAACTGGCCCAGGGGCGCTCGGTGGCCGAAGTGGCCCAGACCTTCCACCTCAGCCCCAACACCGTCGGCACCCACCTTTATCACATCAAGCAGAAGCTCGGCGTGCAGAACATGGCCGAGCTGGCCATGGCCGCCGTGCGCTCGGGCCTGATCGAGGTATAGATTTCCCACTCCCCGCGTCTTCCAACCGTCTTTCCCCCACCTGAGAGAACTCCATGAACAACAAAGCCGCCGTCCTCATCGCCACCCTCGCCCTCGCCGCCGCCACCCCGGCCCTGGCCGCCCGTCAGCCCCTCAAGGTCACCGAGCACATCGACATCTCGGCCCCGCCGGCCAAGGTCTGGGAAGCCGTGCGCGACTTCGACAGCCTGGCCTGGCACCCGGCCGTCGGTAGCACGACCCTCGACAAGGGCACCAAGGACAAGCGTGGCGCCGTGCGCACCGTGACCACCAAGGACGGCGCCAAGCTGGTGGAAGAGCTCCTCAGCCACCAGGACTCCACCCGCAGCCTCAAGTACCGCATCATCGACTCGCCGCTGCCGGTGAGCGATTACGTGTCCACCCTGAAGGTCAAGGCGGCCAAGGGCGGCAGCCGCGTGGAGTGGTCGTCCACCTTCAAGCGCAAGGACGAAAAGCCCGCCGAAGGGGCCGACAACGCCGGCGCCAAGAAGGCCGTCACTGGCATCTACACCAGCGGCCTCGGCGCCCTCAAGCAACAGCTCGAAGCCAAGTAAGCCGCAACGACGCCCATGGATGCACGCCGCCTCCTGCGCCGCGTTGCATCCGGCGCCGCTCTCCTCCTCGCCAGCCTGGGCCTGCCGGTACAGGCCGGCGATCTGAGCCACGCCGACATCGCCCGGCGTTTCCAGCCGCCCCTGCACGTGGGCGACAAACTGCGCGATATCCCCGCCTGGCCCATCACCAGCGAGCTGGAACCCGAAGCCGGCCCGGTGGCCTATGCCTTCGAATCCATCGACCTCGCCCCCATCCCGGGCTTCGAGGGCACCCCCATGAACCTGCTGGTCAGCATCGACCGCAAGGGCAATTTCATGGATGTGGCGCTGCTGCGCCAGCATGAGCCGGTGTTCCTGTCCGGCCTGGGCGAAGGCCCCCTGCGCGACTTCCTTGCCCAGTACGCCAACAAGAGCCTGAAACAGGAGATCACCGTCTCCAGCCTGTATGGCAACACCCGCGCCGGCGCCGGCGGCAACCGGGTGGTGCTGGACGGGGTCAGCAAGGCCACCGCCTCGGTACGCATCGTCAACCAGACCGTGCTGACCTCGGCCCTCGCCGTGGCCCGGGCCCGCCTGGGCTTTGCCGCGCCGGCCGAGAAGGGCCCGCTGGCCGAGGTGAAAGCCGACGTCTTCGACCGGCGCAGCTTCGCCGAGCTGCTGGCCTCGGGCGCCATCGGTCGCCTGCACCTGAGCCATGCCGATGTGGAGCAGCGCTTCGCCGGCAGCGACGGCGCCGGGGTGGATGCCGAGGCCCTGGCCCGGCCGGGCGAGACCTTCATCGACCTGTACGTGGCCTACCTCAACGCGCCCACCATCGGCCGCGCCATACTCGGCGAGACCGGCCACGCCGACCTGATGCGCCGCCTCGAACCCGGCCAGCACGCCTGGTGGGTGGCCAGCGCCGGGCGCGACGCCTACATCGACGAGGACTTCACCCGCGGCACCGTGCCTGCCCGCCTCGCCTTCAGCCAGGCCGGTGCGCCCGTCGAGCTGCGCGACCTGGACCTGTCGCCCCGCCCGCCGGAGGGCGCACCGCCCCTCAACGCGGCCCTGGTGCTGCGCGTGCCCCCCATGTCGGGCATCGACCCGGCCAGCCCGGTGCGTTTCGAGCTGACCCTGACCCGGGCCAAGGGCTCGATGCTGCCCGTGCTCACCCAGCGCAGCGCCAGCCTCGATTACCAGGCACCGGAGGCCCTGTTCTTCCGCCCCCCGGCACCCCTGCCCGACTGGCTGATCGCCTGGAAGGAGCGCGGTGTGGAGCTGGGCATCATCGCCGCCGCGCTGGCCCTGCTGTCAGTGGTGCTCGCCCGGCCACGCTGGATCTCCGTGTCGGCGCGTCGCTTGAAGGCCTTCCGTCTCGCCTTTCTGGCCTTCACCCTGGGCTACATCGGCTGGTACGCCCAGGGGCAGCTGTCCATCGTGCAGATCACCGGGGCCATCAAATCCCTGGTGGCGGGTGCCGGTCTGAAGAGCTTTCTCTACGACCCGGTGAGCCTGCTGCTGATCGCCTTCACCCTGGTCAGCTTCGTGGTGTGGGGCCGCGGCACCTTCTGCGGCTGGCTGTGCCCCTTTGGCGCGCTGCAGGAATTCGCCGCCCTCCTCGCCCGCGCCCTGCGCCTGCCCGAACGCAAACTGCCCGCCCGGCTGGCCGGCGTGCTCGACCGGGGCCGCTTCGTCATCCTGGCCGCCCTCACCGCGCTGGCCGCCCTCGCCCCCCAGTGGGCCGAGAAAGGCGTGGAGGTGGAACCCTTCAAGACCGCCATCACCGTGGGCTTCGACCGCAGCGCACCCTTCGTAGCCTATGCGCTGATCCTGCTGGTGCTGGGCGGCCTGTACTACAAGTTCTTCTGCCGCTACCTGTGCCCCCTGGGCGCCGCCATGGCCCTGGGGGGCAAGCTGCGCGTCCTCGACTGGCTGCCCCGCCGCAGCGAATGCGGCCAACCCTGCCAGACCTGCCGCCACCGCTGCGCCTACGACGCCATCGAAAAGAGCGGCACGATCCGTTACGAGCGCTGCTTCCAGTGCCTCGACTGCGTCGGCATCTACCACGACCCCGGTCGGTGTGCGCCAATCATGCTCCTGCGGAAAAAGGATCGGGCACCACTCTGCCCCTGATCGCCCAAGCATATCTGGCCGCTTCTATCAATGCACTCCACGCCCAGACTGGAATAGCAGGTCCGATTCCCCTGCTATTGTCGGCAAAGCACCGCCTTGGCGCCAAGAAATGAGGCGCAGCCGGAGCGAAAATCTTTACTCGTTCTGCTCTGTGCGCCCCTGAAAACCAACTAATCTACATCGTCGCAATGCCAGGTGAGGTCGCCGTCCGGGAACGTACCCATATCGTTGAGCTTACTGCCAGCGCCCGAGTCGCCCTTCTTCGTTGCCTTGCGAAATCCATCCAGAGTAACGTTCCCTGCAGCGCCGGGCCCAGTATGTAGCACGGCCGCATGCATGCCCCAAGATGCCACCTTACCGTTCGACGCGCCGAGAGCCGTAGCGTCGCCCTCCCAAGTGTCCGAAAATGGTAAAGGGTTGATCGAATCGATAATCTTGACAGTCGTGGACGAGCCATCAGTGGCAGTTAGTGTAACGGTGTAGTCAGTAGACATTCAGTAGTCTCCCAATCGTTGACAGCGGAACCATGGGGCTCGCATGGCCTTCCAATATTCCAGCTTCTATGCAGTGTCTTGGCGAATCAGGCTTGAAAGCGCCCTGTTCTACCAAGGACGCGAAATTGTTATCCGAGCCCTGGCAGAAATCCATCTATAAAATGCCTCCGCGTTTGGAGACGCGAGGTGAATGCAACCTTTAGATGGACCTCCGTTACTTGAAAGCGTGTCAGGACCTTCATGAATAAAAACCCCATGCAAGCCGTCTATCTTAACGGACCAAAGCATCGTTGCCGGGTTTCCCTGAAGATCCAGAAAATCAGAACTAATCCATTTCCTGAACTTAAAAGCACTCCCATAGTCACCTTGGTATTGGACGCCTTCGATATTCTCCACAACTTGATCCGCCGGATATGCGTAACCAGGCTTACCCAAACATCGAATGCTAGTCCCAGCATAACTAAGCGTTCCTTCTCCATTCTCTGAAAAAACGATTGAAACCCTCAGCGTAGTGGCAAGCAAGAACTCGTCCGATGACGAATAGATAGCACTCTCGGTCAGCGGTTTCCAAAAGTAGCTAATCTTTTCGTCTCGAACAAACTGTGCCTTGAAAGTGGCAGTTAATCGATCACCTCTTATCGATACACCGCCGACACTGCCCGCATACCCTATTGGCACGCGCGTGCTTCCGGAAGGCTGACTGGGACACCCGACGACAACGGCCAAATGCCCATGACTATCGCCCAACTGTTTTGAAGTCATGCCTCCAATCACGAAGTCACCCGCAATGGCGTGATTCACGGAATCTACGATTGACTTCGTCACGGACCACCCAGATGAAGCGTCGGCGAGCTTACTGATGATCCCATCCGCATCAAGCCCACTAAATATGTCACCAAAGTACGGCCTTGAGGCCGCCTTCACAAAGAGATTGCAGTCGTGCTTGCTTCCTTCAAAAACATCATCGCATGTTTGCAGAATCCTTTTAGCACCGGCATTGGTCGGCATGCATGGATTCGCCATGGTCTCGAAGGGTAGATCAAAGCCGACCAACTCTTCTCTTTTCGATGGTCTAGCCTTCCCTCCAAGCTCGACCTCCAAAGCACCAACACCAGTTAAGGAGAACTTGAAACTAAAGCTCTCAAGACAATCGGAAAACGATCCAGCTCCAACTCCTGAGAGAATGGTGGCAGATATACTTTCGTGGACGTCTCTAAGGAGCTTCAACTCCTCAGACACAGGAGTGTTCAATTGCTTCGAACCGAGACCTCTCTTCTCCGTCGACATTTAACTCTCCGCTTTTCTGCCCAGCCGCGGGCAATCTCGATCGTTTATTCCAGCAAGAGACTTACTCTCTACAACCATGGGAGCATAACGCTCATAAAGCTCTAGAGCTTTCTCCACCCTATATCCACCACCCGATCTGCTGGAGGGCCTAGCGAGGAAGGATCCAGCCCACTCTCCACACAGTCCCACGCGTATACACTATTGCCACCAATCAACAAAGCGTAGTTCGGAAAACCATCGTGTTTTCCTTTTACCGAAAAATAAACTCCATCACCAGTCTTTCTTAAGCCGACAACGACATCAAGATCAATAGAAGGGGCCAGAGACAATAAAGGATTCGCACCCACGACCGCGAACCTCACTGCATGAGTTGCACTGTCCATCTTCGCAAACTGGACATCCAGATTGTTCTTATTCCGCTCAAGTCTTGCGTGGTCGATTGACACGGCACCGTTGCGGAGATCACAGAACCACTCTGGCTTACCAGGAACAGCAACGACATCAGCCTCATTGTATTTATAGGTGCCTCCCCACTCCATCGGCGGAACAGTCAGTGAAGCACTACCTGCAACATCCAAGTCCAAAATGGCCTTTGGGCTACATTTTGTACCACCGTTAAACGCGCCCCCATATCCAAGGACTTTAAATAGAACCACTTTCGACGGAATACCGATGACAAACTCAAGTACTATGTTTGCAGGCATGCTGAACTCCTCCTGAAATGGCCGATCTGGCTCTGCAGAACGCTAGCGAAAAAAGCCGATCTTTCTGCGAACTCTTACTTTTCGCAGTTGATGCCCAAGCTCCAGCGATCCGCCAACAATATCGCTAGCGCCCCCACTCAATCGGAGCGGAGATTCCGATTACTTGGCCAGCTGCATCCAATGGCTCGCCGGAAACGCCATCCGATTTATCACCAAAAAAATCCCCCGGAAACTCTCGGGCTTTCCGCTCAAACCCTCCCTCTTTTTCCTTGCGTCCACGCAGAACACGTACGATTCGCAAACGTCCTCTACTGTTGGAGAACGGAGCACCTAGATCAGACGGCGGCCATGTTTTCTCTGTGAGAGTCGGATCAGCCAAAGTATCGGAAAGCCGGTAGACGGCAATTGGGCGTTCGCGTAGCCGATCGAAGGCATCGTAGACATAGCGCGTTACCAGTGCATAAAGGCGTTCTTCCACCTGCGCATCGGGGTTCGCGCCGAAGGCCGTTCGCAGCGCGATACGGGCAACAGATTCCCCAGGGTGAAGATCTGCCAGCCCCAGACAAAGTTGCTCACCCTTCTTTGATACCATAAGTTGGGTGACAGATATCTTCTCATCCAGAATTGTTCTCGGCGATACATCAGTCTTCTTGATTTCGGCCTCAACAACAAATTGCGACATTGCAGCCGCGAACTGGCACCAGACCGCCGGTGTAAAGTCCGAAAGACGAACCGGCCGCTCCGTCACTTCAACTCCATTTTCGACCTTAAGATACAAGTCCGAATCATGACCATTCGTGTTCAACGGTAGACAGAGCACCGACAGCCAAACGTTTTCGTAAGGCTTCTGCATCACATCAAAACTTGAATCCCGGACAATGCGAACACGAACAGAGACATCACCAACTGACGGAATATCCTTGCCCTTGCTATTTGGTTTGGGTCGCTGCGATGCGATGACCCGGATCTGTACACGACAGCCTGTGTCGTAGCTTGCCGACCAGTCCTGGGTGCTACCTCGATGCGTCGACGCATTCAGTACCACACGCGGCCGGAGTGGATCTGAATCATCAATGTGGGCTTCCAGATTCACGAAAGAACTCGGGTCAGGAGTGCGATTCTTATCAAATGAAAGCCGTAGTTTCAGTGGCGTGCCCGGCTTCAACTCGGCCAAATCAATTGCCAAGCCAATATCGACCTGAAGCGAGAACTCCTTCCATCCGTCACCTGAGACGACTTTTGACTGGTTGCGCTCGTCTAGGAGGAGTTCTGGCGCCTCCAGCCTGCGAAAGCGTAGTTTGACCAAAGACCATGGACGCACCTCTTCCGCGACTGGAGAAATCAGAAAACCAGCGTGATCGAAACGCCCCGCATCGGTTTCCACATCAAATGTATAGCCCACCGGCCCGTCGCATCGTAGCGCCAGCGGCCTCCCGCTTGCTCCTTCACCAGTCCGAATGGGATCAGGCGCGAACTCTGGCCAGTACTTTACGGGTGGTGGCTGGCCTTCCCCGGAATCGATGAATGGATGCCGCGCAAGCTCTATCGCAGCCTCAATCCCGTCACCAACGTGAAACAGCGGAAACATGGGCTCGTTAAACAGAACCAACAGCGGAGGTACGGAACCCGAGGCCATCAAGGGCTCGGTAAGCGGCAGCACTATCATGAAGCCCGGGCGCATCGGCTGTCGAAGGCTGGACTCCTTGCCGACACGATCTGGAACGACAAGAGGCCACCACGCAGTTTTAGCTTGCTTGTCCAAGAGTCGATGGGTAAAGGCGATCAACCGGGCATCGTTTGGTCGCATTGCCGCATAGCGGCTTCTTATCCGCAGGGCAAACCGCCATAGGTTGGCTCCCCCCCGATAATCAAGATCTCTCTCCAACAATACAGGAGGGGATACAGTCTCTTTTTCGTCAGCGAAGAAGCGCGAACGACTTGCATAAACGTGTGCCCGGCCCATCCGCATCTCGTGAATGGGCCCGATATCATCATCAGCCCGGCCCAGGAGAGCCATATCCGCAAACTCGGCAATCCCTTGGCTAAAGATGCCTCCATGGCCGAATTGACCACTTGCAGACGGAATCTCCGGCTGCGGCCGACCGCGCCAACTCCAACGCTGATCAAACAGAGCCACGCTATCCACAAAGCGGAGAGACGCATATTGCTCCACTGAGCCAGGCTTCGAAGCTTCGTATCCCCGGCATTTGATACTATATGGCAGCAGGTGGATCACCGCACGCTCGTGGTGCACCTCGGGAGGCCGCTTCAAGTTGACCTTGAAAGGTGGGTTATTGAAGTCGGCGATATATAGCTCCGGCATGATGCCACTTGCGACCTCTACACACAGTACAAGCGGCGCCCCGAGGTGCCATTCCTCATCCTTGTCACCAGCTTTTACTTTGGCCTTACGCCATCCTGCGGTCGCGGCAGAGGCAAAACGGTCAGCGGTTGAGAGAGGCGCAAGCGTATTCTGCCTAATAGGCACCAAACCATACAGTCTTAGCTCGTAAATGCAGCCACGCACCAGCTTGAGTTGGCGACTGCCTGCAATCCATTCAGCGGTGCCATTCAAAACTTCACTTTTCAACTCAACCCCGAACTCTACGATGTCTTTGGCATGATCACGTTTAAGTTGACTGGACCTCTCTATCAAGCTGATTGGTACATCAACGCACCGTTTCGGAAAAACGCACACAACCTCCAGCGCAATTCCCTCGACGGCCGGATCATCCAGAACTCGATCACTCCCCTTCGTCGGCTTATTGGTTATGTACTTCGCTGCCTCGTTCAAAGCCGTGACGACAGGGTCCATACCTGCTGTGCCAAACCCAGCAATTGGCCCATTTATCCATCGATCGTAGGTGGCAAGCGATACTGACGGTAGGCGCAATGCGACCTTTGCCTTGACAGGGCCAGCAGGCGCACCGCCAATTCCATCGAGAACGGTGATATTCCGGCTCTGGGATCCAAACTCAGGGGGGAAGAATGGTTTGTCGCCGTCCGGTATAAGATCGAGACTCTGAGTACCACTCGAGTTCTGAGTATGCCTATGTACCCCCCAGCAAATGCTTGGTGGCTCAACATCGAAGTCGCCGCCCAACGCTTCTAGCTTCAAGGCAACTGATCTCCAGTCTTTAACTGGTACTATTTTTCCTTTCACTTGCGCAAGCTGAGAGATGTCCTTAGGCTCTGGTTCGTCTTCGGCGAGGGCATCGTCTAGTGACTTGAGTGCCGATACAGTCACGCTGGTATCAACGATTTCGATCCGCAGGCCACCAACAGCGGGCTTACATACGTCCAAGACAGCCTGCAAGCTGACCGTCAGATCAATGAGTGTCGCATTCACCCCAGTCAAAGCAGCCGGATCAATCTCTTCCGCAACAACTCTCAGCTTCTGACCCGATACATTGTTCAAGTCAAGCGCCGCGATCTCGATACGCACGCCCACGTCATTATCATATGGCGCGTTCAAGGTGCCTCGCGTTTGCGCCTTGTCGAGAAAGAAGTACACGGGCTTATTCGCGATCAGGGTGATTGGCGGCGCTCTATCGGGCAGTTCCTGCGCGAGTGGAGCAACGCCATCAAACACCCCGGGCCAGACGCTGGCTGGCGAAAGACGCGGCGCCCCGACGGGCACGGTCCTCAAGTAGGTCTTGCTGCGGATGACATCGTCACCTATCAGATCACGTTTGATCTCTATCCAGCCGCCGGGCGCCAATGTTCGCATAAACGAACTCGTTGGATTGGCGACGTTTGCTCTCAGCGCGGGCGGGATCACACCGCCGTGTCCAATAAGGTAAGGAATGACATGGTATGTCCGCCCGAAGGTCAGCGGCGGGAGCTTGGGAAAATGCTGATGAAGAGGGAAAAAATATGCCTCCGGCCTGCGAGCAAAGCGAGGCACGCTTCCGCTTTGGCCGAGATGCGGCCGGCCCTCCATCTGGGCGACAAGAGACTGGCTTTCATATCGGATGACGGCGTTCCGCACACCGCTGATTTCAGTCACCACAAGGGGCACAGGGTCAACAAGCGCACTCTTTGGCCATTCTCCATCGCCAACATTTACGGAATTATCTTCGTCAAGCAACTCCGTGCTGCCATTCTCTGCTACTCGTGGTTGGTGAAGGGTCGCAACATTGAGACTCCACCACTCATCCGGCGTCTTCTTTGAATCGTCGCTCCGTCCGATGAGAATCCCAAGACCCGCCAGTCGGGCCCATAGGTCCACGCTGTCGTCGAAATCCTGTAACTGGTCAAATACGAAGGTGAGCGGCGGCGCATCTTCGGTCACGGGGTCGGCATTGCGGCTTGTAGCCCGAGGCACCAGTTCCGCCGCCAGACGCTTGGCATCCGCCTTGGCGGCCTCACAAAGCCTCTTGATCAGTGAATCAATTTCGCTCGGGAAGGCTACGTTAGCGTCCGTCTTCGCTTGGCCGAAGGCATCGTCGAACGCACTATCAACGTAAGCCTCCATAGTATCCACCAATCGTTCCCGAAGCGACTGAGTACGCGCCGCTGGATTAACACTCGCCCCGCTGATCGGCACCCAGCCACCCATAAGCCCGGCTATCGCCGGACCCGCATGAGCCAGAGAAAGCGCACCACGCAAGGCCTGGACCGCGCTAGGACCGGCCAACGCGCCGCGAAGAACGTTAGCGGGGAGACCTGCCGGCCCGAAAAACGAAACCTCCAATGGAGAATCGACCTCTGCTGTGATACCAATCCTGCCACTGCGCGCAACCTCGTCTATATTGAAGTCCTCAGAGCAGTTCTGGTAACGCACGGAAAGCAAAACGACATTGCCAACGCTCTTTATTTCTACAGTCAGAGGATCCTCAGTCAATACACCCGGGAAGACTTTACTCCCCCCTTTGGTCGTCAGCGTTATCTGATGTGGCTCCAGTTTGAGCGAGAATTCGAAGCGAGGCCCCTTGAAGCCAGGCCCGTTGCCCGCAGACAAGGTGAAGACAGCGTCGGCAGACGAACCATTTTGAATTGCGCTAACCTCCTTGAACGAGAACCCAATAGCAATCTTTCTTCCATTGTTGCTGCCATTGATGTCCAGTGCCCGCACAAGATCGACCACCCCTACATCGACTTCCTGTGACGTGACCGTGTTAGCGGCGATTTTAAAGTGACCCGCCTTACCAAACAGATTCAGCGCTTGGACCGGAGCGGACGTAGATTCTTCTTTCCAGTTCCAGTGTTCGAACAACCAGTCGCCAAAGGCCTGTTCATTGTCAATACTCGTTGATCCCTGGGGATCGGCCAGTTCCTCTTCTCGCCCTGGCGTAATGCCCGCTGCCGTGGCAAGGCGGGTGCGCGAGACGACGTTCGGCATTTTCAAGCCACTGACAACAACCCCCTCCGCTCCGGCATGGGCCAACAGCAAGGGAGCGACAGTGCTCCATAGCGAAGGGTTACTCGTGGCAAGCCGCTCGAGGAAGGCGGCTGCGGGTGCGGCGCTTGGGCGTGAGCTGTGGGCGCGTGGCGCCAGAACAGGGCGATGAAGCTCAGCGAGGAACTTGCGCAGGGAATCGTCGGCTGCGCGTGGAATAATATCCTCGCGAATCATATCCTTGCGAATCGCGTCGCGAGTAGCAGACGAACCCTTCGTCTCCTCCTCAGACACGACATCCCGGATCACCTTATCCAGCAAGGCTATCGCACGCGCAGCAGGATCAATCGCTTCAGCGATCCGCTGAGGTAGCGTAGTCATCCAATCGGCCCCCTCAAACTCAGGCACCGAGCCTTTGTGTATCAAGAGTGTCGAAAGATCAATCAGTCGCTGTGGATCATTTTTCCCGATTACCAAGTCGTCGATAGGCAAACTTGCGTACACCTTGGCACTGGCGGGCTCTGCCTGGTTTGTCGTGTTGTAGTCAACTGGCCATGGGTCTGCACTGCTTGGGGGCGAAATGGGGCTGGGCACTGAATAAGTAGTACCGCTTGGCGCTACGAAGTTTGGTACAGCCCAGAAACGACATGAGTCGTCCAGACCGAATGACTCTATTACGCATTTCTTATCAATGGAAATTGCCGTCCATATCTGCATAGCAGCCGGTACGGGGTGTGGCAGCCCCGTCAAACTCTCTGTGAGACCGAATACGCTACGCCCCAAAGCCACGCCGCCGGCCCCCGGTAGTGCAAAAGCTCCGGCGCCCGATTGACTTAGGATTGCAGCAACCTCACAATCAATTCGATTTCGAAAGACCCAATTCTGGCCCACGCTCGGATCAAGGCTTTCCATCCACCAACACTTTTTATCTATTTCCTTGAGCTGATTGCCCCCATCGAGGCTCCATAAGGTCCAGTTTTCCTGCTTGTGGATGCTCCACGAGCCGCAGATAGGATTCGCAGAATCCGCTTTCCATTTCCACGGCAGAACCCTGCACATATCAGAAATCTGTGCGCTCTCCTCAATGGCCGCACTGATACGCAGCCCGATTTGAATCAAATCTCTATCGCTACCATCCTCAGTGACCCATACATCAGGGAGGCGATCGACCTGAACATTGACCACTAGCTTTCCCATGGTTTCCCCTTATCGACGCCGTGCGAGAAATCGCTCAGCAGTAAGCATCCGCGTACTTGTCGCCGCCTTTCGGCTCCCCTGCAAAGACGTATTCAATATGTTCGGTCACAGAGAGCGTGTAGAACATGCTGATCTTTGCGCTGATCGTTAGCGTTCCGGCGCCAATCATTCGGTTGCCGTCGTAGGTCATCTCGATCAGCAATGCGATGGATGCAGTGATCAGCCCTGCAACGTCCACGTTGCCACGCAGCAGCAGAAACACCCGTATCGCAGTCGCCGTGCCTTGCCCCCCCGTTACCCATGTGAAAGCCACGGCGCACCCTACCTGCGCCCATACACCACCCGATATCACACCGAACGATATGCCGAGACCAAGCCCGGCCAGCACACCAATATCCAGGGTGTATCGCATCAAGGGCGGCTTGGCCGTAGGCTGGAAGGACAGGCGCTGCATCAGATACCCACCACCGTTGAAAATCCAGATGTTGAGCGTGAAGGGCGCCATGCGTGTGCCTATCGAGAGCTCCGAGACGATCTCGAAGCGAGGCAGCACCGCGATTCCAAACAAGATGTGCAGCGACAGATCGGAGATGCCAAAAGCACCTGTTTGCACCGGCGGAAGGGCTAGATCCAGCGACGCGGCGACCCCCGATGGAATACCTCCGCGCATGAAAGGCTGGACTTGCGGGCTTCCTCTTTTTCCCGTTGCTGCCATCAGATCGGTAATAAACCGCAAGGCCTCGGCAACCTCCACTCTGTCGGGCTGTATGCGGAAATCTATCTTTCCCCGTTCGTCAAACAGAAGTTCTGTCTTGCGGAAGGTCAGCATTGTCTGGCCCGAACAATCGATCCGCCAGTCGCCAAAGATTCGCCCGCTCATCTTGCGCTCGGTGCCATCCACACCGGCCGACAGCCGCGCCTGGGAAGAAAACTTTGCGGTGTCGATGATCACCTTGACGGGCCCAATGCTCAAGAGCGGAACAGGCACACTGAACGGTACGTTAAGATCTGCTTCCATCCAGGTACGCATTGTGGCTTTGTCAAATCCATGACGGATCTGGATAGCCTTTGAATCATCAAGGTCGGGAAAGCCGACACGCTGCAGCAAACCCTTGAAGTCAATGCCGCCCATATCGGGAATGAGATCCGACACCGACAATCCCTTGAGCTTATCGGGAAGAATTTGATCTGCGATCTCGCTGCAGGGCAAGCGGAGCCCGAAGCTATCGAGCAGCTCGCCAACAGCTTTGCCTGCGGTCTCGACGGCGGCAAGCTGGTCGGCGGTTCGATTGACCAACGCCAGCGTCGGCGTCATATCCACGCCGATCTTGCTTGCCTGCCCCAGCACATAGGCGATTTCCGGCCGATTGAACCCGAGACCGCCGCTCTTCGGCGGATCCCCAAGGGCACGTAGGGCGCGTAAAGCAGTGTCGCCTTTCTGATAGACCCCATTGGCGCGCTGGGCGAGCGCAGCGAGATCTTCCCCGCCAGTAAGATCGCGCACTGACTCCTGAATCGCACCGGCAAGCTGCCGGCCGCGGGCCTCAGCTTCCGCTGTGATCTGCGCAGCCTTCGCGGATACGGAGGCCTTGATCCCCGCGATTGTTGCCGCCCCAGAGGAGATGGCCGTAATAAGGTCTTTCGTTAGCTGTTGATGAAGCCCATCAACGTCAATGGCGCTGACAAGCGCTTCGTTCAATTGATTCGCGGCATTGCCCCCGCCGCTAAGTATCTTGTTCACAAATCCGTCTACGGCGTCACAGGTCGGCGATATCTTGCCGATCAATGCTGCAAGCTCAGCCTCGACCTGGGTAATCGCCCTATCGATTTCGCTCTTGACGGCTGTCCTAGTGGTATTGAGGAAGTCTGTCAGACCTTGGGCAAACTTTTCAACTTCACCCATTACTGATTTAAGTTCTTTCTCGACATCAGCCAATTGAGTCCCCGCGACATTCGCAAGGTTGTCGATGAGATCATTGATCTGAGTCAGATCAGCGCTTGTAACATTCGGAATTAGCTGGGAATTTATCTCCTTCTCGATTAAGCTCAGGGCACTGTCAAGTTCAGTCTTGAATGCATCGAGAGAACTAATGATCGGAGATACGTCAATCAGGGGGATCAGTCCATTCGCACCATCGAAAGCCGCATCAAGGACTTTCCTCAAGGCGTCCTCTACACCCTGAATACCACTGGAGGAAAGACTGATTCTTCCCTTGATACTATCGATTCCCTTCTTTGCATTCTCGAAGGCGTCTCGAAGACCATTGACAGATTGTCCGACACTACCCTTCTCGATCTTACTGGCTTCAACAAGAAGGGCACCGAGGGCAATATCAAGGGCCTGAAGAATTCGTCGGGCCGCCGGGGGGACATCTGACCCAACAAGATCATCCATGGCTTTTCGCAGCACCGGACGCTTATTCTCTATTTCTTTACGCAAGGAAGCAGCCGCAGCTAAGCAACTTTGATTGATGCTCGTACCAGCGCTCGTCAATTGCGCCGATACCTTGCCTGCCTCATTCGCGACCGAATTGAGGCCCTGCACGAGTGCAGCACTCGCCGAATACAGCCCGCCAGCGATCAGCGTCCTGAGCCCCTCAATATCCGGATGTGTACGGCTCTGAAATTGCTGGAGGTCCGCAATGAGGTCATTACCAAGGAGGTTCAGTCGGTCCCTCGCACCGTGAATCTCAAACTGGAGCTGTTTTTTTTCTTCAATCAACTGCGACAAGAGGTTTGTCGCCATTTCCTCTACTAAGCGGCGCACCTTTTTAATATCGCTTGGGTCTAGCTGATCTTTGACACCATCAACTTTGCCCTTCAACACCCTCAAACGATCAATCCCGGCCCCAGCCACGCCAGCGGCAGAGTCGACACGTTCGTAAATCCCCGCAGCGGTGTGTTTGAGGACGTCATCTGCGATGACCACCAGGCGATTGAGTTGGCCTTTAACCTGTTGGCGCAGGTTGGCACTCAAACCACTACAGCTAGGCTTCAATGTCGGGACTTTAATAGTCCCGACATTGAACGGAGCATTCTTGATGGCACTCGCTAACGTTTTGACGTCAATCTTCTGAAGCGCCTGAGTAATCAGAGCCGTCGCCGAACTGACCAGTGCTGTTTGATTGGTGTCACGATCCAGCTTTTCCAGTTCGCCGAGCACTTGTCCAACGCGGCGGTCGATCTCTGCACGCACGTTGGCCGCCTTTGCCGCAAGCTCACGGCCAAACCCAGCCGCCTCATTGCCCCCGTCGTCTTGGGCACTGGAACGCGCGATGGTCACGTTGCGCAATGCTGCCACCGGGCCTCCGGGCACACGACCCTGCGTGATCGCGACTGCGTCCATGGTCGGGACCAAAGCAAGGGTGAATCGCTCGAAGCCGGGCACGTGTGCAGGCTCAGGCGGCAACACGGCATCCGTAAGGTCGGCACTTTCGCTGCGGACGCGTGCGACAACCGGAGACGGAAAATCGCAGAAGTCCACATCCCGCACCGGCTTCCATGAATCCGTGTTCTCATCCTCGCCTTCGACCACAGAAGAGTAGAAATAGAGCTTTTCCGGTTCGTCGATCTCTTGCGGAAACTCCCGGCCACCCTCGCCCGCAAAAATGATGCGCACCTGTGGTTTGGGATAGATGTTTGCCGGATCATCCGGATCATTGGGGTTGGGCGCCAGGCCGATGAATCGGGTATCCCAGAGTGGAACCTGCCACCCCTCCGACCTCACATCACTGCCCCAGGCGCTGTCGACGTGGATCTTGAGGGACTTGAACTCCGCCCCAAGCACGAAGCCACATTCACGCAGGGAGGTTCCGTCCTCCGGATAGCGGCGCTGCGGTTTGAGGATCTCAATGTACTCCTCAACCTTCCTCAGGATCGCCCGCCCGAGATGCTCATCCTGACGTAGTCCAATCGGCGGGCGGTTATAGAACTGAGCCGGAGGCACCACCGTGCGTTCATAAACGATAACGTGCTTGGCCGGGTGCCACAGGCAGGCAATACGGCCAATACGCTGAAGCCTGTAGCGTTGAACTCGCCCCTGGGCGGTATCGCTTTCCACGATCGACTTGCGGTTGTCGAAGAGCGCACGCTGCGAACCGTAGCCCCCTAGCGCACTCAGATGCACGCCACGTGCGCTACCGCCCTCGGATGAATGAGGTCGGCCATACACGCTCATCAGGATATTGGCGCTTTCGAACGCCCAGGACAGGCCCCCGGGAAAGGAATCCTCATCCCTGTCGTTTGCTGCAAATGTCGCATCCAGGATGGACTTGTCAATCAGCCCGCCGGGGTCATCGGGCACGATGCCGGGCACGGGCCAACGCAAGGGCGTTACGGGCCCCCCCACAAGTTCATTATTCTCCAGCACCCGGCGCCTGATCTGGAACGAGACACCTTCATTGAGTTGCAGCTCGTCGTCGGGCCGGCTCCGCCAGAGCTTTTCGACGGCAATACGCCGCTTCTCGGCTTCGAGCACGGCATTGACCAATCTGAAATGCTTCTGAAGGTGCAGTTGCGGTGGCGTATCGGTCAAAGGCAGGGCAGGCTCGCCCACCGCACCGGAAATCTCGGTCAGCCATACATCGTCCACGCGGAGCCTGGCGATGAGCCCGTAAAGCAATTCCATGCGCAGATCAAGCAGCCGCACCCCCGGGCTACGCTGAAGAGCGAACCCTAGAATCCGGCGCAGGTTCCATCCGGGTTCGCGAAACCTCGTATTTGCGTAGGTGGGATCAACCTTGATGACGGTGAGAGAGCCAAAGCGCGCAGCAGCGGGCTTTGCCGGCTCAATGTCCTTTGGTCTGCCTGGCAGACCGGACCTGTTCTTTTCCATCGCCTCACCGATGACTTGCGGCGGAAGGACGAGATCGACAACCTGCCCTTCGTCGCGGATTCTCCAGGACAGTCCTCCCTCGCCAGATGCGTTCCAGACGGCGACTTCGGAACTCTCGGCTGTCGCAAGGCTCCCCAGCTTGGCGAAGTCGATCGCGGCGATGCGGAAAGGCCTCGGTTCAATCACCAGCAAGCGCTGACGACACGGCTCGGCGTCAGTGGACTGCGTTCCCCCCCCCGCTCCCACTGATCGAAGGGAAAGCCCAATGGTATGATCTTGATCGCGAGTCACTGCCTCTTCGCCGCTCAGCGTCAACGCCGCCCCGCCATCTTTTGAAGACCGAGGACCGTCAAGTGGCAGCAGCAGGGGGGCGTCGGGATCTGGCAGCTCTTCATTGGCACCAGGCAGTCGACGTTCTCGCGGGCTCGTGCGGACGGACTGCTGCGGGTCGTCCTCGCCGGCCGGCTCAACTGAAGTAATCGGCAGCTTCACCAGGGCGTCGATACTGGCGGACAATTGGTCAGGATCGGCATCGCGCTCTGAAGCCAACGGGCGAAATATGATCCGGCCCGCCGTATCGGAATTAACTTCAGCATCGAAGGCCTTCCCAAGCACGAGCTGCAGTGCCCCTATCATCACGATCGCGCCAGACGCTTGGCGTGGCTCAACCTTGTCGCCACGCGCCGAGACGGTTCCAAGATACTTCTTGATTTCCAGCCCTAGCCGCACTCCAGGCACGACGGACGCAGGATCCTCCTTGGTGATCAGAGGTTGAAACGCCGGCCTCGCCGTAGGTTCGAAACCACCGGACATATTGTTCTTCTGGGCATGGAGATCAACCATGTACCGTGGGTAAGCCCGATCAGTTGTTTCAAGCCGCGCAAATGTGGCCTCTGCAGACAAGGATCCAACATTCACCCCCGGAGTAGTGGAAACTCCCGCCCACATATTGAAGCGCATCCTGGGCTCAAACGTCGTCAGCCAGACCTGAAGCCGTCTCTTGACATCAAGCACTCCAAGGACGCCTGGCGCGCCATCAATTACAGCACCAACAACGTGCCATGGCACACCGACATTCGAAACTTCAAGCTCCGGCAGCAAACTGATTGGGCGCCCGTCACGAGCAATCTTGAGGCCGTCATGGACCGTTTTGATGCACCCGTTCAAGGCTTCGAAAGCAGCGCCGGTTATTGCATTATCTTGGTCTGTCACCCCATCGCCAGTGTGCAGCCGCGCCGTTAGAATTGTTCTTGACGACCGTAGGTCACGGAGATCCAAGACTATATCGTCGCGTCTCTGTTCTTCAGCAAACAAGACGAGCGTGTCTTGAAGTGCTTTCTCCACCCCACTCGGAACAACTGCTGCGACGACGGGGTGCTTCAAGAACATATTGCTAAACCCATACACCCATAGCTCGAAACGCCAGCCAATCTTGACAATATCATTGTCTGTTGCACCGTTCGTCTTAAGTCCCAGCGCACGAAAGCCAAATTCACGACGGACGTAAATCAGCCTTTCTGAAAATTGAAGTGCAGCCAGAGCAGGAACGTGATTGACACTATCTTGCGTACCCCAACGATCGACCTTATAGCGTGCAGTGCTGCTCTCTCTGGCTAACTCGAGAAGGTCGAAGCCGATAAGCTCAACCGGATTAGATCGCCACCGAGGCCCACCGAGTATGTTCGGCGCCAAACTGCAGGATAAACTCATCTTGTCGAAGCGCAGTCCTCGTCGAGGCTCTGGCTTTCCCTCACCGTCGGTAAGCCAGAGGCTCTTATCTTTTTCGCCGCAAACGCCAATATCCAGCAGCATGCGCGCATCAAATCTATCGGGTGCGACGTCGGCTTTGTAACCTTTCAAGTTGTGACCATTGATCGCAACCTTGATCTCAAGGTGTGCCGAGAACGCTGCAAGTGCCCCTTGACGGCTGGGATCAGTGAAATCCGGGAAGAGGATGAGACGTGACCCGGTGTGACGCTCCGTCTTCGGTATGCCGGCTTCGAACGAATGTGGTTGCGTGTCGGGATCATTCGGGTCTAGGACGCGCGCGCAGTCAAAAGCAGCAAATGGGCTTTTTTCCGAGCTCCAGGCGTCGTGCGCGAAGAAGAAGACTCTTTCAACGTCCCGTAGCGGAATTGCAGTTTGTCGCCTGCTGAGCTTTAATCCAGTCGAGGCACCGATGTTTACTTTCAGGTCGGTGTCCAGATACTTCTTCTTGAACCCAAGCTCGCCTAATCCGTCACGATCAGTCTTTGTCAAACGTCCATTGGGCGAGTCTTTTATCTTCTCAAGAACGTCCAACCCAATAAAAATTGCTGATTTCGGGTCGAGACTAATCGAATAATTCGGGATTAGATCCCTAAGGACACTCAGTGGGTAGCACGCGTAGCGCCAATCCTCACCATCGTTCCACTCCTTTGTCGATCCATCGCCCAGTTTTTGCTTCCATGCATCCATGGTGCCGATGACTACCGCCTGCGGGTCGCCGGTGTGCGGACCCGGCGCCATGCGGATGGCGATGAGAGCAACTCTTAGTTGATTGTCCATTCTCCACTCCCATGGAAGCACACAAGGTGTGGAGTACGCGCCGCATGCGACACGGCGAAATCCACAACGACCACCGAGAATCAGCTACCTGCGCAAGGCTTTCCAAGCAGCATAGTTATTGGCATGAAGAATTCCAAACCAATAGTGATGAAACATATGTTAAATACTACCCCGCCCCCCCAGTGGGCCGAGAAAGGCGTGGAGGTGGAACCCTTCAAGACCGCCATCACCGTGGGCTTCGACCGCAGCGCACCCTTCGTAGCCTATGCGCTGATCCTGCTGGTGCTGGGCGGCCTGTACTACAAGTTCTTCTGCCGCTACCTGTGCCCCCTGGGCGCCGCCATGGCTCTGGGCGGCAAGCTGCGCGTCCTCGACTGGCTGCCCCGCCGCAGCGAGTGCGGCCAACCCTGCCAGACCTGCCGCCACCGCTGCGCCTATGACGCCATCGAGAAAAGTGGCGCGATCCGTTACGAGCGCTGCTTCCAGTGCCTCGACTGCGTCGGCATCTACCACGACCCCGGCCGCTGTGCGCCAATCATGCTGATGCACAAGAAAGACAAAGCCCGAAACGCAAGCTGAGAGGGCTCGCCCTCGTGGGGTCAAATCCGTTCTCCATACTGTGGCAAGGGGAATTTCCGCTACACCCATCAAGAACTGATCTTCCCGGCCGACATATAAGGGAATTCTCATTTTCCTTGGGGTGGCTGGCCACGGGCCGACGCCGCCCTTGGAGGCCAGCATGCGCAACAATCAGCCTGTGTCAGGCATCGAACGTCAACTCGATGCCTCAGTGACCATCATTTCCCACACCGATGCATCTGGCCGCATCACCTTCGTCAATGAAGATTTCATTGACGCCAGTGGCTTCAGCCATGATGAGCTGATCGGCCAACCCCACAACATGGTGCGTCACCCGGACATGCCAGCCGAGGCATTCCGCGATCTGTGGGACACCCTGAAGCACGGCCGCCCCTGGTCCGGCCTGGTCAAGAACCGCTGCAAGAACGGCGACCACTACTGGGTGCGCGCCTCGGTGACCCCCAAGCCTGAAGGCGGTTACATGTCGGTGCGGGTAATACCGACCCGCGCCGAAACCCTTGCTGCAGAAGCACTCTACAAGACCTTCCGCAGCAACCCGGCCTTGCGCATGCATGAGGGAAAGGTGGTTCGGGGCGGCCTTGGCGGGCTGCGCGACAAGGTGCTGGCACGAATCGACGACACCCGCATCGGGCGACGCCTGCTGGCCATCATGGTCATCGTGATGATCCTGCTGGTCGGTGCCCTGGCCGACAGTCAGCGCTCAGGGCGCGCCGTGGAGGCGGAGTACCGCGCCCACATCGCCGGCGACGTGGCCCAGCGGGTGGCCTACTACAAGCTCTACGCCCAGGGCCTGCAGATGGGACAGGCGCTGCGCAATGTCATGCTGGACCCGGCCAACCCGAAGGCCTACGACAACTACAGCCGGGCCTCGGACGCTTTCGAGAAGGCCTTGCTTGTCGCCAGAAACCTGGATGACGAAGGCCTGCGCTCGGGGCTGCCGGAACGCATCCGCAAACTGCGCGACGAACAGCGCGCCCACCATGAGCGTGTTTTCAGCTTGATCAAGGAAGGCCAGGGCGACACCGCCAGGCAGGTGCTCAACAAGGATGAAACGCCAAAATGGCGCGAGATCCGCGACCTGCTGCTAAAGGAGATCGACCGCCTCGACGAGGCCTCCCCCGCACTGCTGGACAGCCTCAACGCCCAGTCGGATGCTGCCCTCACGCGAAGCCTGGCGCTCGGCCTGGGTGCGGTGCTGCTGGGCGCGCTGCTGGCCACGCTGTTGCTGTCACGCATTGCGCGGCAGGCGGCCCGGGCCGAAGCGATGGCTGCCGCCGTGGCGGGTGGCAACCTGAGCCAGATCATTGAGCCCGGCGGGCATGATGAACTCGGCGCGATCCTCACGCACGTGGCCCTGCTGCGCAACCGCATGCACGAGGCCATCAGCCTCATCCAGCAGAGTGCGCGGGCCCTGAACACGTCCAGCCGCCAGCTCAGCGAGGCCAGTGAGGCCACCGTCGAGGCGACCCGCAGCCAGTCAATCACCCTCGCGGACATCGCCACCACTGTGGACGGGTTGTCCAACTCCACCATCACCATGAGCGAACAGGCCCGCGATGCCATGCAGGCCAACCGCATTTCCGCGGATACCACCCGCAACAGCGCCGCCATCAGCCAGACGGCGGCCGCCTCGATCAATGATGCGGCGCGCACCATGGCAGGCACCGAACAGCGCATTGGCGAGCTTGCCGGCATGTCGGGCGAGATCGGCCGGGTGGTCCAGGTGATCCGCGAGATCGCCGACCAGACCAATCTGCTGGCCCTCAACGCCGCCATCGAAGCCGCCCGGGCGGGCGAACAGGGGCGCGGCTTTGCCGTGGTGGCGGACGAAGTGCGCAAGCTGGCGGAACGCACCGGCAACTCGACCCAGGAGATCGCCACCATGATCCAGCGCATCCAGAGCCTGAGCGCGGCCGTGTCCGGCGAAGTGGCCACCAGCAGCAAGGATGTGGCCGACGGCGCCCGAAGCGCCCTGGAGGCGGGTCAGATTGCAGCCTCCGTGGAATCGACGGTGGCCCAGGCCGGGCAGGCCATGCAATGCATCGAGGACGCCCTGGCCAACAATAGCCGGGCCGCCCGGGAGATCGCAACGCAGATGGAAAACGTGGCCCGCAACGCCGAGGCCGACGCCGAAATGGCCCGGCGTTCCGCCGAGGAGGCCCGTCAGGTGGGCATCCTGGCTGGCCGCCTGGGCGAGCTCGCCTCCCAGTTCAAGGCCTGAGCGCCCCGGCCATCCGCCGCTCAGTAACGGGCCCGCAGGGTCAGCACCACGTTTCGCGGATCGCCGTAGAAGTTGTAGGTATTGGTGCCGCCCAGCCGGGTGTAGTAGTCGCTGTCGAAGACATTGTTGACGTCCAGGGTCGCCGACCAGTTGCGGTCGATGGCGTAGCCCACCTGCAGCTTGTACACCGTGTAGGCGTTCTGGGTACGGGCCGCCACCGTGGAGGTGGCTGCCCCGCTGGCACTCGTCCCCTGCCCCTGGAGGCCGAACCCGACGCTGAAGCCGCGCAAGGGGCCGCTGTCGGCAAAGCGGTAGCGGGACCACAGCTTGAGCAGTTCCTTCGGATACCAGAAGCTCACCGGCAGACCGGTGCTGGTGCCATTATTCACCCAGTGTGTGTCCATCCAGGTGTAGCCGGCGGAGACGTCCCAGCGGGGCATGATCTGCCCCACCAGCTCCAGCTCGCGGCCCTTGCTCTCCAGCTCACCGGCAGTGGTGAAATAGCCCGGATTGGCCGTATCGGCCAGGGCCCGGTTGGTGTCGCGGATGTTGAACACCGAGGCATTGACGGACAGGCGGTCATCCAGCAACCCGGCCTTGGCACCGATCTCGTACTGACGCCCGACCCGCGGATCGAGGACGCTGTTGTCCACCCGCTTCTGGGTCTGGGGTACAAAGATGTCGGCGTAGCTGGCGTACAGGGTGAGTTGGCGACTCACGTCCCAGGTGAGACCCGCGTAGGGCGTGAACTCGCCCTCAGCCCGCGCGCCACGCGCCCAGGCGGTGGGTGTGGGGTTGGGTGCCGTAGTGCGGGACTTGTAGGTGTAGTCCGAGAAGCGGGCGCCCAGGATGAGCTTCAGCGGGTCGGCCAGATTGAGTGTCAGGCGGCCATACAGACCGGTCTGGGTGGTTACGCCGTGGCTGCCGGTGCGATAAGTCACCTGAGGCTCCGGCACAGCCGGCGGGTCGGCGAGGAGCACGTTGGTGTAGGTCAGACTGGAACTGCCCGGCGAGTTCGGATTGGCACCCCGGCCGCGGCTGTCGAAGCTGCTGAAGTTGGCCCCGACCAACACGGTGTGCTCGCGTCCGAGCAGGCTGAAAGGACCACCGGCGTAGGCATCCACAGCCTCATGCACGTAGTCATAGACAAACTCCCGGCGGGCATAGCTGGCAATCACGTTGGTCGCCGGGTTGACGCCGGCGTTGGCATAGCCGTCCTTGAAGAACTGGCTCTGATCACGCCTCTGCAGCTTCAGGGTGGCAGTCCACCGATCACCGAAGCGATGGCTCAAGTCGGCGCCGATGTCGGTGGTGTCCCACTCGATGCGGTTCCAGTCCGGGTACGGATTGAAGGACCGGGGCACCGACAGCTGGCGTCCATCGGTGTAGGTCGGCAGCCCGGAAAACCCGGTCGAGTCATTGGTGAGATTGGCCAGGAAGAGATTGAGGGTGGTCGCCGGGGAGAAGTCATAGTCCACGGTCAGATAGCCCAGCCACTTGCGGTCATGGACGCGATTGAAGACGTAATCCCGGTCCACCACCGACAGCACGCCCCGGGCCCGCAGGCTGCGGGACTCATTGACGACCGCGCTCACGTCAGCCTCAAGTCGGTTGTTGTTCCAGGTACCCGTGGAGGCCAGCGCCGATGCGGCGAACGCATCCTTCGGGCGCTTGCGCACAAAGTTGACTGCCCCCGAGAAGGAGCCTGACCCCTGGAGCAGGCCCGCCGGGCCACGCATCACTTCAACGCGTTCGTACAGGGCCAGGTCGAACTGCTGATAGCCGGATAGCGGCAGGGTGGACGGCAGACCGTCCTGCTGGACTTCGAGGGCGCCACCCCGGGAATGGAACTGGCCCTGGGTGATGTCGTTGGCAACAGCCTGCACACCGGTGATCTGGGACAGGGCATCCCAGGGGGTGACCATGTTCTGGTCGTCCATCTGCTGGCGGGTCAGCACCGATACCGAGTTGGGAATCTCCCGGGGCGACTGGGGGAGCTTGCCGGCCACGGTGGCCTTCTCGGCCCGGTAGGCAGGCTCCCTCGCCGCCTCGACCAGCACTTCGGGCAAGGTCTGTGTGGCGCTGGGCGCCCCCTCCGTTGGGGAAGCCATCGTGCCTCCGGAATAAATGGCACCGATCAGAACGGCAAGTCGCAGCGGAGTATGCATGTCGAAAGTCTCTGGAAACGCAATCTGGATGGCAGGGCCGGCAACAGCCGCCGGCCCTGCGGAAGGCGCGATTCTAGAAACTTGTCCGGCAGCGGGTTTGCGGCCTATTGCCGCAGCGGCCGGACGCCACGCCGCTCAAGGCGCCAGATCGAAGACCAGAACCTCGGCATCGTGTCCGCCCGCCAGGCTCAGCACAGGCTCGTTGGCCAGCAGCAGTGCATCCCCCGCCTGCAAAGGCTGGCCATTGACGGTGAGGGCACCACGCACCAGATACACATAGGCCTTGCGGGCTGGGTCGAGTGCCAGGTGGGCGGACTCGTCCCCATCGAACAGGCCGGCGTAGAGGGTCGCATCGGCGTGCAGGGTCACTGCGCCGTCTGCGCCATCGGGGGCGGCCACCCGGCGCAGGCGGCCACGCTTCTCGGCCACCGGGAACGACTTTTGCTCATAACCCGGGGCAAGGCCCACCTGGCGAGGTTCGATCCAGATCTGCAGGAAGTGGGTGGTGGCGTCGGCCGCGTGGTTGAACTCGCTGTGCCGCACACCGGTGCCGGCGCTCATGCGCTGCACCTCTCCCGGCAGGATCGCCGTGCCGTTGCCCATGCTGTCCTTATGGGCCAGGGCACCGGACAACACATAGCTGATGATCTCCATGTCCCGGTGCCCATGGGTGCCGAAGCCGCTGCCCGGAGCGATGCGGTCCTCGTTGATGACCAGCAGGTTGCCCCAGCCCATGTGGGCAGGATCGTGGTAACCGGCGAATGAGAAGCTGTGACGGCTGAGCAGCCAGCCATGGTCGGCAAGGCCACGGTCTTCGGATCTACGCAGGGTAAGCATGGTGTGACCTCCTGTAATGAAGCCCAGTGTAGCGTCAGGGTCGGACCCGAAGATCCAGGGGCTTTGATGGCATCATTCAATCAATCTGAACGAAAGCGGTCGGTAATGTCGAAATTTCGTCTATCACCCCGGGATGTGCTCACCCCCGATGCCCTCGCCATGCTCCAGCGCATTGCCGAGGCGGGCAGCTTCGCCGCAGCAGCCCGGACGGCAGGGATGGTGCCCAGCGCCCTCACCTACCGGGTCCGGCAGATCGAGGATGCACTGGATGTGCTGCTGTTTGACCGCAGTTCGCGCCACGCCCGGCTGACACCGGCAGGGGCGGAACTGCTGCGGGAGGGAACGCGCCTGCTGTGCGAGCTGGACGCGGTGGCCAACCGGGTGAAGCGTGTCGCCACAGGCTGGGAAGCAGAATTCACCTTGGCCGTGGATGGCGTGATCAATCGGACAACCGTGTTCGAATTGTGCGAAGCCTTTCTCGCCCTCGAACCGCCGACACGCCTGCGCCTGCGCGACGGGATCCTGTCGGGGACCCTGGAAGCCCTGACCTCCGGGCAGGCCGATCTGGCCCTCGGCGTGGTCACCGAGACGGCGATGCCGGAAAACGTTGAATTCCTGCCCCTCGGCAATCAGCGCTTCATCTTCACCGTGGCGCCCCACCACCCCCTGGCCAGCGCCGCCGCGCCACTGGACGATGCCACCATCGGTCGCTACCGGGCCGTTGCCGTCGCCGACTCGGCCACCCGGGGCGGCGGCCTGACCATCGGCCTGCTGGGTGGCCAGGACGTATTCACCGTACCGGGGCTGGCGGAGAAGCTGGAGGCACAACTGCGGGGCATCGGCGTGGGCTTTCTGCCCGAATGCCTGGCACGCCCCTACATCGACACCGGCCGCCTGGTCGCTCCACCGGTCGCCCGCCAGGAACGCATCGCCCATATCCGCTACGCCTGGCGCAAATCCCCCACCCCACCGGGCAAGGCTCTGGCCTGGTGGCAGGCCCGCCTGGCTGATCCGGTGACAAGGGTGGCGCTGCTGGAACGCCGATCCGCCCCCGGCGCACCGAAGGAGCCCATTCACGAAGCGGGATGAGCATGCAGGCCCCAAAAAACAAGGGGCCGATACGCATATCGGCCCCCGGGGTCAGACGATGTCGAAGACGCTCAGCGCTTCGGCACCATGATCTCCGCTTCGCCTTCCAGCACAACCTTGCCCTTCACCGTACACACGGTGTCGAACTTGGCCTTGCGCTTCTCGGGTACGAGTTCCTTGATGGTGCAGCGGGCCACCACGGTGTCACCGATCTTGACCGGGGCCTTGAACTTCAGGGTCTGGGACAGGTAGATGGAGCCCGGCCCGGGGAACTTGGTGCCGAACACCGTGGAGATGAAGCCGGCAGACAGCATGCCGTGGGCGATGCGGCCACCGAACATGCTGGCGGCGGCCAGCTCTTCGTTGACGTGCACGGGGTTGAAGTCGCCAGTGACGCCGGCAAAGGCCAGGATGTCGGCCTCGGTCACGGTGCGGGCATAGACGCCGCTCTGGCCCACGGCCAGATCCTCGAACTTGGCGCCGTAGAATTCTTCGAAATCGTTGGTCTGCTCACTCATTGCTATTCCCTTTGCGTGTTATTGATCGTTGGAAAGCCCGCGTCCCGCGTCGAAACGCTGTCGGCACATGACGCTTCTGCAGCATACCGCAAAGCCGTGACGGCTTTGAGATGGCAAACGCTCAGGCGTCCACCAGCAGACCCTGCTTCTCGATGAAGGCGATGATCTCGGCCAGACCCTGGTTGGTCTTGAGGTTGCTGAAGATGAAGGGGCGCTCGCCACGCATCTTCTTCGCGTCCCGGTCCATCACCTCCAGGGAGGCGCCGACCAGCGGCGCCAGGTCGATCTTGTTGATCACAAGAAGGTCGCTCTTGGTGATGCCGGGCCCGCCCTTGCGCGGGATCTTGTCGCCGGCGGACACGTCGATCACGTAGATCGTCAGGTCGGACAGCTCGGGCGAAAAGGTGGCCGCCAGGTTGTCGCCACCGGATTCCACAAAGATCAGTTCGACTTCGGGGAACAGGCGGATCAGCCGGTCCACCGCCTCCAGGTTGATGGAGGCATCCTCGCGGATGGCGGTGTGGGGGCAGCCGCCGGTCTCGACGCCGATGATGCGCTCAGGGGTCAGGGCCTCGTTGCGCACCAGGAACTGGGCGTCCTCGGCGGTGTAGATGTCATTGGTGACCACGCACAGGTCGTACTTGTCGCGCAGGGCCTGGCACAGGGCCAGGGTCAGGGCGGTCTTGCCGGATCCGACAGGGCCGCCGATACCGACGCGGAGAGGTTGGCCTTTCATGGAGCTTCCTTATGGGTCTTGTAGTTGGGTATGTGGCGCTCAGGCGGTGGCCAGCTGTCGCCATTGGCGGGCCAGCGCGGGGTCATCGAGCAGACCGGCGAGGGCGGCGGGTTCGGGCCAGTCGGGGTCCCGATAGATCTCGCACTTCTGCTTCATGCTCTGATGGGGCCGCACCAGCTCATGGGCCGACGCCGCCTTATGGGCCGCACGGATTCCTTCGGCAATCAGCGCATCAATGAAGGCCGGGTCGCGGTTGAGCTTGGAGGCGTAATTGAGCGGATAGTCCGCCAGGGGCCCCTCCTCCCGGGAACCGAGGCGGATGAAATTCACCGTCACCGGCTTGTAGGCGGCAAGAGACCTGGGCAGATCGGGCAGATCGCCGAGTTCCTCGGCAATACGGTTTATCCGGTCGATGGCGCGCAGCTCCTGGCCCAGGGACAGATTGCCGGCCAGTTCATTGCGCCGGTCGGCCTGATCATCCGGACTCAGGGGGCCGGCATCCCCCCCTTCATAGCGGTTGGGGTTGATCTGCACCACCCACAACAGATCGGGCTTGCAATCACGGCTGCGCCCGTCAAAGAAATCATTGATCGGCGGGTTCTGGGAGTACAGACCGTCCCAGAACACCCGTGCGCCACTCCCGGAGCCCTTGTCTTCCTGCACGCTCAAGGGTGTGGCAATAAAGAGTTCGGGAATACAGGCACTGGCCAGCAATTCATCCAGGCGCAAGCCAAAGGCGGGCTGGTCGGGAAAGGTGCGGAAGGCCGTCTGGGGCTCGTTGCCCGGATTAACGACGTCCACAGCTCCCACGAAGAGATCAACGCCCTTGCGCCCGAAGAAATGGTCGGCCTGATCCGGCAGGCCCACCACGGCACGCATGTCATCCTTCATCCGCCCCTGAACCAGCGACGAGGCAAATGCCGACGGCGGCAGACTCACCGCCGGTAGCCAGCGCTGCAGCCCCAGCGCCCACTGGGTCGCCGCATTGGTGAAGTACTCTCCCCACCAGATCGGCAGCTTGTCCCGGGTGTCGAGGCTCGCCTTGTTGCGGTTCCAGTAACGCAGCACCCGGCGGGCACCTTCGGCCCAGCTCCCGTCTGGCGCCTCGCTCCACGCCATCGCAGCGGTGATCGCCCCGCCGGAGGTGCCGGAGAGGCCCACCAGCCTGAACCAGCGGCCCTCCTCGCCAATTGTGCGAAAGTGCTCGAAGGACAGGAACAGATAGGCTAGCACCCCCGCCGTAAAGGCCGTATGGGCGCCACCGCCCTGGCAGGCGATGGCAAGGCGCGGCACATCGGTGCTTGTCACGGATGCCTTTCCGGGCTTTCTCCCGGATGTTTTCTGAGTCGGCTTGGGCATGTCAGGAACGGAAGAGTCGTGAATACTGGGTTTCGTGGCGGGCGCTGGCAATGGCCAGCCCGGGCTGAAAATTGGACCAGGCTTCGGGAGCGCGCGTGCGCGCATCGGCAACCCGCGCCGGCACGGCCGCGGCCAGGGCCGAGAGCAGGCGCTGTCCCGCCGCCTGGCCCAGGGGCACGGCCTTCACCGCGGCCATCACCTGGTTCTCTATCCAGGCCCAGGCATAACCGGTGAGGGCCGCCTCGGGCTCAATCTCCCAGGCCACCGCCACCGCCGCCCACACCGTCAGAAAGGCAGGCTCCTCGATGGCCTTGATGCGTGCCACCCAGCCGGGCAGGCCGGTGAAGGCCGGCAGATCCACCAGCAGGCGGACCAGGGAATAGCCCATCTGGACCGTCTCGGCACGCAGCTCGGAGGTCTCGCGGCTGGCCAGGCACCGGGCGTTGAGATCGAGTACGGCAGCCTCGTCGCCCTTCTGCCAGGCCTCCATCAGGCACGCCAGCAGAGGCAGCTCATAGCCTCCGAAGGCGCCCGCCAGCGCGTCACCGATCCACTCGCCCACCTGGGCCTCGGTCTTCACCGCGCCGGTATCGACCACCCACTCCAGCCCCTGGGAATAGGTGTAGGCCCCCACCGGCAGGGCCGGGCTGACCAGCTGCATCAGGCGGATCAGGGGCAGGCTCATGGCACCCGCCCCCGCATTGGTGGGGCGCACGGCCGGCAGGCTTCCGCTTTCATTTGTACTGGTGAATCTTCGCTTCGGTTGCCCCCCGCTCCGCATGGTGATGACCATGGGCGTAGGCACCGGCTTCGGGTTCGAAGGGTGCCGACAGATCATGCACATCAGCGCCCAGGCCGATGAGCATGGTCTTCAGCACATGATCGGTCTGGATGCGCAGCCAGCCGTCCCCCACCTGCACCGCCACATGGCGGTTGCCCAGGTGATAGGCCACCCGGGCCAGGGCAAAGGCGTCGGCGCAGCGCGCCTCGAGCAGGTCTTCAGGCGCCGCCACCACCTCGACCACCCGCCCGTCCTGGGCCTGCAGCCGGTCGCCGCCGCGCAGGATGGTGCCCCGGGGAAGAAACAAACCCACCTCCTCCCCCTCCGCCAGCTGCGTGCGCAGGCGGCTCTTGGTACGGGCATCAAAGTTGAGTTCGAGACGCGCCGCAGGCGCGGCATCGCCGTTGTAGAGGGTTTCGATCAGGAGCATGGTTCAGAACAGGAAATATCGTTGGGCCATCGGCAGCACGCTGGCCGGTTCGCAGGTGAGGACTTCGCCCGCGGCGCGGACCTCGTAGGTCTCCGGGTCGACGCTGATCTCGCCCTGCCAGTCGTTCAGGATCATGGATGACTTGGTGACGCCGCGGATGTTGCGCACGGCTTCGAGGGGTTTGAGGAGGTTCAGTTCGTCCAGGTTGCCACTGGACAGGGCGGCCTGGGAGACGAAGGTGAGCGAGGTCTTGAGGCCGCCGGCGAAGGCGCCGAACATGGGCTTGTAGTGCACCGGCTGGGGCGTGGGGATGGAGGCGTTGGCGTCGCCCATGGCGGCGGCGGCGATCATGCCGCCCTTGAGGATCAGGCTGGGCTTGACGCCGAAGAAGGCGGGCTTCCAGATCACCAGGTCGGCCAGCTTGCCCGGCTCGATGGAGCCGACCACGTGGCTGATGCCGTGGGTGATGGCCGGGTTGATGGTGTATTTGGCGATGTAGCGGCGGGCGCGGAAGTTGTCGCTGCGGGCCGTGTCGCCGGGCAGCGCACCGCGCTGGACCTTCATCTTGTGGGCGGTCTGCCAGGTGCGGATGATCACCTCACCCACCCGGCCCATGGCCTGGGAGTCGGACGAGAACATGGACAGGGCACCGATGTCGTGGAGGATGTCCTCGGCGGCGATGGTCTCGCGGCGGATGCGGCTCTCGGCGAAGGCCACGTCCTCGGCGATGGCCGGGTCCAGGTGGTGGCACACCATCAGCATGTCCAGGTGCTCGTCGATGGTGTTGATGGTGTAGGGCCGGGTCGGGTTGGTGGAGCTGGGCAACACGTTGGACAGCCCGGCCAGCTTGACGATGTCCGGCGCGTGGCCGCCGCCTGCGCCTTCGGTGTGGAAGGTGTGGATGCTGCGGCCCTTGAAGGCCGCGGCGGTGGTTTCCACAAAGCCGGATTCGTTGAGGGTGTCCGAGTGGATGGCCACCTGGATGTCCATCTCCTCGGCCACGCTCAGGCAGTTGTCGATGGCGGCCGGGGTGGTG
>NZ_JBIJDC010000130.1:0-11977 GCF_044344315.1 Zoogloea sp. | reverse complement strand
GATGTTCTTGACGATACCCTTGACGACAGTGCCTTCCTTGAGGGTTTCGAGGAGCTTCTGACGCTCTTCACCCATGGACGCTTCGAGCACTGCACGACGGGACACGACCACGTTGTTGCGCTTGCGGTCGAGCTTGATGACGCGGAATTCGAATTCCTTGCCTTCGAACGGGGTGGTGTCCTTGACGGGACGCATGTCCACCAGGGAACCCGGCAGGAACGCACGGATGCCATTGACCATGACGGTCAGACCGCCCTTCACCTTGCCGGCAATCATGCCCTTGACGAGGATCGCGTCGTTAAGCGCCTTGTCGAGGTCGTTCCAGGCAGCGATGCGCTTGGCCTTGTCGCGGGACAGGCGGGTCTCGCCGTAGCCGTCTTCGAGCTGCTCGATGGCGACCTGAACGTAATCACCGATTTCGGTGGTCAGTTCGCCGCGATCGGTGCGGAATTCCTCGATGGGAATGTAGCTCTCGGACTTGAGGCCGGCGTTGACGACCACGAAATTCTGGTCGATCCGCACGACTTCGGCGGTAATGACTTCACCGGCGCGCATTTCCTGACGATTGAGGGACTCCTCAAACAGGGCGGCAAAGCTTTCCTCGAGGGAAATAGGGGTGGCAGTGGACATATGTGAAAAAGAACCTTACAACCGTCGTGAGACGGCTCCTGGTTAAACAACCTTCGCGCCCGGGCGGGCACGAAAGACCTCAGTTGCGAAGCGCTGCGGCCCGCTCAACCACGAAATCGACCGCCTTCTGAACGGTCATTTCGGAGGTATCAAGCAACACAGCATCGTCGCATCTCTTCAAAGGCGCCACGGAGCGCTGGGAATCCCGCGCATCCCGTTCATGCAGGTCTTTGAGTAGATCGTCCATACTAGCAGCCATTCCTTTACCGATCAACTGCTTATAACGACGTTCGCTGCGCGCCTCTACGGAGGCGGTAAGGAATATCTTGAGTTCTGCATCAGGAAACACCACGGAGCCCATGTCTCGCCCCTCCGCCACCAAGCCAGCGCCCCGACGATAAGCCCGCTGCCTTGCGAACAGGGCATCGCGGACAGCAGGAAGCGCCGCCACTCGGGAGGCCCCCACCGAACAGGCCTCACTGCGGATCTCGTCGGTGACGTCCTCACCGGCGAGAAAGACCCGCTCATGCTCGAAACGCGCGGGCAACTCGGCTGCCAGTGCAGCCAGCCCGGCCTCCGCGTCGAGAGCCAAGCCTTGACGCAGGGCAGCAAGCGCCACGATCCGGTAGAGGGCGCCACTGTCGAGGTGATCGAAGCCCAGCACCTGAGCCACCTGAGCGGCAACCGTTCCCTTGCCCGATGCCGACGGCCCGTCGATGGCCACCACGGGCACAGGCGTGGCGATGCCGGCGAAGGTCTGGAAGTACTCCGGAAAGGTCTTGTTCACACACTTGGGATCGTTGATGCGCACATACGGCCCGCCCAGGGTGGCCAGCGAGAAGCACATGGCAACCCGATGGTCGTCATAGGTATCGATGACGGCCGGCTGCAGGCGTGCCGGGGGGGTCACACGGATGCTCTCGGGGAACTCCTCGACCGTCGCCCCGAGCTTGCGCAGTTCGGCCGCCATCGCGGCGATGCGATCGGTCTCCTTGACCCGCCAGCTGCCGATGTTGCGCAGGGTGCTCGGCCCATCGGCAAACAGCGCCGCCACCGACAGGGTCATGGCCGCATCGGGAATGTGATTGAGATCCAGATCGAAAGCCTTGAGGCGACCGGACGCCGGTGCTCGCGCCTCGATCCAGTCGTCACCCCAGGTGATTTCCACCCCCATGGTGGCCAGTGCGTCAGCGAACTTCACATCTCCCTGGATACTGCGCCGGCCAGCACCGACGACGCGCACCGGGCCGCCACCGAGTGCGCCAGCGGCCAGGAAGTAACTGGCAGTGGACGCATCCCCTTCCACGGAAATCCGGCCGGGCGAGACATAGCGCTGGCCTGCCGGAACCACGAAGCGGCTCCAGCCGTCACGCTGCACCACCACGCCAAAACGCTCCATGAGGTTGAGGGTGATTTCCACGTAAGGACGGCTGATCAGCTCCCCCTCGACCTCGATGGTGAGGGGCTTGTCCCGCGCCACCAGAGGTGCGGCCTGCAGCAGGCCGGTGAGGAACTGGCTGGACACATTACCCCTCACACTGACCCGTTCGGCTGCGAGCTCAGCCGGCTGCAGCGCCAGGGGCGGATAGCCTTCCTGCCCCAGCCAGGCAACCCGGGCGCCGAGTTGCTTGAGACCGTCCACCAGGTCGCCAATGGGGCGCTCGTGCATTCGCGGCACACCGGACAGACGCACCTCGGCCTGGGCATCACCACAACCGGAGAGGGACGTGACGATGGCTGGCACCAGAGTACGGATACTGAGCCCGGAATTACCCACAAACAGATCGGCCCGCAACTGGGGGAAGCGCCCGTTGCAACCCGCCACGCGCAGCGCAGCGCCCTCCTCCGTCACATTCACGCCCAAGGCGACGATGGCATTGCGCATCACCCGGGTATCGTCGGAGTCCAGCAGATCCTCGACCAGGGTTTCCCCCTCGGCCAGGGCGGCGAGCAGCAGCACGCGATTGGAGATGCTCTTGGAGCCGGGAAGACGTACGGTGCCGGCAGCCCTGCGCATCGGCGGCAGATCGATGAATTCCATGGAAAATCCTTGTATCACTCGCCCGAAGGCGTCGCTGGGAAGGCCTTGTCGGCCCATTCGTTGCGGGCCCGGCTGGCATCGGCAAAAACAGCCTCGAGCGCCGGCCCGTCTCCGGCCAGAAGCAGCGCGCGCAGATAGGCCAGCTCGGACAGATAGGCATCGAGCTCGGCCAGCAGGGAATGGCGATTGGCCACGCAGATGTCGCGCCACATCTCCGGATGGCTCCCTGCCACCCGGGTGAAGTCCCGGAAACCGCTCGCGGCGTAACTGAAGAGCTGTTCCGCATTGGCGCGGCCAGCCAGATCATGGACCAAGCCAAAGGCCAGCAAGTGGGGCAGATGGCTGACCGCCGCAAACACCCGGTCATGCTCCTGCGGGCTCATCTCGTGCAGCACCGCCCCGCAGGCAGCCCACAGCTCGCGCACCCGCAGCACCGCCTCGGGCGCATTCTCGGGTAGCGGGGTCACCACCACCTTGCGCCCACGGTACAAATCGGCTCTGGCTGCAGAAGGCCCGCTCTTCTCGGCTCCGGCTATGGGATGCGCGGGCACGACCTGGGCCAGATGGGCGCCCAGATGACGGTAGATTGCTTCGATCACATCCCGTTTCGTGCTACCCGCGTCGGTCACGATGGTGTTCGGACCCAGATGGGGTGCCATGGCCTGCGCCACCGCCTCCATCTGGCCGACAGGCATGGCCAGCAAGACCATGTCCGCCCCGTCGAGTGCTTCGGCCCAATCGGTGGAAATCTCGTCGATTACACCAAGCTGCCGAGCCTGGGCGAGCGGCTCGGGGCGGCGACCGATGCCCACCACACGTTCAACCAGCCTGGCCTGGCGCAAGGCCAGCGCCACCGATCCACCAATCAGGCCGACGCCGCACACCACAAGCTTTTCGATCTTGCGCACGGCGGGCCTCACTCAGCCAAGGGCAACGGGCAGGGCCTCGAGGAAGCGGGCATTCTCGCTCTCCAGGCCGATGGACACACGCAACCACTCAGGCATGCCATATCCGCCAATAGGGCGCACGATGACACCCTGACGCAGCAAGCCCTGATTAACCTTGGCTCCGTTGCCAACCTTGAAGGTGACAAAGTTGCCGGCGGAGGGAATCCACTCGAGGCCGAGGGTGGTAAAACCGGCAGTCAGCTGGGCCATCCCGGCCCGGTTCAAGGCATAGCTGCGCGCCAGGAAATCGTCGTCAAAAAGCGCGGCCGCTGCAGCCGCAAGGCCGACGCTGGTGACATTGAAGGGCTGGCGGACGCGATTCAGCAAATCGATGACCGCCGCGCTGCCCAGGCCATAGCCCACCCGCAGACCGGCCAGGCCATAGGCCTTGGAGAAGGTGCGGCTGATGAGCAGGTTGGGAAAACGGGACAGCCAGGCGATCGCGTCGTAGCGCTGCTCCGGCCCGAGGTATTCGGTGTAAGCCTCGTCGAGCACCACCAGAACCTCGGCAGGCACCTTGCCCAGGAAGGCCTCGATCCTGTCGCCGGGAAGGAAGGTGCCTGTCGGGTTGTTGGGATTGGCAATGAAGATCACCCGCGTGGCGGGAGTGATCGCCGCCAGCATGGCATCCAGGTCATGGCCGAAGTTCTGCGCTGGCACCTCGACACCACGGGCGCCCGTCGCCTGGGTGGCCAGGGGATAGACGGCGAAGGCGTGGCGGGCATAGATGGCTTCCCGGTCCGGACCGAGGAAAGCCCGCGCTGCCAGTTCGAGGATGTCGTTGGAACCGTTGCCCAGAACAATCTGGTCCATGGCCACACCGTAACGCCGGTGCAGGGCATCCTTCAGCTCAAAGCCATTCCCGTCGGGGTAGCGGGCGATGTCTGCCAGCGCCGCCTCAATGGCTGCCCGGGTCTTCTCGCCGATGCCCAGCGGGTTCTCGTTGGAGGCCAGCTTGACGATGGACGCCTCCGCCAGCCCCATCTCCCGGGCCAGTTCGGAGATCGGCTTGCCGGGCTGATAGGGAGAGATCGCCCGGATGTAGGCGGGCGCCAGATCACACAAACTCATGAACAACTCCAGGGGAATCAGTACACAGCCTGGGGGTAGGAACCCAGGATCTTGAGATAGGCGGCCCGGCTGGCCAGTGCATCCAGCGCGGCCTTCACGGCCGGATCATCCCGGTGGCCCTCGATATCCACGTAGAAAACGTACTCCCACAGCGCCGCACGGGCGGGCCGCGACTCGAGGCGGTTCATGGACACACCCGCCTCGGCCAGCGGCGCCAGCAGTTCGTGGACGGCGCCAGGACGATTGCTCGCCGACATGATCAGGGAGGTCTTGTCCGCTCCCGTCCGGCCTGCATCATGCCGCCCCAGTACCAGGAAGCGGGTGGTATTGTTGGGCTCGTCCTCGATGCTCTCCACCAGGCGGGGCAGATCGTAGCGCGCCGATGCGGCCTCTCCGGCAATGGCCGCAGCGCCCGGCTCCAGGGAAGCAAGACGCGCCGCTTCCGCATTGCTGCCAACGGAAATGCGCGGAACGCCTGGAAGCGAACGGTTCAACCATTCATGACACTGGGCCAGGGACTGGGCGTGGGAATACACCTTGGTGATTCGGCCCAGCTCCGTTTCGCGGGTCATCAGGTGCTGATGGATGCGCAGCACGACTTCGCCACAAATCTTGAGCGACGACCCGAGCAGAAGATCAAGGGTGCGCCCCACCGCGCCTTCCGTGGAGTTCTCGACCGGTGCCACACCATAGTGGGCATGCCCGGCTTCCACTTCCCGAAAAACGTCGTCGATGGTGCTTTGCGGAGCAAGACGGGCCGCATGCCCGAAATGCTTGACCGCGGCGCTCTCGGAGAAGGTGCCCAGGGGCCCCAGGAAAGCAATGCCCAGCGGCGTTTCCAGAGATAAACAGGCCGACATCACCTCCCGGAAGAAGAAGGTGACACTCTCGTTGGGCAGAGGACCGGCGTTGAGGTCCTGAATGCGGCGCAGTACCTGTGCTTCACGCTCGGGTCGGTAGATGTAGCCCGCATCGCCGTACTTCGCCTTGATCTCGCCCACGTGCTGCGCGCACTTGGCGCGCTGATTGAGCAGCGCCAGCATCTGTGCATCGATGGCATCAATCTGCTCGCGCACCACGCCGAGCTCCTGCAGCATCCCTTCGTTCATGCCTTCTCCTGAGACCCCAAAACCCTGCCTGCTCACGCCTTGCGTGCGGCGAAATCCTGCATCAGCGCCACCAGGGCATCCACGCCGTCGAGGGACATGGCGTTGTAGATCGACGCCCGCATGCCGCCAACCGACTTGTGCCCCTTGAGGCCAGCCAGCTTGCGCTCGGCGGCCTCGGCCAGGAACTCGGCATCCAGGGCGGGATTGGACAGCGTGAACGGAACATTCATGCGCGAACGACAATCCGCAGCCACCGGGTTGCGATAGAAGCCGCCACTCCCCTCGATGGCGTCATAAACGCGCTTCGCCTTGGCGATATTGGCCTGCTCCACCGCCGCCAAACCCCCCTGGGACTTGAGGTTCTTGAAGATCAGCCCGGCAAGGTAGATGCCGAAAGTGGGCGGCGTGTTGAGCATGGAGCCGTTGTCAGCCATGGTGGCGTAGTTCATCACGCTGGGCGTGCTCGCCGAGGCCTTGCCCAGCAGATCCTCACGCACGATGACCAACACCAGGCCCGCCGGGCCGATGTTCTTCTGCGCGCCAGCATAGATCAAGCCATAGCGGGACACATCCATAGGGCGCGACAGGATGTGGGAGCTCATGTCGGCCACCAGGGGAACACCCGCCGGCACCGTGGGCAGATCGAACATCTCGACGCCGTGGATGGTCTCGTTGGTGCACACGTGCAGATACGCTGCGCCGGGATCAAGCCTGAGCTCGCTGGCCGCAGGCAGACGGCTGAAGCCGTCGCCCTCGGTGGAGCCGGCCAGCCGGACGGGCCCAACATGCTGTGCTTCCTTGTAGGCCTTCTTCGACCAGGAGCCGGTGACGATGTAGTCGGCGGAACGCCCGTCGAGCAGGTTCATGGGGATCTGGGCGAACTGCTGGGTCGCCCCGCCCTGCAGAAACAGCACCCGGTAGTTGGACGGAATGCCCATCAACTCGCGCAGATCGGCTTCAGCCTCGTTGATGACACCGGTGAAATCCTTGCCCCGGTGGCTCATCTCCATGATGCCCATGCCGGTCCCGTGCCAGTCGAGCAGCTCGTCGCGCACCTGCTCCAGAACGGCCGTCGGCAACACCGCCGGCCCCGCCGAGAAATTGAAAATCCGCATCGTCTGAATCCTTGCTCCGTCAGTCAGCTCAGGCCTCGGGCGGGGTGGTTTCATCACCCGCATCGCCCAGGACATCCTGGTCTTCCTCTTCCCCTTCGAGAATCTTCTGCACACCGGACAGGACACTGCCCTCATCCACCGCGATCAGCGTCACCCCCTGAGTGGCGCGGCCCATCTCGCGGATCTCCGCCACACGGGTGCGCACCAGCACACCACCGGTGGTGATGAGCATGATCTGATCCTTCTCGGTGACCAGCGTCGCCGCCACTACGCGACCATTCCGGTCGGAGGTCTGGATGGCAATCATGCCCTTGGTGCCACGGCCGTGGCGGGTGTATTCGCCGATCGGCGTGCGCTTGCCAAAACCGTTCTCGGTGGCGGTGAGCACGCTCTGCTCCTCGTCACCGGCCACCAGCATGGCGATCACGGTTTGACCGTCCTCCAGCATCATGCCGCGAACACCGCGAGCCTGGCGACCCATCGGCCGGACGTCGTTCTCGCTGAAGCGCACAGCCTTGCCGGCATCGGAGAACATCATCACATCGTGCTGGCCATCGGTGATGGCCACGCCCACCAGGTAATCGCCTTCGTCCAGCCCAACGGCGATGATGCCGGCTTTGCGCGGGTTGGCGAAATCGGTGAGCGGCGTCTTCTTGACCGTGCCCTGGGCCGTGGCCATGAAGATGAAATGACCTTCGTCGAACTCCTTGACCGGCAGCACTGCCGTGATTTTCTCACCCTCCAGCAGGGGGAAGAGATTGACGATGGGCTTGCCACGGGAGTTGCGGGTCCCTTCCGGCACCTCGTAAACCTTGAGCCAGTACAGGCGGCCACGGTTCGAGAAGCACAGGATATGGTCGTGGGTGTTCGCCACGAAGAGCTGATCGACAAAATCGTCGTCCTTCACTGCCGCAGCCTGCTTGCCCCGGCCGCCGCGCTTCTGGGCCCGGTAGTCGGTGAGCGGCTGACGCTTGAAGTAGCCGGTATGGGACAGGGTCACGACCATGTCCTGGGGCGCAATCAGGTCTTCAATATTGATGTCGGCGGTATTCATCACCAGCTCGGAGCGACGCGGGTCGCCGAACTGCTGCTTGATGAGGTTGAGCTCGTCCACGATGATCGCGGTGATGCGCTCGGGGCGCGCCAGGATGTCGAGCAGGTCGGCGATGGTGGCCATCACGTCCCGGTACTCGGCGACGATCTTGTCCTGCTCGAGGCCGGTAAGGCGCTGCAGACGCAGTTCGAGGATGGCCTGAGCCTGGGCATCGGACAGGCGATAACCCTGGGCCGACAGACCGAACTCGGCGGCCAGACCTTCCGGACGATAGCTGTCGGACGCTGCCCGGGACAGCATCTCCTCCACCAGGGCCGAGCGCCACTGACGCGCCATCAGGGCCTTCTTGGCTTCCGGCGGCGTCGGTGCAGCCTTGATCAGGGCGATGATCTCGTCCACGTTGGACAGGGCCACCGCCAGGCCTTCGAGGATATGGCCGCGCTCGCGGGCCTTGCGCAGCTCAAAGATGGTGCGGCGGGTGACGACCTCGCGCCGGTGGGCGAGGAAGCAGTCCAGCATCTGGTACAGATTGAGCAGGCGCGGCTTGCCATCCACCAGCGCCACCATGTTCATGCCGAAGGTATCCTGCAACTGGGTCTGCTTGAACAGGTTGTTCAGCACCACATCCGGCATCTCGTTGCGCTTCAGTTCGACCACCACGCGCATGCCCGATTTGTCGGATTCGTCGCGGATCTCGCTGATGCCTTCGATCTTCTTCTCGTTGACCAGCTCGGCAATTTTCTCAAGCAGGGTCTTCTTGTTAACCTGGTAGGGCAGCTCATCGACGATGATCGCCTGACGGTCCCCCTTGCCGATGTCCTCGAAGTGCGTGCGTGCGCGCATCACCACCCGGCCGCGCCCGGTGCGATAGCCCTCATGGACGCCGGCGAGGCCGTAGATCAGGCCGGCAGTCGGGAAGTCGGGGGCGGGAATGATCTTGATCAGATCCTCGATCGTGGTCTCGGGCTCCTGCAGCAACTTGAGGCAGCCATCGACGATCTCGGTCAGGTTGTGGGGCGGAATGTTGGTTGCCATGCCCACCGCGATACCACCGGAACCGTTGATCAGCAGGTTGGGCACCCGCGCAGGCAGAACCAGCGGCTCCTTTTCGGAGCCATCGTAGTTGGGCCCGAAATCGATCGTTTCCTTCTCGATGTCGGCCAGCATTTCGTGGCCGATCTTGGCCATGCGGATTTCGGTGTAACGCATTGCCGCCGCACTGTCGCCGTCCACCGATCCGAAGTTGCCCTGACCATCAACCAGCATGTAGCGCAGGGAGAAGTTCTGGGCCATCCGAACGATGGTGTCATACACCGACTGGTCGCCGTGGGGGTGATACTTACCGATCACATCCCCAACGATACGCGCCGACTTCTTGTAAGCCTTGTTCCAGTCGTTGCCAAGCTCGTGCATGGCAAACAGCACACGGCGGTGCACCGGCTTGAGGCCGTCTCGCACGTCCGGGAGGGCCCGCCCGACAATCACGCTCATGGCGTAATCCAGGTAGGCATGACGCATCTCGTCTTCGAGGCTGATGGGGAGAGTTTCTTTGGCGAACGGGATCATGGCACCGCGAGGAATCGACTATTCGTCGAAAAGACGAAAAACAAGGAGTTTATCACGCCACCAGTGCCCCACTCCCGCCAGCTGTTGCACCCGAACCCCGCACCCGGCGCCACAGCCCCGATTGTGATCCCCTCATCTCATATGCTCTAATCCGCGAGCACCCGAACACCACAAGACAGGCGCCTCAAGCGCCTCACTTTATATTGAGGAGGAAACCCGATGACCGCAGCAAACTTCCGTCTGACGACAGCCACCCTTCTGATGCTTGCCGGCTTCTCGGCCATGGCCCAATCCAAGGACATCGTCGTCGACCCGAAGGGTGAAGTCCCTTACGCCATCGACCAGCGCAACGTCGTCGTAAAGAGCGGCGCCGACCTGTGCTGGCGCACTGGCTACTGGACGCCGGGCGCCGCTGGCGAAGCCAAGGCCGGCGCAGCTCCGGTGGCGTGCGAGTGCGACAAGGACGTTGTCGGTGCTGACAAGTGCGCGCCGGCTGCCGCCGCAGCCGCCCCTGCCCCCGCTCCGGCGCCGGTGGTCGCTGCAGCCCCCGCACCCAAGAAGTGCGACTTCAGCATGACCCTCCACACCGACCACACCTTCGCCTTCAACAAGGCCGTGCTGGGCCCCATCGCCAAGAAGAACCTCGACGACATGATCAGCACCAAGCTTGCCGCCTGTGCTGAAGTGAAGTCCGTGATCATCACCGGCCACACTGACCGCCTGGGCACCCAGTCCTACAACCAGAAGCTCTCCGAGAAGCGGGCTGAAGCCGTCCAGACCTACCTGGTAAGCAAGGGCATCAAGGCAGACCTGATCGACACCATGGGCGCCGGCAAGACCCAGCCGGTGCAGAGCTGCGACGACAAGCTCGGCCGCAAGAAGCTCATCGAATGCCTGGCCCCCAACCGCCGCGTCACCCTGGACGTCAAGGGCCCCGCCAAGTAATCTCCGGCTCATCAAACCACCCTGAAAACCCCGCCTCACAGCGGGGTTTTTCATATACGGAACCCGTCCCATGACGCCTGTCCCGGTCGATCTGCTGATCGAAGCCCGATACCTCATCCCGGTCGAGCCGTACGACACCACCCTCGAACATCACAGCATCGCCATCCGTGACGGGCGCATAGCGGCCATCCTCCCGACGGACCAGGCCAGAACCCGCTTCAACGCCGCCGAAACCGTCAGCCTTCCGGAACACATCGTCACCCCCGGGTTGATCAACCTCCACTGCCACGCGGCCATGACGCTGATGCGCGGCCTGGCCGACGATCTGCCGCTGATGCGCTGGCTGCAGGAAGCCATCTGGCCCGCCGAGGCCCGCCACGCCTCCCATGCATTCGTCCGCGACGGCAGCCTGCTGGCCGGCGCAGAAATGCTGCGCGGGGGCGTCACCACCTGCAACGACATGTACTTCTTCCCGCAGGCCAGCGCAGAAGCTTTCGACCGCCTTGGCATGCGGGCCGCGCTCGGTATCACGGTCATCGAGTTTCCATCCCAGTACGCATCCGATGCCGACGACTATCTCCACAAAGGGCTCGCCACCTTCGAAACCTGGCGCGACCACCCCCTGATCAGCTTCACCCTCGCCCCCCACGCCCCCTACACGGTCTCCAACGCCAGCTTCGAGCGCATCGGCACCCTCGCCGACGAGCTGGAGTTGCCCATCCACATCCACATCCACGAAACCGCCAGCGAGATCAGCGACAGCCAGCGCGACTTCGGCCAGCGTCCGATCGCACGCCTGGAGAGCCTGGGGCTGCTTGGCCCCAATCTGATCGGCGTGCATGCCGTCCACCTCTCCGAGGAAGATATCGATCGCCTCGCCCTGCACCGCTGCGCCATCGCCCACTGCCCGACCTCGAACATGAAACTGGCCAGCGGCGCAGCCCCCGCCAACCAGCTCCTCGGGCGCGGCCTCCCCGTCGGCCTGGGCAGCGACGGTGCGGCCAGCAACAACCGTCTCGATCTGTGGCGTGAAATGCTCCAGGCCAGCCTCCTTGCCAAGCTCGGCACCGGTGACGCATCATCCCTCCCGGCCCATGAAGCCTTGCGCATGGCAACCCTGCACGGCGCCCGCGCCCTTGGCATGGATGAGCACATCGGGTCCCTTCTGCCCGGCAAGGCGGCAGACATCTGTGCCCTGCGCATTGATTCACCAGACAGCCTGCCCCTCTTCGATGCCGCCTCGCACCTGGTGTACGTCCTTGGAAGACACAACGTTTCCGATGTCTGGATCAACGGTCAGCGGCGGTTAAGAGGTGGCGAACTGTTGCAAATATCCAACACTGAACTATTGAGCATCGCCCTCCTATGGCAAAATAAGCTCCGCCAATGAATTGGATATGCTGCCTGAGTTCATAGTGCACTTTGGCAGCCTGGATGAATCTTCCGGTTCTACCCCTTTGCCTTGCGACGAGGAAAACGATGATCAAACAAGCCAAAAA
>NZ_JBIJDC010000129.1:0-11993 GCF_044344315.1 Zoogloea sp. | reverse complement strand
ACAAGATCACCGTCAAGACCGGCCAGTTCGACGTCATCCGCGCGTCGGTGGTCTCCATCACCGATGACCAGCGCCTGCAGATGCTGCTGGTGGGCTTCTCGTTTGGCGCCTTCCTGGAAGGTGCGGCGGGCTTCGGCGCCCCGGTGGCCATCACCGCTGCCCTGCTCGTCGGCCTGGGCTTCAACCCCCTCTATGCCGCCGGCCTGTGCCTGATCGCCAACACCGCCCCGGTGGCCTTCGGCGCCATGGGCATTCCCATCATCGTGGGCGGCCAGGTCACCGGTATCGACCCCTTCAAGATCGGGCAGATGGCCGGCCGCCAATTGCCGCTGCTGTCCGTCATCGTCCCGTTCTGGCTGATCGCCATGATGGACGGCTGGCGTGGCATCAAGGAGACCTGGCCCGCCATCCTGGTGGCCGGCCTGAGCTTCGCCGTCACCCAGTTCTTCACCGCCAACTACATCGGACCGGAACTGCCCGACATCACCTCCGCCCTGGTCAGCCTGATCTGCCTGACCATCTTCCTGAAGAACTGGAAGCCCAAGCGCATCTTCCGTTTCGATAACCAGCCCGCCGCCGTGCAGGGTGCGGGCGATCACCACAGCTTCGGCCAGATCGCCAAGGCCTGGTCGCCCTTCGTGATCCTGACCATCATGGTCACCCTGTGGAGCCTCAAGCCCTTCAAGGCCCTGTTTGCCAAGGACGGCCCCCTGTACTCGCTGGTCTTCCAGTTCCCGGTGCCCATGCTCGACAAGCTGGTCATCAAGATGGAACCCATCGTCGCCAAGGCCACCCCCTACGCCGCGGTGTACAAGCTCGACATCCTCTCGGCCACCGGCACCGCCATCTTCCTGTCGGCCCTGATCAGCATGGTCGTGCTGGGCATGCGCAGCGGCGATGCCGCCAAGGCCTTCAAGGAGACCGTGTCCGAACTCAAGCGCCCGATCTACTCCATCGGCATGGTGCTGGCCTTCGCCTTCGTGGCCAACTACTCCGGCCTGTCCGCCACCCTGGCCCTGCTGCTGGCCGGTACCGGCGTGCTGTTCCCGTTCTTCTCGCCCTTCCTGGGCTGGCTGGGCGTGTTCCTGACCGGCTCCGACACCTCGTCCAACGCCCTGTTCTGCTCCCTGCAGGCCACCACCGCCCACCAGATCGGCGTGTCCGACACCCTGCTGGTGGCGGCCAACACCACCGGCGGCGTCACCGGCAAGATGATCTCGCCCCAGTCCATCGCCGTGGCCTGCGCCGCGGTCGGCCTGGTCGGCAAGGAATCGGACCTGTTCCGCTTCACCGTCAAGCACAGCCTGATGTTTGCCACCATGGTGGGCATCATCACCACCCTGCAGGCCTACGTGTTCACGTGGATGATCCCGTAAGGGCCCACACTGCTTCAGGACGGGGATGATGCGTCCCCTGGGAGCCTCGACGGCGGCCGGTAAAATGGTCGCCGTCTTTTTGTTGTCGGGCCCTGCCCGGCACCGTGAAACAGCGCACGGACAGCGCCATCGACCGCAACAGGCGCTTGCGGCAAAGCCCCGTGATCAGCCAGTCTACGCAGCAGACGCCCCCAGACCTTCCCAACACGGTCAGCCCCCCAAGGCAGCATGCAAAAGCAACTCGAAAACAGACTGCTCAACTGCGTCGACCTGCTTCTCGACGCCCTCTTTCTCGTCGACCCGAGTGGTCACATCCTCTACGTCAATCTCGCCTGTGAGCGCATCTTCGGCTATACGCCGGCGGAGATGATCGGACGGCCGATGGTGGATTTCATTCATCCCGACGACCGCGCCAAAAGCGCCGAAGAATCGCTCCACGTCATGGCCGGTCTCCCGCGGGTCGGCTTCGAGAACCGCTACCTGCACAAGAATGGGCATATCGTGCATATCATGTGGTCGGCCCGCTGGTCGGCCACCGACCAGCTGCGTATCGGCGTGGCCCGCGACGTCACCAGCCAGAAGCGCGCCGAGGAAAGACAGGCTGCCACCTACGCCGTCTCCGAAGCGGCCCATCAAGCTCCCGACCTGGACAGCCTTTTCCGGCAGATCCATACCATCATCAGCCGGCGCGTGCCCATTGCCGGGCTGGCCGTGGCCACCCGCGACCCGAAGCACAGAGAGCTGAACTTTCCTTACCAGCAGGACCACCTGGGCAACGCCCCGGTCGTCGATGAAGCCCGCGCTCGCCACCACTGCGAAGAGGTGATGCACAGTGGCCAGGCCCGGCTGCTACCTGACAAGGCACTCACGCCTGCCACGGCCGACACTCCGCACACCGACGACAGCGCATCGTGGCTGATCCTGCCGCTCATCGCCCAGCAACAGGCCATTGGCGCCCTGATTCTCAAGGCTCACCCCGGCGCCCTGCATGCCGACAAGGACCGGGAGCTGCTCCACTTCGTCTCCGCCCAGGTGGCCACCGCCATCGAGCGCGGCCAGCTCAAGGCGGAACTGCTGCGCGCAGCCCAGTACGACGAGCTCACCAGCCTGCCCAACCGTCGCCTCTTCCACGACCGCCTCAACACCGCCCTGGCCCGCAGCAGGCGCAAGCAAAGCCGCATGGCCCTGCTCTACATCGACATCGACGACTTCAAGCACGTCAACGACACCCTCGGCCACGCCGCCGGCGACGTCCTCCTGCAGCACATCGCCCGCCGCCTGGAAGCCTGTGTACGCAAGGCAGACACTGTCGCTCGCCTGGGCGGCGACGAGTTTGTGGTTATCCTGGAAGAAGTCCACGGCCCCGAGGACGCCCGGGCCGTTGCCGACAAGATCCGTACCGCGCTGTGGGAAGGCACGGAGATTGATCTCAGCGTACTGCACACCGAAGCCAGCATCGGCGTGGCCATCTATCCGGACAACGGCACTGACGCCGAAGCCCTGCTGAAACATGCGGACGGCGGGATGTACCGGGAGAAGATGGGCTAGGCCCTGCTGAACTGCCTGAGCATCTCAATCACCACCCCAGGCTGGGCCCCGACCCGTTCGAGATCAAGGTCAGCACCGGGAACCCGAGGCGGAAAGCAGGCCAACCCCCTGATTTGTGATAAGAACATGAAGGAAAAATTGCTGCGAAGCGAATGGGCCGCAGGGGATAATGGCGGACTTTTGATCAATCGCCCTTTTCCATGGCCGCCTACATCACCGAAAAAGTCCTGAGCGTTCATCACTGGAACGACACGCTGTTCTCCTTCACCACCACGCGGGACCGCTCGATCCGCTTCGAGAATGGCCAGTTCGTGATGATCGGCCTGGAGGTGGAAGGCCGGCCGCTCGTGCGGGCTTACTCGATCGCCAGCGCGAACTACGAGGAAACCCTGGAATTCTTCAGCATCAAGGTACAGAACGGCCCCCTCACCTCGCGCCTGCAGCACCTGCAGCCCGGTGACGACCTGCTGGTATCGCGCAAGCCCACCGGCACGCTGCTGCTGTCCGACCTGCTGCCGGGCCGCTACCTCTATCTGTTCTCCACCGGCACCGGCATGGCCGCCTTCATGAGCGTGATCCGTGACCTGGACGTGTACGAGCGCTTCGAAAAGGTGATCCTGATCCACGGCGTGCGCCAGGTCAGCGAGCTGGCCTACCACGACTACATCACCAAGGAGCTGCCCCACCACGAATACCTGGGCGAGGCCATCTCCGAGAAGCTCATCTACTACCCCACCGTGACCCGCGAGCCCTTCCGCAACCAGGGCCGCCTGACCGATCTGGTGGAGAGCGGCAAGCTCTTCGAGGACATCGGCCTGCCGCCCCTCGACCCGGCCGTTGACCGGGCCATGATCTGCGGCAGCGCCGCCATGCTCAAGGACAGCCGGGCCATGCTCGACCAGCGCGGCTTCCGCATGTCCAAGCGCATCGGCGACCCGGCCGATTACGTGATCGAACACGCCTTCATCGAGAAGTAAGCACCCGCTTCGCCCACAAAAAAACCGGGGCGTGCCGCATGAGGGCACGCCCCGGTTTTTTACTGCTGCGGTTTCTGCGCTCAGAAGGCCTTGGTGACGCTCACGAAGAACTTCTCCTTGGCGATGTCGTGCTTGGAGGTGCCGTTGCTCAGGCTGTAGTAGCTGCGGTAGGCGTCGGGCTCGCTGGTGGCCGAGAAGAAGGCACCGGCGCTCCAGCCGTCGGGCAGGGCCTTGGTGAGGCCGAGCTTGTAGTAGCTGATGTCCAGGCCGGTGGCGTGGGCGATGACCTGGCGGCCGATCTGGCCGCTGAGGTTCCAGCCCTCGGCGACGTCGTAGGCAGCATTGAGCTCGTAGAAATGGGAGCCGCGGGTGTTGCCGGTGACGCCGGCGCTGGCATCGCCGAAGAAGCCACCGTTGGTCGGGGAGTTGTTGGTGCTCCAGCCGAAATACTCGGTGAGGTTGCGCCCCGTCTTGAAGGTGAGCCACTCGTAGCTCAGGGCAATGTAGGCCTCCATGGTGTTGAGGCTGTTGGAGCGGTTGAAGCCGGCAAAGGCCGAATCGGTCCAGTTGCCGCCCGGGTAGGTGTAGTAGATCAGGCCGGCATCGTAGCCGACGGTGTCGGCGATCTTGCCCCGGTAGCCGCCGTAGAAGTCCATCTCCACCGCGGCGCCGGGCAGCCAGTGGTCGGACACGTTGGAGGCGAAGAAGCCGGCGTAGACGCCGGAGGTATGGGCAGCCTCCACGCTGAACTGCAGGGCGGGCTTACCCCAGGTCTGGGTCTGGCCGCGGAAGATGTAGTCGCTGACAAAACCCAGGCTGACCGGCACGCTCCAGGCGGATTCGCCTTCGGCGGCCAGGGCCGGGCTGGTGGCGCCGAAGGCGGCACAGGCGAGACACAGCGCGGCGGAAGTGCGCAGGGAAGTGTGGGACATGGTGTTCTCCTTGGAGTGGATGGCTAGCAGAAAAAGCGGGATGGAAATCTAGGGCGCGGCCAGTCCGCGGGGCGGGCCGGCCGTGTCGGTCAGGGCCGGCCCGGTATCGCTGTCGTCCTTGAGATCGACACCGGTACGCCCCAGCTTGAGGGCGCCGGCAATCAGGAAGGCGAGCTTGCGGGCGGCATCGGCATAGGTCAGGCCTTCCGGGCGCACGTTGGAGATGCAATTGCGCTCGGCATCCGTGAGGCCGGGCCGGGGCCGGGCGGTGAGATACAGGCCCAGGCTGTCGGGCGACGAGAGCCCCGGGCGCTCACCGATCATGACCACCACCTGTTCGGCCCCCAGGGCCTGGCCGATCTCATCGCCCAGGGCCACGCGGGCCTGGCTGGCGATGATCACGGGCAGCGTACCCAGATCCGGGAAATAGGGCTGCAGGGCCTGCAGCAGGGGCAGGCCATGACGGGCCGTGGCCAGGGACGACAAGCCGTCGGCCAGCACCACCGCCAACCTCGGCCGCGGCGCCCACAGGCGCGCGCCCTCCGTGTTCAGCAGGGCGAGGCTTTCCGGCGCCAGGCTGCGGCCCCGGTCGGGGCGACGCAGATACATGCTGCGGTCGGTGGCCTGGCTGTGGGCGGCGAGGCTGGCAAAGCCGGCGTCCCTCAGGTCGGCCTGCAGGGTGGCTACATCCAGGGCCTGGTGCACGGCGTCGCGGGCCTGGGCATGGGCGGTGCCAAAGCGCAGGACTTCGCGGGTCGGCAGGCTCACCCCGGCACGGCCCAGGGCCACCCGGGCGCGGGTCAGGCCCTGCAGGCGCAGCCAGGGGTCGGGGGTGACGATGGCGGGTTTGCTCATGGCCCTCTCCCCTTACAGTGTGGCCGCCAGGGCCAGCAGAGCCTGCTGCTCGCCCTGGGGCAGCAGATTGCCGCGAAAGTCGGCGATGCCCATGCGCTCCAGCCAGTCCTCGAACTCGGGGGCGCGGCGGCGGTCGAGCACCTTGCGCACATACAGGGCGTCGTGGAAGGACGTGCTCTGGTAGTTGAGCATGATGTCGTCGGCCCCCGGCACGCCGATGATGAAGTTGATGCCAGCCACCCCGAGCAGGGTCAGCAGGGTGTCCATGTCGTCCTGGTCGGCCTCGGCGTGGTTGGTGTAGCAGATGTCGCAGCCCATGGGCAGGCCCAGCAGCTTGCCGCAGAAGTGGTCCTCCAGCCCGGCGCGGATGATCTGCTTGCCGTCGTAGAGGTATTCCGGCCCGATGAAACCGACCACGGTATTCACCAGCAGCGGGTGGTAGCGCCGGGCCAGGCCGTAGGCGCGGGCTTCCAGGGTCTGCTGGTCGGCGCCATGGTGGGCGTTGGCCGACAGGGCGCTGCCCTGCCCCGTCTCGAAGTACATCACGTTGTTACCCACGCTGCCGCGGCCCAGGGCCAGGGCAGCGGCGTTGGCTTCGTCGAGCAGGGCGGCGCTGACGCCGAAGCTACGGTTCACCGACTCGGTGCCGCCGATCGACTGGAACACCAGATCCACCGGGGCACCCTTGTCGATGGCGCGGAGCGTGTTGGTGACGTGGGTGAGCACGCAGCTCTGGGTGGGCACCTCGTACTGCTCGCGAAAATCGTCGATCAGGCGCAGCAGCGCAGTGATGGCGGGCAGGCTGTCGGTGGCCGGGTTGATGCCGATCACCGCATCGCCAACGCCATAGAGCAGGCCGTCGAGCATGGAGGCGGCGATGCCCCGCGGGTCGTCGGTGGGGTGGTTGGGCTGCAGGCGCACGGCCAGCCGGCCGGGCAGGCCGAGGGTGTTGCGGAAGCGCGTGATCACCTGGCACTTGGCGGCCACCAGGATCAGGTCCTGGTTGCGCATGAGCTTGCTCACCGCCGCCACCATCTCGGGGGTGAGGCCGGGGGCCAGGGCCTGCAGGCTGGCCACGTCGGCGGCATCGGAGAGCAACCAGTCACGGAACTCGCCCACGGTCAGGCCGGCCACCGGGGCGAAGGCGGCGGCGTCGTGCCCGTCGATGATCAGGCGCGTCACCTCGTCGCGCTCGTAGGGCACCACGGCTTCCTGCAGGAAGCGGGCGAGGGGCAGGTCGGCCAGCACGATGCGGGCGGCCATGCGCTCCTCTTCCGAGGCGGCGGCGACGCCGGCCAGCATGTCGCCCGAGCGGGCCGGGCTGGCCTTGGCCAGCAGTGTTTTCAGGTCACCAAACACATGGCGACGCAATCCGAGGGTGCAGGCGTAGGTCATGGTCTTGTTCTTCGTCAGTGCGCTTCCTGCATCGCACGCCGGCCTCCGCTGCGGGGGGCCGGCGCCGAAGCGCATGTGCAGGTTCTATGCCAGCTCTCAGTGTTCTGCCTCGGCGAGGGCGGCAAAGGGCAGCTCCTCACGCTGCTTGTGGGTGAGCTGGAAGTAGCCGTAGCCCAAAGCCAGGATGGCCACGAAAACGCCGGTGAGCAGCGGGTTGAACCAGGCCACCGTGGCCAGGCAGATCAGCGCACCCACCAGGGCCACGGCCGGGAACACCGGGTAGAAGGGCACCTTGTAGGGGCGCGGCAGGCGCGGCTCGCTAGCCCGCAGCTTGAACAGGGCCGCCATGCTCAGCACATACATCAAGAGGGCGCCGAGCACCGCCATGGTGACGATGTTGGCGGTCAGGCTCTGGCCGCCGAAGGACAGCACCTCGTCGCTGAAGATGGCGGCGATGCCCACCACGCCGCCGGCCACGATGGCCCGGTGGGGGGTCTTGAAGCGCGGATGGACCTCGGCGAACCAGGCCGGCAGGTAGCCGGAGCGGGCCTGCGCGTAGATCTGGCGGGAGTAGCCCAGGATGATGCCATGGAAGGACGCCACCAGCCCGAACAGGCCCAGCCACACCAGCATGTGCAGCCAGCCGCTGGACTCGCCGACGATGGTCTTCATGGCCTGGGGCAGCGGATCGTTGATGTTGGCCAGCTTGGTCCAGTCGCCCACGCCACCGGCAAACACCATCACGCCCATGGCCAGCAGCACCAGGGTGATGATGCCGCCGGTGTAGGCGATGGGGATGGAGCGCTTTGGGTCCTTGGCCTCTTCGGCGGCCATGGCGACGCCCTCAATGGCCAGGAAGAACCAGATGGCGAAGGGGATGGCGGCGAAGATGCCGGGGATCGCGGCGAGAGAGAACTCATCCGCACCGCCCCAGCCGCCCTTGGTGAAGTTAGCCAGGGAGAAGCCCGGCGCCACCACGCCCATGAACACCAGCAGTTCAAAGATGGCGAGCAGGGTGACGAAGAGTTCGAAGGTGGCCGCAATGGTCACCCCGACGATGTTGAGCCCCATGAAGACAATATAGGCGCCCACGGCGGCAATCTTCGGATCAAGGGCCGGATACTGCACATTGAGATAGGCGCCGATGGCCAAGGCAATGGCCGGCGGCGCAAACACGAACTCGATCAGGGTGGCCATGCCCGCCACGTAGCCGCCGGTGGGGCCGAAGGCGTGGTAGCTGTAGGCAAAGGGCCCGCCGGCGTGGGGGATGCTGGCGGTCAGCTCGGTGAAGCTGAAGATGAAGGTGCCGTACATGACGGCTACCATGACGGTGGTGACGAGAAAGCCGAGGGTACCCGCCGAGGCCCAGCCGAAGCTCCAGCCAAAATACTCGCCCGAGATCACCAGACCGACGGCGATACCCCACAACTGCCAGGTGCCCAGACTGGCCGACAGGCCGTGGGCGGATTGCTTGGACGCGCTCATGATTCACTCCAGGAAAATTGATGAGTGAATCGTGGCCCACACGGCCCCGGTGCATCTATCAAGTTTCAGCACCGTGATAGCAATTTTCGGCACTGCAGCAAACTGCCTGCAACACACCCGACAAAACCTGCACCAGCCCAGTGCCCAAGCCATGTCAAATGCACCACCGCAGGGCTTCCCGACGGCGACGGCGGGCACGTGCCCACCCGCTCGGGGCGCCCTTCCCCGGCACACCGGCGACGGTACGCGGCTTGCTAATCCAGTGCACACATTTTCCTTCCAGGAAACCCCCATGACCGCCACCTCCTCTCCCCCAGCCCGCCAGGCTCACCCCCTGCGGCGGGTGACCCGATCCCGGGACGCGGACGAACAGGCCCACAACCTGTCCCAGTGGGACCAGCGCTACGACCAGCTCTCGCCGGGCAGCTTCGAGGGCTCGGTGACCGAGCTGTGGCTGCCGCGGACCCAGGTCTTCGTGGAGACCGCCAACCGCGCCCTGCGCCAGACCTGCGCCGCCTGGCCGCGCTCGGTGTGGTTCGGCATCCCCGCGGCGCGGGACGGCATGATGTCCATGGGCGGCAAGCCCCTGTCGTCCCGGGCCGTGTGCATCCGCGACGGCGGCGCCGAGTTCGACCTGCTCACGGCCCCCGACTTCAACCTCTTCGGCATCGTCGTGGATCGCCTGGCCTTTGCCGACTACCTGGACAGCACCGCCCACCAGGACCTGGACCGCCTGCTGCTGCAGGGCGACGTGCGCAACCTGGAGCCCGGCCGCAAGGAAAGCCTGTGCGCCACCCTGGCCGGCATCCTGGCCGACGCGGAGAACCCCGAGACCCCCGGCACCGACGCCGATGCGCTGCAGGAACGCATCTTCGACGCCCTCGCCGACATGCTGCTGGGCCGCGACACCGTGCCCGTACCCACCACCCGCACCCGCCTGATCCACCAGACTACCGTGGACCGGGTCCGCCAGTACGTGCTCGACAACCCGGAGCATCCCCCCGCCATCCCCGAGCTGTGCGCCCACCTGCACCTCAGCCGCCGCGCCCTGCAGAACTGCTTCGAGGACATCACTGGCATGCCGCCCCTGGCCTACATGCGCAGCCTGCGCCTCAATGCGGTCCGCCGCGCGCTGCGCTACGGCAGCGGCCACCGCCCGATCTCCAGCATCGCCTACGACTGGGGCTTCACCCACATGAGCCAGTTCGCCCGCGACTACAAGCGCCTGTTCGGCGAGCTGCCCTCGGACTCCCTCCGGCAGGGCTGACGCCCCGCGTCGGCACCACAAAACGCGCAGCTCCGCCCGGACGGGCAAGCCATGGCTATCCCCGGGCAGGCCCCGTTACACTAAGCGCCCCGGGCCCCGCCGGCCGCGCCCTTTCTCTGCCTCTCCCATGCCCCACGCCCCCGCCCTGCCCGACCCGTCCTGCGCCACCAGCACCCTGCGCGCCCTGGATGCAGACACCCCGCCGGCCCACCGCCCCCTGCCGGTGTGCCGGGTGGAGGGCACCCAGGCCTGGTCGGGTGTCGACGAGGTGATCGAGGAAGTACCGGTAGCGCTGGTGTTCAACGGCATCTCCCACGCCGTGCTGCTGGCGACCCCGGCCGACCTGGACGATCTGGCCCTGGGCTTCAGCCTCAGCGAGGGCATTCTCGACAGTCGCGGTGAGCTGTATGACCTGGAGTGTTTCGGCGCCACCCACGGCATCGAGCTGCGCCTGGAGATCGCCTCCAGCCGCTTTGCCGACCTCAAGACACGCCGCCGCAACCTGGCCGGCCGCACCGGTTGCGGCCTGTGCGGGGTGGAAAGCCTGGACGCCCTGGCCCGCCCGCTGACGCCAGTGGCCGCCTTCACGCCCATCCCCATCGCGTCGGTCACCCTGGGGCTGGCAAAGCTGCCCGCCTGGCAACGCCTGCGGGAGATCACCGGCGCCGTGCATGCGGCTGCCTGGATAGGTCGCGACGGCCATATCCGGGCCCTGCGCGAAGACGTGGGCCGTCACAACGCCCTCGACAAGCTCCTCGGCCACCTGGCCCGGGAAGGCGTGGACAGGCGCGATGGCTTCGTACTGGTCTCCAGCCGGGCCAGCTACGAGATGGTGCAGAAGGTCGCCATGCTCGGCATCGGCTGTCTGGTGGCCGTCTCCGCGCCCACCGCCCTGGCCGTGAAACTGGCCACCGAAGCCGGCGTCACCCTGGCCGGCTTCGCCCGCGGGGAAAAACTGGTGGTGTACAGCCACCCGGCAGGGCTGGGGATACCGGCCTGATTGCCGGCGGTTCTTCTGCCCCCATGGCCGCGACCTCGTCATCCACGGGTAGCGCGCCTTTATTGATCCCGCATCACGGGTGGCTGGTGGGACGGTAGGGGCGACTTCAGTCGCCCGCGGACTTCGATCAACGGCGTGCCGATGAATCAAGCCTTGATGGGCGCCTGAAGTCGCCCCTACAGATCGCCCCTGGAGACGAGGCCATATCGGGCGTCGGACGACGCGTCGAACCAAAAAAAGGGCGGCCAAAGCCGCCCTTTGCTGTCAGCACGGCCCGCCGCTTACTCCACGTCGGCGCGCTTCACGCGGCGCTGACGCACGGCTTCGGCGAGGACGTCGAGCACGGTGAGGCTGTCTTCCCAGCCGATGCAGGCGTCGGTGATGCTCTTGCCGTATTCCAGCTCTGCGCCGGGCTTCAGGTCCTGGCGGCCTTCCTTGAGGTGGGACTCGACCATCACGCCGATGATGCGGTCTTCGCCATTGGCCATCTGGCTGGCCACGTCACGGGCCACGTCCACCTGCAGCTTGTGCTGCTTGCGGCTGTTGGCGTGGGAGAAGTCCACCATCAGCTTGCCCGGCACACCGGACGAGGCCAGCTCCTTGCAGGCGGCATCGACGCTGGCGGCGTCGTAGTTGGGGCCCTTGCCGCCGCGCAGGATCAGGTGGCAGTCCTCGTTGCCGCCGGTGGACACGATGGCCGAGTGCCCGGCCTTGGTCACCGACAGGAAATGGTGGGGCGACTGGGCGGCCTTGATGGCGTCCACGGCGATACGGATGTTGCCGTCGGTGCCGTTCTTGAAGCCCACCGGGCAGGACAGCCCGGAGGCCAGCTCGCGGTGCACCTGGCTCTCGGTGGTACGGGCACCGATGGCGCCCCAGGAGATCAGGTCGGCGATGTACTGCGGGGTGATCATGTCGAGGAACTCGGTGCCGGCGGGCAGGCCCAGCTCGTTCACTTCCCACAGCAGCTTGCGGGCAATGCGCAGGCCGTCGTTGATGCGGAAGCTGTTGTCCATGAAGGGGTCGTTGATGAGGCCCTTCCAGCCCACGGTGGTGCGGGGCTTCTCGAAGTACACACGCATCACCACCAGCAGGTCGTTCTTGAGGCGGTCGGCCTCGGCCTTGAGGCGGCGGGCGTATTCCATGGCCGCGTCGGTG
>NZ_JBIJDC010000190.1:0-3494 GCF_044344315.1 Zoogloea sp. | reverse complement strand
GAACATAGGCCCCACGCCGAGCCCCTTGGGCTGCCTTCTCAATCTCCATGGTGTCCACCCTCAAAAATGGTGGACACCTTCGCGGATCAAAGAAATGGGATCAAGACGGGACAGGGGCGACGCTTACTTTCGGCGTCCCATCCCGGCGGGAGTGATGCGGCGTCGTGGCGCTCGACCGATACGTCGTCCGGCACATCTGCGATCACGTAACGGTGTGTGGTTGGCGCCCGGCCGATGCTGGCATGGGCCAGGATTTCAAGCATCGCGCCCGCATAGCTCAGGGATGCGTAGAGGAGCGGGCGTCCGGGGCTGTTCCATCGGCCGCCGATCAAGGCGGCGCCCGTGCCATACCACAGAGGGTGGCGTTCGTTTCCGGTCCGTTACAGCGGCATCAGGCGGCGATGCCGTGGAAGAGTTGCCACAGCAGTTCTTCCACGCGGCGTGCACCAAGTTCAGTGAGGGAAACATCCAGCGGGCTGTGCCCCTGGAGCATCGCGTGGGGTGCCGTCAGGAAGGCCCGCGCGTCGTCGTCGGAGTTCCAGACGTAGGCTGCGGTGGCAAAGATGCGGGCAAGACGCTCGGCCCGTTCGGACGCCTCTGCGCTAAGGCGCCCCCGCCGCTTGTAGGTAGCCTCAGGGATGATGCGGCAGAGCAGCCGGCGGCGATCTTCGGCGCTCACGCAGATGTGGTCGATGCTGGCTTTGAGGGCGCTCTTGGGGAGCCCCTTCGAAACCATCTCATCGAGTTCGGCGAAGGAGTGGGGAACCGCCGGCAGCGCCATGACTGCGGCGATCTTCTGCGGACTGACAAGCACCATGGCGGCGAGCTCCAAAGGATCACCTGGTATTTGATTCCAGACCAAAGGGCCCCGACAAAAAACCGCGAGGCCGCGCTGGCTGGCGCCCTCCCCTACACCGTCTCCCTTCTCCGAAACACCAGCGGCCGCCCGTTGTGCGTCCGCTTCACCTGCCACGCTGCCAGCGCCGAATCCATGTAGTCCGCGTGCCCGGGAAACCAGTCCACCAGCGCCTGGGCGTAGTCCCGGGCGACGTCTACCCGGCCCTGGGCGACAACTTCGCGGACGTCGTAGGCGGAGTTGATGACTTTCTCGTGTTCTTCGATGTGGCATTCGCCGCCGCCGGGGAAGTCGGGGGCGGCGAGCCACTCGTTCTCCTGCTTGAAGTGGGCTTCGGCGTGCTGGATGAAGGCTTCGAGGGCCTCGGGGATCTGGGCGTCGCTGGCGGTGAGCAGGGCGTCAACGCAGGCGACGAACTCGCGATGGGTGTCGTCCATGGCGGTGTAGCCGAGCAGGTAGCGGTCGCTCCAGGTGAAGCTCTCGGCGGTGGTGGTGGTCATTGCATGTCTCCTGTTCCAGTGCGAGGTGTCAGGCGCACCTTGCGTTGTTTTGGCTGTGCGCCTCGGCCGGGGCCGGGGTCGCGCTGCCGACAGGATGATAGTTGCGGAGGAAGTACGTCAAGCCGGTGGCCGCATCTCCGGCCTTCACGGCCTGCACTTCGCAGATCAGCAGGTCGTGGGAGCCGAGGGACTGCTGTTGCACGATGCGGCAGTCGAAGCTCACCAGGGCGTCGTCCAGGGCGGGGCTGCCGGTTTCCAGGGTCCGGGCGGAGACCCGGGCGCGGCGCTCGGGCATGCTGATGTTGCGGTCGGCGAAGAGCTGGGCCAGGTGCTGCTGGTCGGCCGCCAGCACATTCACGCACAGCACGCCGTTGCCGCTGAAGAAGCCGTGGGCGTAGGAGCTGCGGTTGACGCAGGTGAGCAGGGTCGGCGGCTGGTCGGTAACGCTGCACACGGCGGTGGCAGTGATGCCGGCAAAGCCTTTGGGGCCGTCGGTGGTGATCACATTGACGGCGCCTGCCAGGCGGGCCATGCCGTCACGAAAGAGGTCGATGCTGACCATGAAAACTCCTTTTCCATTCAGATTCAGACCCGGGCTGCGGCGCTGCGCAGCCCGGCCCTCTCAGGCCGGCATTGCCGGCACGGCAGTGATCACCACTTGTAGGCCAGGGATGCGCCCAGCCAGTGCTGGGACATGTCCACGCTCACCCCGGTGCTCGGGCCGGTCCCGCGCACCTCCGACCCGAAGGCGCGGGCGTACATGAAGGACAGCTCGGTTTCCCGGCTCAGGGCGTAGGTGGCGCCGAGGGTGAAGTGATCCTGGGGCGTGACCGGCGCCAGGTAGTTCAGGGTGGCGTTTTCCCGGCTGACGATCTGCTGGCCGTGGCTGACCCCGGTGCGCAGAGTGAGCGCCGGGCTGGCCTGCCAGGAGGCGCCGATCCGCGACACGGTCTGGCTGCGCCAGCCAAAGCCCGGCTCGGCCGCCGTGAGGGCGTTGGCAAAGGAGTCGAGATCGCCCCAGTTCACCCGCATCAGGTCGGCGGCAACGACGATGCCCGCGGTGGGGCGCCAGGCCAGGCCAATGCCGTAGCGCTCGGGGATGTCGAACTCGCCCCGATTGGCCAGCAGGTTGCGGTAAGCCCCCAGCTTGCCCATGCGGATGCGGGCCGAGTACATGGCGCCCAGGGTGAATTGCTCGCTCACCTGGCCCATCCAGCCCAGCTTGAAGCCGACACCGGTGGAGGAATCGGCGCCGGGGCTTTCCACGCCCGTTGCGTCGGGTACGCCGTCGATCTTGAAGCGCTGGTAGGCCAGGTCCGCCGACACCCCGATGGCGTGGCCCGGTGCCAGTTTGAAGGCGTAGGTGGGCGAGGCGATGATCTGGGTCAGCTTGGCGCTGTCCTTGCCGCTTCCGCCCAGGAGCGGGGTGTCGTAAACGGTGCTCACCCCGTTTCCATACACCGACACGCCAATCGACTGGCGCTCATCGATCACGCGGTTGTAGCCGAGGTCGGGCACGGGGATGGCTTTTACACCATCGCCCTTGTACTCGGTTCCGCCGAAGCTGGACTTGGGGTCGACGATGACCACCGACAGCCCCATGTCGAAACGCTCCCCCACCATGGCCATGCCGGCGGGGTTGTTGGCGGCGGCGATGGCATCCTGGGGCAGAGCGATGGACGCGCCGCCCATGCCCATGGCCTTGATGCCGTAGCCGTGGGGCATGGGGCCATTGGTGGCATTGGCCGACGAGAACGCGGCCAGGGTGGCGAGGGCTACGCCGGCACGCACGCAGGCGTGGGAGAGAGGGATAGAACGGGGGACAAAGCTGGGGGTACGGGTTGGGGTAGCAGGCATGATGGCTCCGAAGTTTGAGTTGTGAAGCGGGCGGGTAGCGGCGGGATCCGGGGATCCCGAGCCGGCAACCGTCGGAGTTCAGGCGGCAATGGCCGTGTCTTCAAGCAGAAGGCGGGTGGCCTCCGGGTCGTAGAACCAGCTGGCCAGGCTCTTGGGGTCATTGAAGAGGGTGTCGCGAAACTCTCTCCCCGCCGTTGAGCTAGGATTCTGGCCGGTGTCGATGAAATCGGTGGGGCGATGGAGCAGAAGAAGATCAAGCGTCGGGTGACCCGGATCAAGAC
>NZ_JBIJDC010000189.1:0-3499 GCF_044344315.1 Zoogloea sp. | reverse complement strand
GGCCCTGATCGAGGAGATCGAGGCCATGGGTGGCATGACCAAGGCGGTCGAGTCCGGCTGGGCCAAGATGAAGGTCGAGGAGTGTGCCGCCGACAAGCAGGCTCGCATCGACTCCGGCAAGGACGTGATCGTCGGCGTGAACAAGTACAAGCTCGCCAAGGAAGACCCGATCGAGATCCTCGACATCGACAACCATGCCGTGCGTGATGCCCAGGTCGCCCGTCTGGCCCAGATCCGCGCCACCCGCGACAGCGCCGCCGTCAGCGCCGCCCTGGCAGCCCTGACCGAAGCCGCCAAGACCGGTGAAGGCAACCTGCTCGATCTGGCTGTGAAGGCGGTGCGCCTGCGCGCCACCGTCGGTGAAATCTCCGATGCGCTGGAAGAGATCTTCGGCCGCTACCGTGCCAACCCCCAGGCGGTCACCGGCATCTACAACGCCGTGGTCGAAGGCGACGACGACTGGAAGGCCCTTAAGGCCGACATCGAAGCCTTTGTGGCTGAAGAAGGCCGCCGTCCGCGCATCATGATCGCCAAGCTGGGCCAGGATGGCCATGACCGGGGTTCCAAGGTAGTGGCTTCGGCCTTCGCCGACCTGGGTTTCGACATCGACATCGGCCCGCTCTTCCAGACGCCGGAAGAGGCTGCCCGCCACGCCATCGAGAATGACGTCCACGCAGTGGGTTGTTCCAGCCTGGCGGCGGGTCACAAGACCCTGGTGCCGGCCATCATCAATGCCCTCAAGGCTCAGGGTGCCGACGACATCATCACCTTCGTGGGCGGCGTGATTCCGGCCCAGGATTACGACGCGCTCTACGCCGCCGGTGCCAAGGGCATCTTCGGCCCGGGCACGCCGATCCAGACCTCGGCCCGGGAAGTCCTCAAGCAGATCCGGGCCGCCCGCAAGGCCTGATTCGCCCTCGACCGACCGATGACGCGCCGGCTCTGCCGGCGTGTCCGCCATGACTGAGCCCATGAACATGCCCGCCGACCTTCCGCAACGGGACCCCGCCGACCAGGCCCTGGTCGATGGGGTTCTGGCGCATCAGCTGCGTCCGCTCGCCAAGACGATCACCCTGATCGAGTCCCAGCGGCCCGACCACAAGCAGCGCGCGCGCAATGTGCTGGAAGGCCTGCTGCCCCATACCGGCAAGTCCATGCGGGTGGGGATCTCCGGTGTGCCGGGGGTGGGCAAGTCCACCTTCATCGAGGCCCTCGGGCTGTATCTCATCGATCAGGGGCACAAGGTGGCGGTGCTGGCGGTGGATCCGTCCTCCAGCGTCACCGGGGGCTCCATCCTTGGCGACAAGACGCGCATGGAGTTGCTCTCCCAGCGCACCGAAGCCTTCATCCGCCCGAGCCCGTCCGCCGGGAGTCTTGGCGGCGTCGCCGAGAAGACCCGCGAGGCCATGCTCGTGTGCGAGGCCGCCGGGTTTGACGTGATCATCATCGAGACGGTGGGCGTGGGTCAGTCGGAAACCGCCGTGGCCGGCATGACCGACATCTTCTGCCTGTTGCAACTGCCCAATGCCGGTGATGACCTGCAGGCGATCAAGAAGGGGATCATGGAGATCGCCGACCTGATCGTCATCAACAAGGCCGACATCAACCCCCAGGCGGCCAACATCGCCCGCTCCCAGATCAAGAGCGCGCTGGGCATGCTGCGGCACGCCTCGCCCAACTGGACGCCGCCGGTGCTGATGATGTCTGCGCTGCAAAAGCAGGGCATTGCCGAGTTCTGGAATACCATCGGGAATTACCGTTCTGCGATGCAGCAGAGCGGTGAATTCGACGCCCGCCGCTGTCACCAGGCGCGGGCCTGGATGTGGGAATTGATCGACCAGGGCCTGCGGGCCCGATTTGCAGGTCACCCCCGGGTACAGCAGGATCTGCCCGGTTTGCAGGCGGCCGTCGAGGCCGGACAGACCACGCCTTCCGCTGCCGCCCTGCGGCTGCTGGGCTATCTGGGCTGAATAAAAAAACGACGTACAACAGGATTATTGACTGGAGGTTGTAAATGCACGACATCATCCACCAGCTGGAAAAGAAGCGCGAAGCCGCCCGTCTCGGCGGCGGCCAGAAGCGTATCGACAGCCAGCACAAGAAGGGCAAGCTGACGGCCCGTGAACGTATCGAGCTGCTGCTCGACCCCGATTCCTTCGAAGAATGGGACATGTTCAAGGAACACCGTTGCGTCGATTTCGGCATGAATGAAGCCGAAAAGACCCCGGGTGACGGTGTTGTGGTTGGCTATGGCACCATCAACGGCCGCCTGGTCTTCGTGTTCTCCCAGGATTTCACCGTGTTCGGTGGCTCCCTGTCCGAGACCCACGCCGAGAAGATCTGCAAGGTCATGGATCAGGCCATGAAGGTCGGCGCGCCGGTGATCGGCCTCAACGACTCGGGCGGTGCCCGCATCCAGGAAGGTGTCGCCTCCCTGGGTGGCTACGCCGACGTGTTCCAGCGCAATGTGATGGCCTCCGGCGTGGTGCCGCAGATCTCCATGATCATGGGCCCCTGTGCCGGTGGTGCGGTGTATTCCCCGTCCATGACCGACTTCATCTTCATGGTGAAGGACTCCTCCTACATGTTCGTGACCGGTCCGGAAGTCGTGAAGACCGTGACCCACGAAGACGTGACCGCCGAGGAACTGGGCGGCGCGGTGACCCACACCACCAAGTCCGGTGTGGCTGACCTGGCCTTCGAGAATGACGTCGAAGCCCTGTCCATGCTGCGTCGTTTCATGAACTTCCTGCCGGCCAACAACCGGGAGCAGCCCCCCGTCACGCCGACCAACGACCCGGTCGACCGTTTCGACTACTCCCTTGACACCCTGGTGCCGGACAACGCCAACAAGCCGTACGACATGAAGGAGCTGATCGTCAAGATTGTCGACGACAGCGACTTCTTCGAACTGCAGGCCGACTACGCCAAGAACATCATCATCGGTTTCGGTCGCATCGACGGTAACCCGGTGGGCATCGTCGCCAACCAGCCGCTGGTGCTGGCCGGTTGCCTGGACATCAAGTCCTCCATCAAGGCCGCCCGCTTCGTGCGCTTCTGCGACGCCTTCAACATTCCGGTCGTCACCTTCGTGGACGTCCCGGGCTTCATGCCGGGTACCACTCAGGAATACGGCGGCATCATCAAGCACGGCGCCAAGCTGCTCTACGCCTACGCCGAGTGCACCGTACCCAAGGTCACCGTGATCACCCGCAAGGCCTATGGCGGTGCCTATGACGTGATGTCCTCCAAGCACCTGCGTGGCGACGTGAACCTCGCCTGGCCGTCGGCTGAAATCGCGGTGATGGGCCCGAAGGGCGCCGTGGAAATCATCTTCCGCGAAGAGAAGAATGATCCGGCCAAGCTGGCCGAGCGTGAAGCCGAATACAAGGCCAAGTTCGCCAACCCGTTCGTGGCCGGCGCCCGTGGCTTCATCGACGACGTCATCATGCCCCACGCCACCCGCAAGCGCATCGCCCGCTCGCTGGCCATGCTGAAG
>NZ_JBIJDC010000038.1:0-38983 GCF_044344315.1 Zoogloea sp. | reverse complement strand
TCGCCGCGCATCGTTGTTCTGCCTGGGGTTCGGGGATACGGCTAGGACAGGCGGGTGGCCGGATCGTTCACTGGGTTTTGCATCACCCTGCTAACCATGCAGACTGCCAACGGACTTGTCCGCGGCTGGTTGGTATCCCTCGACAGGGTGAGCGCAGGTTCGGTTACGCTGCGCAATGTGCCTGGCGTTGTGGTCGACGCTGAAATGCCCTATGTGCTACTTGGCATGAGCTTTCTCAACCGGATGGACATGCGTCGTGAGGGGACCGCACTTTATCTGCGACAACGTTATTGAGCGCTGACTCCATGGACAGAAAACAGCATTCTCCAGCGGTATATTCGGTTGACTGGTGGCGTCAGCGCTTCTCCACTGCAGGAGGGTATGAATCTCCAGCCGAGGAGGGAGTCCCGCGTGGCCCTTTGCGGCCAGCTGCCGTCCTCGTGCCCATCGTTCTGCGTCAGCCTACCCCCACCGTGTTGTTGACGCGCCGCACGGATCATCTGCATCACCATCCCGGACAGGTGAGTTTCCCCGGCGGGCGTGTCGAGGATCAGGATCTTTCCCCGATCGATACGGCCCTCCGGGAGACTGAAGAGGAGATCCGTTTGTCGCGCCAGCACGTCGAACTGCTTGGTTGCCTGCCCCAGTACCATACGGGTACGGGTTTCGATGTGACTCCCGTGGTTGGACTGGTCACGCCACCCTTTGAACTCGTGCCAGATGAGTTTGAGGTGGCAGAGGTCTTCGAGGTGCCCCTGTCCTTCCTGCTCGATGTGAACAACCATCAGCTGCATCGCGCCGAGGTGCGTGGTCGTTTGAGGGAGTACTATGCCATGCCCTACGGCGACTACTTCATCTGGGGAGCCACGGCCGGGATGATCGTCAGCCTGCAACGTTTCCTGGATCGATGAGCGAACGCCATTTGTAATGGGTTGGTTTGATGGTATCTTGGAGCATCCCCAATAGGAATGAACAATGAGGGTCGTTCAAGACCCCCCGTCGAATGACCCTGTTTTCGCTGATAGTCGCACTCCTCCTGGAGCAACTTCGTCCGCTGCCTGTCGCGCGTTTTGTCCAGGCACCCCTGAAGCTTTTTGCCCGTTTCCTGGAAGATCGTTTCAATGATGGAGAGTCCCGTCATGGTGCGGTTGCGTGGTGGGTGGCGATACTCGCTGCGTGTTTTGGTGCGGCACTGTTCTATTTCGTCCTCTGGCACGTCAGTCCCCTGCTCGGGGTGCTCTTCAATGTTCTGATCCTGTATCTGACGATGGGCTTTCGTCAGGTAAGCCACTTTTTCACGGATATCCAGCTTGCGCTGCGCATGGGCGAGGTCCCGCGTGCCAGGCAGATCCTGGGGGAGTGGCGCGGACGTCGTCATGACGATTCGAGCTCAAGTGAAGTTGCACGCCTCGCCATCGAGGAGGCTCTCATCGCGTCCCACCGCAATGTCTTTGGTGTTGCCTTCTGGTTCATCATCCTGCCGGGCCCCAGTGGTGCCATCCTGTATCGGCTGGCACGCTTCCTCGACGAAGAGTGGGGCCGTCAGCGGCGGCTCGATCCTGATTTTGGTGCCTTCGGAGATTTTCCGTCCCGTGCCTTCGCTGTGCTCGACTGGCTTCCCGTGCGAATGACTGCTGCAGCGTTTTCCGTGGTAGGTGATTTCGAGGATGGTGTGTATTGCTGGCGGGCCCAAGCCAATCAATGGAAGGACAAGGCTTCCGGTATACTGCTCGCCAGTGGAGGCGGAGCCTTGGGCGTTCGGCTGGGGATGCCGATTCACGAGTCGGGAGATGTCGTCGAGCGACCGGAAATGGGTGTCGGTGACGAGGCCGACGCTGATTTCATGCAGAGCACTATCGGTTTGATCTGGCGCACTCTGGTGCTGGTAATGTTGCTGTTGGCGCTATTGGGTATCGCAGGTTGGGTCGGTAATTAATCGTAATAATTCTGAGGAGGAATACAGATGGCTAGTCGCGAAGTAGTCGTATTGAGTGCAGTTCGTTCCGCTATTGGTGCTTTCGGTGGTGCTCTGGCCGATTTCGACGCCAGTGAGCTGGCCGGCATCGTCATGAAGGAGTCGGTTGCCCGCTCCGGCGTGGATCCGCAGCTGATCAACTATGTCACCGTCGGCAACTGTATGCCCACCGATTCCCGCTACGCCTATGTTTCCCGCGTCGCGTCGATTCAGGCTGGCCTCCCCATGGAGTCCGTCGCAATGCAGGTGAGCCGTCTGTGCTCGTCTGGCCTGCAAGGTATTGTTACCACCGCCCAAAACATTCTGTTGGGCGACGCCGATTACGGTATCGGTGGAGGTGTCGAAGTCATGTCCAAGGCCAGCTACCTGCTGCCCGCCCTGCGCTCAGGGGCCCGCATGGGTGACACGAAGGCTATCGACAGCATGGTTGCTGTGCTGACCGATCCGTTTGGCGTTGGCCACATGGGTATCACTGCCGAGAACCTGGCTGCCAAGCACGGTATCACCCGTGAAGAGCAGGATGCTTTCGCTGTCGAGTCCCAGCGGCGTGCTGCAGCGGCCATTGATGCAGGTCATTTCCAGTCCCAGATCGTTCCCATCGTCAAGCAGACCCGCAAGGGCGACGTGGTGTTTGATACCGACGAGCATTTGAAGCGCGGCACCACAATGGAGTCGCTGGCCAAGATGAAGCCGGCCTTCAAGAAGGACGGTACCGTCACCGCTGGTAACGCTTCCGGCATCAACGATGGCGCCGCTTTCTTTGTGCTGGCTGATGGCTCCACCGCAGTCAACGCTGGTTACAAGCCGATGGCGCGTCTGGTGTCCTATGCCGTTGCAGGTGTGCCTAACGACATCATGGGTGAAGGTCCGATCCCCGCCTCCCGCCTGGCCCTCAAGAAGGCAGGCCTGACGCTGGATCAGATGGATGTAATCGAGTCCAACGAAGCTTTTGCTGCCCAGGCTCTGTCCGTCATGCGCGTCCTTGGTTTGGATCCGGCCAAGACCAACCCGAACGGCGGTGCCATTGCTCTGGGGCACCCGGTTGGTTGTTCCGGTGCCTTCATCGCAACCAAGGCCATCTATGAGCTCCATCGCACCGGTGGCCGCTACGCGCTGGTGACCATGTGTATTGGTGGCGGTCAGGGTATTGCTACTATCTTCGAGCGCATCTGATCTTTATTTGTGCTTGATTCGGGGCTCCGCCAGAAATGGTGGGGCCCTGTCTATTTGGGCGGGTTCCGTCCTGAATAAAAGTCTTGCCAAGAGGGTTTGTTTTCCAATAAAATCCATGCCTTCACTGCATTTATTTCAGGATCACTAAAAGATGGCCAACTCGGCACAAGCCCGTAAGCGCGCCCGGCAAGCTGTTAAGGCTCGCGCCCTCAACATGAGTCTGCGTTCCCGTCTGCGCACTGCTATCAAGGCTGTCCGCAAGGCGGTTGATGGTGGCGACAAGCAGGTTGCTCAGCAAGTTTTCGTTTCGTCTCAGCGTACGATCGACAGCATTGCTGACAAGAAGATCATTCACAAGAACAAGGCTGCTCGCCACAAGAGCCGTCTCTCGGCTGCCATCAAGGGTATGGGAGCTGTGGCCGCCTGATAAGCGAGCCGTGGGTCGGTTGTAGTTTCGCCGACCCGAAGCGATGAGAGCCTGAAAAGCCGTCGCAAAAAATGCCGTTCAGCCAGCGCTGAGCGGCATTTTTATTTGTATGCCTAGCATGGGCGTATTCCTGCACCGATGTTGCGTCTCCCTGGACTGAAAGGCACAAGAAAGGAGGCCGAAGCCTCCGTTTCCTTGCTTGAGTTCAGGTATGTTCCGCGCGGTTTCTGGCGCGGGTCAGGCGATCTGGCTGGCAAGCGTTGTCCTCACGCAGCCTCCTGGATCAATGAAAAAGAGACCGGGCCGCAGGTGGGGTGGATGGCGGAGGCGCAGGCCTGCCCGACGGCTTCATCGAGGCATTGCTTGGCGCACTTTGCGCAGCGTCCGCATTCTTCGGTAACGCCCAACTGTGTCCGTAGGTCGCGCAGGCGCCTGGCCCCTGCATTGACTGCGGACTCAATGTGTTTCTCGGTCACCGCTCGACAGACGCAAACATACATTGTCGTATTTCCTTCAAACAGCCGTGAGCGCACAAAAGCTGGTTTGGCCTGTGCAGGTTCGGGATCCGGTTGTTCCCGTCATTTGGTCAGGATCAGCTTGCCTGCGCGCGTGGCTCGAAGAGCATAAATCATGCCTTCGTGCTCAATGTAAACGCACGGACGGTTGTTGAACAGATCCCTGCTGCGGATTGGCGCCTCGATCTCGCCCAAGACTGGAGAAGTCTGAGTGTTTGGCCTTGGTGCGTTCAGAGGAGGGGCGGTTCTGTTCACGTTAATAGCAAGTAGAATGAGAATAATTCGTATTAAACAGACAAGGCCAAGCCAAGTCAACGCTAATGCAGCACGTGTTAGGCACATTGACACTCTGGCTTGCTCGGCCAGCTGCCCCGAAGATCTGTGCTGCTACTCCGGCTCGATGCCGGGGCGGGGTAGAATCGCGACCTTTCTGCCCGACCGCCTGCTTACCCCATGCCCCTGATTACTCTCGACGACGCCTGCCTCGCATTTGGACATGTCGCTTTGCTCGACAAGGCGGCCTTTCAGCTCGATCCCGGTGAGCGTGTGGCCCTGATCGGGCGTAACGGCAGCGGAAAGTCCAGTCTGTTGAAAGCCTTGGCTGGCCAGGCCACGCTGGATGACGGGCGTCTCTGGCGGCAACCCGGTGCGCGGGTTGCCTATGTGCCGCAGGAGGCGGATTTCCCGCTGGAGCGAAGCGTTTTCGAGACAGTGGCTGATGGTCTGGGGGATGTGGCGAAGCTTCTGGTGGACTACCACGCGGCCATGTTGGCAGTGGCTGAGGACGGTAGTGATGCCGCTCTTGCACACCTGGAGGAGGTCCAGCACCGCGTCGAGGACGCCCAGGCTTGGCGCCTGGAGCAAAAGGTGGAGCAGGTTCTGGCCCAGCTTCGTCTGTCCGGAGATGCGCGGGTGGGGAGTCTTTCTGGTGGTGGCATCAAACGTGTGGCCTTGGCCCGTGCCCTGGTTGGCGAGCCGGAAATGCTCTTGCTCGATGAGCCAACCAACCACCTGGATATCGACGGCATCCTGTGGCTGGAAGAGCTCATTCGCGATTTTCCGGGGGCCGTGGTGGTGATTACCCACGATCGGGTCTTCCTGGACAACGTGGCCACGCGCATCGTCGAACTTGATCGCGGCCTGCTGAGCAGTTTCCCCGGGCGCTTCACTGAGTATCTGGCGCGCAAGGCGGATCAGCTTGATGCAGAAGAGAAGGCCAATGCACGCTTCGACAAGCTGCTTGCCCAAGAGGAGGTGTGGATTCGCAAGGGAGTGGAGGCTCGCAGAACCCGCAATGAAGGGCGTGTGCGGCGGCTGGAGGCCCTGCGACGGGAGCGGAGTGCGCGTCGTGATCGCTTCGGCAACGTCAAGCTGGCCTTGGACAGGGGCGATGGTAGCGGCCAGATGGTGGCGGAGCTGGAGCATGTGGGCAAGACCTTTGGCGACCGACATATCGTTCGGGATTTTTCCACCCGCATCCTGCGCGGCGACCGCATTGGCCTGATCGGGCCGAATGGCGCCGGCAAGACCACCCTGCTCAAGCTGATTCTCGGTGAGCTTGAGGCGGACGAGGGAAGCATCCGTCGCGGTACCCGGCAGACCGTGGCCTATTTCGATCAGTTGCGTGCGCAGCTTGACCCTGAAGCGCCGCTGACCGAAGTCATCAGCCCGGGGTCGGATTATGTGGAGATTGCAGGCCACCGCACGCACATCATTGGCTACCTTGGGGATTTCCTGTTCTCTCCCCAGCGCGCCCGTTCGCCGGTCAAGTCCTTGTCCGGGGGCGAGCGCAATCGTCTCTTGCTGGCCCGCCTGTTTGCCCGTCCAGCCAATGTTCTGGTGCTGGATGAGCCGACCAACGATCTAGACATCGAGACCCTTGATCTGCTCGAAGATCTGCTCGCCCAATACGACGGTACGGTTTTCCTGGTCAGCCACGACCGGGCCTTTCTCGACAACGTCGTGACCCAGGTGATCGCGGCGGAAGGTGAGGGGTGCTGGAAGGAGTATGCCGGTGGCTACGATGACTGGCTGAGAGTGCGCAAGTCTGCGGCTACGGCGAGCGTGCCTGCTACACCGAAAGCCTCCCCGGTGAAGAAGGAGGCACCTACAGCTGCGGTAGCGGCGACAAAGCCTGCCAAGCTTAGCTGGAAGGAGCAGCGCGAACTGGAGGCGCTGCCGGATCGCATTGCCGGACTGGAAGCCGAGCAGGCGCAGGTCCAGGCGCGTCTGAATGACCCGGCGACGTATCGGGACAGTTCTCAGGAGATTCCTGGTTTGAACGCACGTCTGCAGACCTTGGAGGCAGAGCTCGAAGCCGCCATGCTGCGCTGGGAAGTGCTGGAGTCCCGGGGCGGCAAGTAGGCGACGTCACGCGGGAGGAGGAAGGGCACCCTCCGGCCGGCCGCCGGCCTGAAGCAGGTGCTCGGTAGCCTCATGGGGTACTGACAAACGATGGAGCAGGCTTTCCCGCCCAATGTGGAGTAGGGCCTCAATCGCCGCGAGGTCATCGGGGATGGCCGCATTGTCCCAGCCTTGGGCAGTATGTCGTGCGAGGCTGGTGGCTAGCTGTACGGTGCGAACTCGGGGGTTCTGGATCTGCCGTTCGTCCATCATCGAGATGAGTAGCTCGGGCAGATGCCACTGGCGCACCAGTGCCAGTTGCATTTCCCTTGCCGAGAAGTTGAACACAGCCCGCTGTGCAGCGCCGGAACGCAGGCTGCGATCAAGGCGTTGAGTCTCGTATACCTGCAGCGTGAGGTCTGGTGCAAAGCTCCAGCACAGGATGTCGGTGACTTCCGATAGAAGCGCGGCGACGGTGATCTCGTCTACGTCCAGATCGTGTCTCAGGATGGCCCAGTCCCGGGCATAGCGCGCTGCCCGGCGCGCCCGACCGATGACTTTCAATACACCGACCAGGGCCCGGGGGTGGGCTGCAATGTGATTTTCCACCGTGGGCAGATCGGCAAACTCCCGCAAGAAGGGCGAGATGCCCATCATCATGATGGCCCGCTCAATGGTAGTGATATCGTGGTTCTGCCTGGCCCTGCGGTGAGATTCGATGTGGATCAGGACTTTCAGGGTCATCATCGGATCACTCAGCACAAGGGCTGCCACCGTGCGTCCGTTGATGCTCTCCTCTTCTTCCCGCATGGCCTGCAGTTCCTTGACCGTATGTTTCAGGACAGGGATGGGCTCGTTGCCGAAGAACGCCAGATAGGCATCGATAGTGTCAAAGGCTTGGGTGATGAGGGCCATGGTTTTTTTCCGGCGGGCGATGACTCCATTTACGGCACGAGTGACGCAGGATTGAGGTGCTGGGCCGGTGTCCGGATGCATCGCCGGTGCCGGAGCTATAATCGACGGACTAACAACAGGAGCGCCGGCCTGGCGCCCATTCAAGAGGAGAAAAGCATGTCCAGCGTTGTTTCCCCCTTCAAGGCCTTCGTGATCCGTCAGGACGAAAACCGCAAGGTGTCTTCGGCCATGGAGACACTGTCCGTTGATGCCCTCGATGCAGGCGAAGTTCTTATCAAAGTGGCCTATTCGAGCGTGAATTACAAGGATGCGCTGGCTGCAACGGGTGCTGGGAAGATCATCCGTCGTTTTCCCTGCGTGGGGGGAATCGATCTTTCGGGGACCGTGGTCGAGAGCGCCGATCCGCGCTTCAAGGCGGGGGATGAGGTGATCGCTACCAGTTTCGATATTGGTGTTGCCCACCATGGTGGCTATGCGGAGTACGCGCGGATTCCGGCAGGCTGGGTCGTGCCCTTGCCCGTTGGCCTGTCGCTCTTCGACGCTATGGCACTGGGTACAGCGGGGTTTACGGCGGCGTTGGGTGTGGTTCGCATGGAGGACAACGGCTTGTGTCCCGAGAATGGTCCGGTCATCGTCACCGGTGCCAGTGGTGGCGTCGGCGGTCTGGCCATCGACATGCTGGCAGGGCTGGGCTATCACGTGGTCGCGCTGACCGGCAAGGCGCATGAAGAGGGCTATCTGAAGGACCTTGGTGCGGCGGAGATCCGCCTGCGTGACACCATCGATCCGGCCAAGACGCGCCCCCTGGATGCCGGCTTGTGGGCAGGTGCAGTTGATAACGTGGGTGGGGACATTCTGGCCTGGGTGCTGTCCACCATGAAGCAGGCCGGTACGGTGGCGAGCATCGGTAACGCCCAAAGCATCAATCTGCCGACCACGGTGTTCCCCTTCATCCTGCGCGGCGTGAGCCTGCTCGGGATCGACTCCGGCTACATGGGCTTCCCGACCCGTACGCGGGTTTGGGAGCGTCTGGCCACCGATCTCAAGCCCCGTCACCTGGCCCAGATGACCCGCACCGTGCCCTTTGCCGAGTTGCCCGGCGTGTTTGATGACTTCATTGCCGGCCGGGTCAAGGGGCGCACCGTGATTGCCGTTAACAGCTGAAGTCCCTCTCAAGCGAGTCCAGCATGAATGACGAAAGCGATCAGGCCCTGCCACGGGTACTGATCATCGATGATTCCCGGATGGTGCGTGCGTCCATCATCCGGCACGTGCGGGACCGCTTTGAGGTACGTGAGGAAGCCGATGGAGAAGCGGGCTGGCAGACCCTGATGGTGGACCCGACCATCCAGGCGGTGATCACCGACATCGGCATGCCTCGCCTGGATGGCTACGGCTTGCTTGAGCGCATTCGCCGTAGCCGCATCTCCCGCATCAATACTTTGCCGGTGGTGGTGATCTCGGGCGACGACGAGCCTGATGTGCGGGTCAAGGCCAAGAGCGCCGGGGCCACCGATTTCATCTCCAAGAGCATCGGCAACGTGGAGTTGCTGGCGCGCCTGGAGGCCCTGACCCAGTTGGCCCGTACCCAGCGGGATCTGGAAGAGAGCCGGGCGGCCCTGGCTACGGCCAGCCCTACCGACCCCACCTCCGGGCTGGCCACGCCGTCCTATCTGCACTACCACGCAGCACAGGAGCTCTCGCTGGCCCAGCGGCGACATGGGGATCTCTCCGTGATGGTCATCGAGATCGACCAGTTCGACAGCCTGATCGCTCGCTATGGGGCGCACGTGGCGCAGCTGGTCAATCGCAAGCTGTCCAAGATACTGGCCACCAAGTTGCGGCAAGAAGATACCGTTGCCGAGCTGGCGCCGGCCCGCTTCGTCATCGTGTCGCCGAGCACCAATATGGACGGTGCATGTGCTTTTGCGATGCGTCTTCGGGCGGCCATCGATCACATCGTGATGACCTACCGCGAGGAGCGCATCCGCATCCAGATCACCATCGGTCTGGCGGCCGCCGAACCCGGCAAGATCCAGACCGTCAGCCACCTCATTGGTGTTGCGGTGCAGCGTATTGCCGCGGGCAGGGCCGAGGGTGGCAACCGGGTGATGGGCGAGAGGGGAGAGATCACGGCAGAGATGGTTGGCACTCGGACGCGTGCTCCGATCAGCATCGACCAGTACCTCCTTCAGCTACGCACCGCCGGCCTTGATCCCCGTTTGCGCAAACAGCTCCCTGATGCCATACGGACACTCTTGCCTCTGCTGGAATTGATAGAATCCGAATTCCCCTCCGGTCTGCCGCTCGTCACCCTCGCGCGCGTTGCAGAAACCGGTCTGGTAAGTGCAGCACCCAAGGACGAATAACAAGGCGGGCGCCAAGACGCATCGCCATCCAACGCAGTGGTTTGACTATTCGAAAAAGGGAGAGGAACCCATGGCTTCATACAAGGAATTTCACAAGCGCTCCGTCGAAGACCGTAACGGCTTCTGGGGAGAGCAGGCGCAACTGATTCACTGGAACAAAGCACCGGAGCAGATCTACGATTTTTCCAAGCCGCCTTTCGTCAAGTGGTTCGTCGGCGGCGAAACCAACCTCTGCTACAACGCGGTTGACCGCCACGCGGAAACCAACCCCAACGGCAAGGCCCTGGTCTATATCTCCACCGAGACCGACGAAGAAAAGATCTACTCCTTCTCGGAGCTGCGCACCGAAGTCATGCGCATGGCGGCGATCTACCAGGATCTGGGCGTCAAGAAGGGCGACCGCGTCCTGATCTACATGCCGATGATCGCCGAGGCCTGCTTCGCAATGCTGGCCTGCACCCGCATTGGCGCGATCCACTCGGTGGTGTTCGGCGGCTTTGCCTCCCACTCCCTGGCCACCCGTATCGACGATGCCAAGCCGACCGTGATCGTCTCCTCCGACGCCGGCATGCGCGGCGGCCGCCCGGTTCCCTACAAGCACCTGCTGGACGAAGCCATCGGCCTGGCCGAGCACAAGCCCGCCGCCGTGCTGATGGTCGATCGTGGTCTCGACAAGGAAATGAACGTTGTCGCCGGCCGTGACGTGGATTACGGCACCCTGCGCGCCAAGCACATGGATGCCCAGGTGCCTGTCACGTGGCTCGAGTCCTCCGAACCCAGCTACATCCTGTACACCTCCGGCACCACCGGCAAGCCGAAGGGCGTGCAGCGTGACACCGGCGGCTACGCCGTGGCCCTGGCTGCGTCGATGAAGCACATCTACTGCGGCAACCCGGGCGAGACCTTCTTCTCCACCTCCGACATCGGCTGGGTGGTGGGCCACAGCTACATCATCTATGGCCCGCTGATCAATGGCATGGCCACGATCATGTACGAAGGCACCCCGCTGCGTCCCGATGCCGGCATCTGGTGGAAGATCTGTCAGGATCAGGAAGTCACCGTGATGTTCAGCGCGCCGACCGCCATCCGCGTGCTCAAGAAGCAGGACCCGGCTTTCCTCAAGAAATACGACCTGTCCAAGCTGCGCGCCCTCTACTGCGCCGGCGAGCCGATGGATGAAACCTCCCACAAGTGGATGATGGATGAGCTGGGCATCCAGGTCATCGACCACTACTGGCAGACCGAGACCGGCTGGGCCATGCTGTCCCTGATGCCCGGCGTCGAGAAGCAGGAGGTCCAGCTCGGCTCTCCCGGCTTCCCGGTGTATGGCTACGACGTGCGTCTGTTCCGCGACGACGGTTCCGAGTGCGGCCCCAACGAAAAGGGCATCGTCGGCGTGGTGCCGCCGCTGCCGCCGGGCTGCCTGTCCACCGTGTGGGGCGATGACAAGCGCTTCGTGTCCACCTACTTCACCCTGTTCCAGGAGCCGCTGGTTTATTCCAGCTTCGACTGGGGCATCAAGGACGACGCCGGCTACTACAAGATCCTCGGCCGTACCGATGACGTGATCAACGTTGCCGGCCACCGTCTTGGCACCCGTGAGATCGAGGAAGCCGTCCAGGCCCACCCGGCGATTGCCGAAGTGGCCGTGGTTGGTGTGGCCGATCAGCTCAAGGGTCAGATGCCCATGGCCTTCGCCGTGGTCAAGGACCCGGCGTCGGTGGACACCCCGGAAAAGGTGGCTGCGCTTGAAAAGGCTGTCATGAAGCTGGTGGATGGCAGCCTCGGCGCCATCGCCCGTCCGGCCCGGGTGCATTTCATCTCCGGTCTGCCCAAGACCCGCTCCGGCAAGATGCTGCGTCGCTCCATCCAGGCGCTGGCTGAGGGCCGTGATCCGGGCGATCTGACCACCATCGAGGATCCCTCGACCCTCGAGCAGATCAAGACCGCACTGGCTGCCAAGTAAGCGGTCCGCGGTCCTAAAGAAAAAAGCCGACCGGTCGCAAAACCGGTCGGCTTTTTTCATTCAGCCAGCTGAGCTTTGATGCCTGGGGCTTCAGGCCTCAGTAACCCTGGAAATCCCGCAGCAGAAAGACGTGGACCTCGCGCCGGAAATCCTTGTGGATGGGCACGACGACCTTGCCGAGTTTCTCGCTGGAGGCGAAGCGTGCGGCGATCTCGGGGATCTCAGCCTTTCTGCCAACATAGAGGATGTCCCGGCCGCGCTTGTCGCTCAGGGTGGTCATCAGCTCATAGTGGTCGATGGGCGTCCCGCCCGGATGCCAGGCAGCATACTCGGCCGGGTGAAGGCGGTAGACCAGATGGGCGATCAGTTCCCGGTCTTCGGCCACCAGCACGCTGCCCGGATGCGCAGCCAGGTAGGGGCGCACGGCCTCCGCAAGATTGATCCAGCCACGGGCACGCTTGAAGGGATCGTTCTTTGCGGTGAGTTCGATGCCGGTGCCACGGGCCAGGTCCGGCCAGTGGTAGGCGGCGGTGGATGCAATGAGATTGAAGGCGATGCCTGCGACGACCCAGCGCTTCCGCTCTTTGAGGAATACAGCCGGTACCAGCAGACAGGCCGCGATGAAGACAGGCGCAGCCCAGTTGCCGTTGGCCCGGCCGGTGAGTGCCTGCAGGCTCACCAGCAACAGCAAGGGCAGGATGAAGATCAGCAGGGTGCGGTGGGCGGGGGTTCGGGCAAGGCTCCCGCTGCGGAGCAGTGCCCAGGCCAGCAGTATTCCCAGCACCGGACCGAAGGAAAGCCACTGAGCGCCCAGGAATTCGCCGAGTTGGCCCGGATGAAGACCCCGCTCGCCGTGGCCGACCCGGGTGATCTCGGCGGTATGGCGGAAGGTGGGGAAGTCGTGGGTCCAGTTCCAGTAGAGGTTTGGCGACAGCACCGCAAAGGCCAGCAGCAGGGCTACCCAGGGTTGGGGGCGGGCCAGCCAGCGCCGATGACGTGGGTCGAGGATGATCAGCAGCAGCGCTGACGGCAGAAAGGCAGCCATGGTGTACTTGGACATCAGGCCGATGCCGATCACCGCGCCGCAGGCCAGCCAGTCCGCCCATCCATCGCCCTCCAGCGCCCGCAGCAGAAAGAGCAGGGCCAGTGACCAGCACAGCAGCAGGGGCGCGTCTGTGGATACGAACAGGCCCAGGGCGGCCACCAGGGGCATGGACAGGAAACACAGCCCGGCCCAGAAGCCGACCCGGGGCGAGTACAAACGGCGGCCCAGCCCATACAGGGCAAACGCGGTGGCTGGGTAGAGCAGCAAGGAGGGCAGCTTGATAGCCACCAGTCCGTTGCCGAGCAAGGCGGTGCTGGCGGCGATCAGCGCGGCGATCAGCGGTGGTTTGGAGTAATAGCCCCAGTCCAGGTTCTGGGACCAGCCCCAGTAGTAGGCCTCGTCCACGTACAAGTCGATGCCCAGGTGGTTGATCACCCAGATGCGGTAGGCGGTGAGCAGGGCGGCGATGAGGGCCAGCGGCCCGACGAGACTGCGGTCGTTCATGGCTTGATCCGCACCAGGGCGACGCCCCCTTCGCGGAAAAGGATGTCCACCGGCGCATCGGCGGGCAGACGGTCCACGCGGGTGAGGGCCACCTGGCCCGCTTCGGGGCTGCCCTTGACGGTGATGGCCTGACGATAGACGCTGAAGCTGGGTGCCGTGGTGAAGCGCCAGAACATCACGTCTTCGCCGAGCTCCCGGGCTTTCAGGCCGGCGGCCTTGACCGGGCCTTGCGCCAGCTCGCCAGCGTAGGGGACAACGATGCCGGCCAGCAGAATGACCTGCAAGGCGGCCGTGATGACCAGTTTGGGGATGAGCCGGATCCGGGGGAAGAACATGATGCCGAACCAGACCATCAGGCCACCGACTGTCGCGGCGATGTAAGTGCCGTCGGCAACCTCAAGGGCGCGTGCCAGCTGGGCGCGGTAGAAGCCGTCACCCAGGCTGCTATGGGCCAGGGCATCAAACAGGTTTGGCAGCAGCGGAAAGAGCAGGAGTAACAGGCCCGGTGCGATCAGGTGGGGCCATGCCCGACGGGCTTCGCCCGCATGCAGCCCGATCAGGATGAACAAGGGCGTGCACCCGTAGAGCACGTAGTGGGGCAGCTTGGTTCCGGACAGGGAGAAGAAGACCAGCACGAAACCGAACCAGATCCACAGGAAACGCCGGAGAGGGTCATGCACATCGCTGCGGACCCTTGCCAGGGCGTTGAAGAACAGGCCGCTCCAGGGGAGCAGGAGTAGCGGTACGGCGATCAGGTAGTAGAACGCACTGCCGCCGTGGCCTTCCAGCGATCCGGAAAAGCGCTGGACGTTGTGGCGCATGATGAAACCATCGATGAAGTCCTGGCCGTGGAGCGCGTAGGCGTAGGCGTACCAGGGGGCGGCGATGGCCGTCAGGATCAGCAGGCCAAGGGGGTTGAAGACGGTGCGGAACCAGGTTTTCCATTCGCCGCGGCTGGCGCAGTAGAGCAGGCTCACCGTTCCCGGGACGATCAGGGCAACCGGCCCCTTGGTCAGGGCGCCCAGCCCGATCCAGACAAAGGCCCGCAGCAAGGGGGCGCGGCGTCCGCTTTCCAGGTGACGCCAGACATCGAAGAGGGTCAGGGCCAGCAGGCAGTTGAGCAGGCCGTCGGCGGTGGCGGCGCGGCCGATGGCAAAAGGGCCGAGGGCCGTGCAGGCCACAGCCAGTGCGAGCAAGGCCGCATCCTCGCCGATACGGCGACGGGCGAAGAAGTAGGTGGCGTAGCTCCAGACAATGGCGGCCATCGCCGAAGGCAACCTGAACGCCCACTCGCTGACCCCGAAGATCAGATACCCGACGGACTGCAGCCAGTAGACCAGGATCGGCTTGTCGAAACGCGGTGCGCCGTTGAGATAGGTGAACAGGAAGTCACCCCGTTCGAACATCTCGCGGGTGGCTTCCGAAAACGCGCCTTCGTCCACATCGAACAGGGGCGCGCCGCCAAGACGCAGCAGGAAGGCCAGCAAAGGAAGCGCAAGGATCAGGCGGCCGAGGATGCTGCCGGCGAGAGGCGCGCCGGCGGGGTGGAATCCGGGCATGGGCGGAGCCGCTTACTTGCTGCCGACGGTACGCCAGCCCTGGCTGTCGTCCAGGGCTGCACGGTCCTGGGCCACGTAGGCCTGGCTCTGGCCGGACTCGAAGTACACCCGGGTGAGTAGTTCGGCGAGCACGCCGGTGGTCACCATCTGGATGCCGGCAATCACGAAGAAGAAGCCGCCGAAGAACATCGGACGGGTGCCGATCGAGGCGCCCGTGAACAGCTTGAGCAGGCCCAGGTAGCTGAGGATCAGCATGCCCAGCGCTCCCAGTCCCAGCCCGATGCCACCGAAGAAGTGCCCCGGGCGGGTACGGAAGCGCATGAAGAAGTAAACAAAGATCAGGTCGAGGATGACCCGGAAGGTGCGCGAGATGCCGTACTTGGATTCGCCGAACATGCGCGCGTGGTGGGTGACCTCTTCCTGGGCGATCTTGCGCGGGGTGGTGACGGTGGCCAGCCAGGCCGGGATGAAGCGGTGCATCTCACCATACAGACGCACGTTCTTGATGGCGCTGGCGCGGAAGGCCTTGAGGGAACAGCCATAGTCCTGCAGGTGCACGCCGGTGATGCGGGCGATCAGGCGGTTGGCGATCTTGGAGGGGATCTTGCGCAGGATCATGCCGTCCTTGCGGTTCTTGCGCCAGCCGGCCACCAGGTCGAGGTCTTCACGCAGCAGACGGCCGACCATGCGCGGGATGTCGATGGGGTCGTTCTGCAGGTCGCCGTCCATGGTGACGATGACGTCGCCGCGGGCCGCGTCGAGCCCCGCCTGCATGGCCGCGGTCTGCTTGAAGTTGCGCATCAGGGCGACGATGCGTACATGGGGGCCATAGCGCAGGGCCGCCTTCTCGAGATTGGGCACCGTGTTGTCGGATGAGCCGTCATCAACAATCACCACCTCCCAGGGGTAGGGATAGGGGCCGAGGGCCAGGTGGATGCGCTCGAGGAGCGGGTCCACGTTGTCTTCCTCGTTATAGAGGGGGACGACCACCGACAGGCGGTGAGGGGGCAGGTCAGCGGGAATGTCCGGCGTGGCCGGTGGAAGCGGAGAGTGCAGGGTGGATTCGGTCATGGTGGCTATTCAGCTGAAATTCTGGTTTGCGCCCCGTCGGCGTCGGACGAGTCGGATTGTAAGTCGGACGCCCTGGCTGCGCTCGCTTGATGGGCGGTCGGGGCTGGGAAAAGCCAGGCAATGGCGCCAGCGGTGACAGAGCACGCGATCACGAAAAGGTGCAGGGCGAGGGCTGCTTGAAGCCCGGCGGCCAGCGGAATGCCGCTGGGCAGAAGGGCTGCCGCGGCACCCGCCTCGTAGGTGCCGAAGCCGGCTACGCCCTGGATGGGCAGGATGGCGGCAAGTTCGGCGCCCAGCGCGCCCGCAGCGCCAATGGCAAGGCCTGCAGGGAGCAGGGCTGCCAGCAGGCCAGCCTGGGCGGCAAGCTTGACCGTCCAGTTGGCCAGCGTCCAGGCCCAGCCGAACCGGGCGTGGCGGGTGCTTTCGGCGAAGGCGTCGCGAATCTTGCCGAACTTGGCCGTCAGGGCCTTGCCCTCGGCCCAGTCGTGGGGCGCGCGGGCCCAGCGGGGCAGCCACCAGGCCAGGGTCAATACGCCGGCGACGGCCAGCGCCTTGAGCGCCGGGTGCAGCCCCGGCCAGACGAGGGCCGCTAGCGCCAGAACGACGAAGGCATCCTGCAGGCGAAACCAGAACAGGGAGGCGATTGCCCGGGGCAGGGCAATGCCGAAGCTCTGTCGCAGCAGCAGCGGAAAGGCCGCTTCGCCACCCCGGAAGGGCACTACATTCACCATCGCATTGTGAATCAGCACGATGCGCAGGCAGGCGCCAAAACGCCCCTTCGCCTGGGCGCGGAACTCATCGAAGACCCGCAGGGTGCGCAGCAGGTAGGACAGCAGGAAGCCGGCGGTGGCCAGGCCCAGGGTCAGTCCGTCGACACGGCCGACCACTTCGCCGAGCCCGCGCCAGCGGTCGGCGGACATCAGCCAGGCCAGCAGAGCCAGGGACACAGCAACGGCAATCACACGCTTGATGATCTTCATGTTCAGGACATCCGCTCGCGCATCAACGCCGCTGCAGCGCCACCGATCCCCCAGGCGGCGAGGCCGATCTGGTAGAGCTTTGCCTGGGGATAACCCAGATCCACGAATATCATTGCCAGGCTGGTGGCCAGGGCAATGGTAGCCAGGGTGCGGATGCCGCCGGGGCGCTGCCAGAAGCGCAGCCGGCCGGACAGCCATACGCCGAGGCTGCCAGAGATCCAGCCCCCGACGGCACCGGTGAGCACATCCAGTGGCCAGTGGGCACCCACGGCAATACGTGACAGGCCAATGAGGGTTGCAATGGAGAGAAAGACGAGCGCAGCCCGGCTGCGGCGATCATCCCGGGGCCAGGCGAGAATCAGTACGGCAGCGACCAGGAAAGCCGTTGTGGTGTGGCCTGACGGGAAGGCGTGCACGTAGAGCTTCTGGCCAATCTGCTGAAAGCTGCCGGCTTCCAGTACGCCGGCCGGGCGCATCACGTCGAAGTAGCGCTTCCCGCCCTGACTGAAGAGCACGCCCAGTGGCGCCGCCAGGAAGGCGGCAGCCAGCCAGCGGGGCTGGGTTTTCAGGGTTGGGGCGAGCAGTGCAATCATGCCGAGCACCGATCCGGACAGGCTGATCGCTGACCACAGGGCGGGCGGGAGCCAGTCGGTGCTGGCCGCATTGATACGCAGGAAGACATCCTGGTTGCTCCCGTCAAGGGCCAGGCCGAGGGCCAGGGCGGTCAGAATGATGGCCGGGATCGTTGCCCACAGGCGCGGGAAGGTCTCGGCACTGGCCGCTGGCAGTTCGGGATCCGGGTCGGGCGGGAGGAGTAAGGGCAAGGCGTGGGTGACGGCAGCAAGGCCGAGCATTTTACCCGATCGCGCCGCCGCATTGAGGGTGCAGTCAGGCGGCCCGGCCGCCGCCCACCACGCTGGCGAGCTGGGCGGGGCGCTTGCCCGCCTGTTTTGCCCGGTACATGGCGGCATCCGCAGCACGCAGCAGGCTGTCCTGGTCAGTGCCGTCCTCGGGGGCAAGGGCCAGGCCGATGCTGCCGCCCAGGGGAATCAGGTGCTCCTGGATCTGGAAGGGGTGGGCAAACACCCCAAGCAGGCGATCGCCCAGGAAGCGCAGGCTGTCCCTGTTGTTGACGTCGGGAAACACGCCTACGAATTCGTCGCCACCAACCCGGGCGATCACGTCGCCATTGCGCAGGGCAGAGCTCAGACGCTGGGCGATCTGGACGAGGAGGGCGTCGCCGACGGCATGTCCGTAGGTGTCGTTGATGGGTTTGAAACCATCCAGGTCGAGAACGGCAACACCAAGGGCGAGACCCTGCCCGGTGCAGCGGACCAGCTCCTTCTTGAAGTGCCCTTCAAGGAAGCCGCGGTTGGGCAGGCTGGTGAGGGCGTCATGGTTGGCCAGGTGCTGCAGGCATTCGGCCGTCAGGTGGCGCGCCGTTACGTCCAGCAGGGTGACGATTCGCAGGGGGCCCTTGTAGCCCTCAATAGTTCCGGGAATCCGTTCGACGGCGAGGGGCATGCCGTCGGGGCGTTCGCCGGTCCATACGCCTTCCTGCTCGGTCAGGATGTCCTCAAGGCGCTTGCCCCTAAGGGCCTTGCGGGGGCGGCCAAGCATGCGGCAGGCGGCCCGGTTGGCGTCGGCGATCTTGTCAGTGCTACCCAGGATGCATACTCCGGCACCAATCTGGTTCATCATGGAGCGCATCAGCCGGCCGGAGCGCTCGGAGCGCCGCGTCTGGCGCAGCAATATGGCGCACATGACCACGAAGGCCACCAGGCCGGTGATCACGGCCAGCGCGGCGAGCCGGTCGGCCAGCAGTACGGCTTCTTCGTGGAGGTGCGTCAACTGGCGGGAGAGTTCGGTGAGGGCCGGCGCGATGGTGGCGAGCTCCTGAGTGGCCGCAGGGGAGCCAGGGTCGAGGACTTCGAAGCGGGTGAAGCTGTTCCAGCGCGCGAGTAGATCGGTCAGGGCGCGACGTGCATCGACGTTTTCGAGGGGGGAAAGGTTGATCTCGGTGTTTTCAAGGGTGCGCACCGGGCCACCGCCAGCGAGCCCCTGCAGTGCAGATTCCAGCCAGCGATGGCGAGGGTCGTGGACCGCCGGATTGCCGATGATCTCGGCGTGGGGCGAGGGGGCCGGTCGAGCGAAGATCTGCCAGGCCATCGCTGTTCCCTGGCGAACGAGAGACAGCTGGTCGGACAACTGGCGGTGTGCGTTTGTGTGCTGGTAGGTCAGCACAAGTATGGTGGTTTCGATGACGCAGAACAGGACGGCGAGCACCCAGAATGTCCGGGAGGACAGGGAAGCACGAGGGGATGCGCGGCGGGCTGGCATGAAATATTGATCCGCATACGGAGCAGCGCTGGATTATTGCATAGGTGGACAGCATTTCCGGTGGTGTCGGCCGTGCAATCGGCATGCCCTGCAGGCCTCCCGCACGAAAGCGTGGTCGGAGCCGGCGATGGGCTCGGGTATAATCCACGGCTTTTCTCGCGTCCGCCTTTGGGTCTGGTGACTCCGGGCGGGCCGGTTCAAACCTCGCGCCCATCCTTGCCATGTCCGAAATCCTCAAGCTGCGCGGTGCGCCCGCCGTCTCCCGCTCCCGTCTTGCCCGCCTGACCGATTCGGTCAAAACCGTGTTGCCCCGTCTCAAGGGCCTGGTGGCGGAGCATTGGTATTTTGCCGAGATCGCTGCGCCCCTTTCCGACGACGAGCTGGCCCGGCTGGTGGACCTGCTGGGTGCCCACCCGGAAGGCGCCGCTCCGGCCGGCAGCCCGCTGCTGGTGACGCCGCGCCTCGGCACGATCTCGCCGTGGTCTTCCAAGGCGACAGATATTGCGCATCAGTGTGGCTTCGACAAGATCATCCGCATCGAACGGGGCACGGCCCTGAGCTTCGAGCTGCGGGGTGGTCTGGACGCCCGGGACCGGGAGGCGGTACTTCCAGCCATTCATGACCGCATGACCGAGTCGGTGCTGGACAACACGGACGCAGCCCATGCGCTCTTTCATCACTACCAGCCCCAGCCCCTGAGCACCGTCGCCATCATCGAGAAGGGCCGTGATGCCCTGGTGGTGGCCAACAGCGAACTGGGTCTGGCCCTGTCGGAAGACGAGATCGATTACCTGGTGGAGAACTTCACCCGCATGGGGCGCAACCCCACCGACGTGGAGCTGATGATGTTTGCCCAGGCGAACTCCGAGCACTGCCGCCACAAGATCTTCAACGCCGACTGGGTGATTGACGGCCGGCCGATGGACAAGACCCTGTTCGGGATGATCCGCGAGACCCACAAGGCCCACCCGGAAGGCACGGTGGTGGCGTACTCCGACAACGCCTCGGTGATCGAGGGCGCCACCGTTGCCAAGCTCTACCCGGATGCCGATGGCGCCTGGAAGTACCGGGACGAGCTGACCCACATCCTGGCCAAGGTCGAGACCCACAATCACCCCACCGCGATCTCCCCCTTCCCGGGCGCTTCCACCGGCTCCGGCGGCGAGATCCGTGACGAAGGCGCCACCGGCCGTGGTTCCAAGCCCAAGGCCGGCCTGGCAGGCTTCTCCGTGTCCAACCTGGAGATCCCCGGTTTCGAGCAGCCTTGGGAGCAGGCCTACGGCAAGCCCGAGCGCATCGCCTCGCCGCTGGACATCATGATTGAAGGCCCGCTGGGTGCGGCCGCCTTCAACAACGAATTTGGTCGTCCCAATCTGACCGGTTACTTCCGTACCTTCCAGCAGAGCGTGCAGGACGAGGTGCGGGGCTACCACAAGCCCATCATGATCGCCGGCGGCCTGGGTTCCATCCAGGACCAGCAATCCTTCAAGATCAAGTTCGGCCCCGGCACCCTGCTGATCCAGCTGGGTGGCCCGGGCATGCTCATCGGTCTGGGCGGCGGCGCTGCCTCGTCCATGGCCACCGGCACCAACACCGCCGATCTCGATTTTGCCTCCGTGCAGCGTGGCAACCCGGAGATCCAGCGCCGCTGCCAGGAAGTCATCGATGCCTGCTGGCAGAAGGGTGACGCCAACCCCATTCTGTCCATCCACGACGTGGGTGCCGGCGGCCTGTCCAACGCCTTCCCCGAGCTGGCTGACTCCGCCGAGCTGGGTGCGCGTTTCGAGCTGCGCGAGGTGCACATCGAAGAGCCGGGCATGAGCCCGCGGGAGATCTGGTCGAACGAGTCCCAGGAGCGCTACGTGCTGGCCATTGCGCCGGAGAGCCTGGATGTCTTCAAGGCCATCTGCGAACGTGAGCGCTGCCCGTTTGCTGTGGTCGGCGCGGCCTCGGACGATGGCCAGCTGGTGGTGTCCGATCGCCACTTCGACAACAACGCGGTGGACATGGAAATGCAGGTCCTGCTGGGCAAGCCGCCCAAGATGACCCGCAACGTGTCCAGTCGCCAGGTTTTCGTGCCGCCCTTCGACGTCACCGACATCGATCTGGCCGATGCCTGTCGCCGCGTGCTGCGCATGCCGGCGGTGGCCAGCAAGAACTTCCTGATCACCATCGGCGACCGTTCCGTCGGCGGCATGACCGCCCGCGACCAGATGGTCGGCCCGTGGCAGATCCCGGTGGCCGACGTGGCCGTGACCACCATGAGCTACCAGGGCTACCTGGGCGAGGCCTTCGCCATGGGCGAGCGCACCCCGGTGGCCACCCTCGATGCGCCGGCCTCCGGTCGCATGGCGATTGGCGAGGCCATCACCAACATTGCCGCTGCTGACATCCGCAGCCTGGGCGATGTGAAGCTCTCCGCCAACTGGATGGCCGCTGCCGGCCACCGGGGCGAGGACGTCAAGCTCTACAAGACCGTCGAGGCTGTCTCCCAGTTCTGCCAGCAGGCCGGCATCGCCATCCCGGTGGGTAAGGACTCCCTGTCCATGCGGACCGCCTGGAACGAGGAGGGCGAAGACAAGCAGGTGGTGTCGCCCCTGTCCCTGATCGTCACGGGCTTTGCGCCGGTGCAGGACGTGCGCCGCACCCTCACGCCCCAGCTGCAGTTCCCCGAGGGCGTCGAGACCGAACTGCTGCTCATCGATCTGGGCAACAACGCCAACCGCCTCGGGGGTTCGGTGCTGGCCCAGGCCTACAACTCGGTGGCCGAGCACGCCCCCGACGTGGACGCAGGCCAGCTCAAGGCCTTCTTCGACCTGATCCAGCAGTGGCGCAAGGATGACCTGATCCTGGCTTATCACGACCGCGCCGATGGTGGCCTCTTTGCCACCCTGTGCGAGATGGCCTTTGCCTCGAAGTGCGGCCTGTCGGTGATGCTGGATACCGTCGCCTACGACCAGTACATGAATGACGTGGATGGTCTCGACAAGCGGCCGGATTCCCTTAAGGGCCGCTTCAACGACATGCTCTTCAAGGCGCTGTTTGCCGAGGAGCTGGGTGCCGTCATCCAGATCCGCCGCGACGACCGCAGCCGCTTCACCGAGGCCCTGCGGGGCGCGCGGCTGTCCTATCACTTCGTGGGCGAGCCCAACGACCGGGACGAGCTGCGCTTCTGGCGCAATGCCAAGCTGGTTTTCAGCGCCCCCCGTGCAGAGCTGCTGCAGACCTGGTCCGAGACCAGTCACCAGATCGCCCGCCTGCGCGACGATGCTGAGTGTGCCCGGGAAGAATTCGAAGCCCTGGCGGATGTTGCCAATCCTGGTCTTAGTGTGGCACTTACCTATAACCCGGCCGACGACATCGCCGCGCCCTTCGTTGCCACCGGTGCCCGGCCGAAGATCGCCATCCTGCGCGAGCAGGGTGTGAACTCCCAGGCCGAGATGGCCGCCGCCTTCGAGCGTGCCGGCTTCGCGCCCTTCGATGTGCACATGTCCGACCTGCAGGCCGGGCGCGTTCATCTCTCCGACTTCAAGGGTCTGGCGGCCTGTGGCGGCTTCTCGTATGGCGACGTGCTGGGGGCAGGGCAGGGCTGGGCCAAGTCCATCCTGTTCAATGCTGCCCTGCGTGAGCAGTTCGAGACCTTCTTCAAGCGCGACGACACCTTCGCTCTGGGGGTTTGCAACGGCTGCCAGATGATGTCCAACCTTGCCGAGATCGTCCCCGGTGCCGAAACCTGGCCGCGCTTCCACCGCAACCGCAGCGAGCAGTTCGAGGCCCGCTTCGTGATGGTGGAGGTGCAGGATAGCCCGTCCATCCTGCTGTCCGGCATGGCGGGCAGCCGCATGCCCATCGTCGTGTCCCACGGCGAAGGCCGCGCCGTGTTCGCGGGTATCGACGCCCAGGACAACGCCAAGGTAGCCCTGCGCTACGTGGATAACAGCGGTGCCATCGCCGAGCGTTATCCGTTCAACCCCAACGGATCACCCGCCGGCATCACCGGCCTGACCACGCCGGATGGCCGCTTCACCATCATGATGCCGCACCCGGAGCGCACTGCCCGTACCGTGCAGATGAGCTGGCATCCGGCTGATCTGGGTGAGGATTCGCCGTGGCTGCGGATGTTCCGCAATGCCCGCAAGTGGGTGGGCTGAGTCCGTCGATACTGTCCGCCATCCAGGTGCAGCAAAAAGGCCGTCGCATGCGACGGCCTTTTTGCTGTGTGGTGTGTCCCCGGGCACGGATGCCCCGGGGGTCATCAATGCTCACATGCCCTGATAGATCGGCCCTTCGCCGCCCTGAGGCACCACCCAGTTGATGTTCTGGGTCGGATCCTTGATGTCGCAGGTCTTGCAGTGGACGCAGTTCTGGGCGTTGATCTGCAGCCGCGGATTGTCGCCTTCCGGGCTGCGCACGATTTCATACACACCGGCCGGGCAGTAGCGCTGCTCCGGCGCGTCGTATCTGGCCAGGTTGATGGAAATCGGTACGGACGCATCCTTGAGCTGGAGGTGGCAGGGCTCGTCTTCCTCGTGGTTGGTGTTTGAGAGGAACACCGAGGACAGCCGGTCGAAGGTGAGCTTGCCATCCGGCTTGGGGTAGGCGATCGGGCTGCACTCGGCGGCGGGCTTGAGGGCGGTGTGATCGGCCGAATTGTGCAGGGTCCAGGGCACATTGCCGCCGAAGAGCTTCTGGTCGATGCCGAAGAGCAGGGAGCCGAGCCACAGGCCTTTTTTCATGTAAGGCTTGAAGTTGCGGGTCTTGTGCAGTTCGGCGTGCAGCCAGCTGGACTTGAAGGACTCGGGGAAGGCCGATAGCTCGTCCAGGCTGCGCCCGGCAGCGAGGGCCTCAAAGGCCGCCTCGGCGGCGAGCATGCCTGACTTCATGGCGGCATGGGAGCCCTTGATGCGGGCTGCGTTGAGGAAACCCGCGTCGTCGCCTATCAGCGCACCACCCGGGAAGACCAGCTTGGGCTGGCTTTGCAGACCCCCCGCAGCGATGGCTCGGGCGCCGTAGGCCAGGCGCTTGCCGCCCTCCAGGAATTTGCGGATCTCTGGATGGGTCTTGTAGCGCTGGAACTCCTCGAAGGGAGACAGGTAGGGATTGGTGTAGTTGAGACCGACGACATAGCCCACCGAAACCAGGTTGTCTTCCAGGTGGTAGCAGAAACCGCCGCCGTAGGTGGCTGTATCCATGGGCCAGCCGGCGGTGTGCACCACCAGGCCCTTGACGTGCTGTTCAGCCGGGATTTCCCAGAGTTCCTTGATGCCGAGGCCGTAGGTTTGCGGGTCGGCCCCGTCGCGCAGGCTGTAACGGGCTTCGAGCTGCTTGCCAAGGTGACCGCGGCAGCCTTCGGCAAACAGCGTGTATTTGGCGCGAAGCTCCATGCCGGGCTGGAAGTTGGGGCCCTGGCTGCCGTCCTTGAACACACCCATGTCACCGGTGATCACACCGGCTACGGCGCCGTTTTCGCCGAACAGCAGTTCGGCGCCGGCAAAGCCTGGATATACCTCAACGCCCAGGGCTTCGGCCTGCTCGCCCAGCCACTTGGCCAGGTTGCCGAGACGCACGATGTAGTTGCCTTCATTGTGGAAAGCATCGGGCAGCAGGCCGTTTGGAATCTGCTTGCCGCCGGTTTCGGAAAGGAAGATCACCCGGTCTTCGCTGACTGGCGTGTTGAGCGGCGCCCCCTGGGCCTGCCAGTCGGGGATGAGTTCATTCAGGGCGCGGGGGTCGATCACCGCGCCGGACAGGATGTGGGCGCCGATTTCGGCGGCCTTTTCTATCAGGCAGACGGAATAATCCTGCCCTTTTTCTGCGGCGAGTTGCTTTAGCCTGATAGCGGCCGAGAGCCCTGCTGGCCCCCCGCCAACGATCAGGACGTCGAATTCCATCGCGTCACGTTCCATTGCTTTCTCCTCCTGAACCTATTCGTTTTGTTTTGTTTGGGCCTGAACTTCCGAAGCGTAACCCTACGGCCTGTGCAGGGCAATCCTGAGCGTTTCCGCCGGAGCGGGGCTTGGAAAACATACGTAAGCGTATGTTACATTGAGCTTTCGTTTCGGTGAGGGCTGATACAGCTGCTGGTGCAGCCCTTTATCGTGCGGATCCCAAAAAAAGAAATCAATCAAGGAGAACCTCTTGACCTCGACGGCTACCCCCGACGCGTTGCCACGCCGGCTCCTGCATACATCCCGCCAGATCGTTCGCTGGGGCGACATGGACTTCTACGGGCATGTGAACAACACCGTTTATTTCCGCTATTTCGAGCAGGCCCGGGTGGAGTGGCTGGAGCAAGCCGGCTTCGCTGTCAGTCCCGAAGCGGAGACCGGGGCGGTGATCATCAATGCCAGTTGCACCTTCCTGATTCCGGTGAATTATCCCGCTACTGTGCGGGTGATGCTGTACGCGGGCGCACCCGGCCGCAGCAGTGTGATGACCTGGTACGAGCTCTTCGTCGAGGGTGACGACCGCCTCTACGCGGAAGGGGCTGCCAAGGTGGTGTGGATGGATCCGCGCACCGGTAAGTCGGTGCCCATCCCCGATGCCCTGCGCCACGCGGTAAGCTAAGGTTTTATCCGTCAGTCACGGCCGGACGCAGATTCGGCACAACAAGAACAATCCGAGGAGACCGTTACATGAGTTACGCAGTTGCCGACCGGCCCCTGTGGGTGCCCAGCCCTGATCGGGTGGCCGGGGCCAACATCACCGCTTTCTCCCGTGAGGCAGAGGCACGCTGGGGTCGTCGTCTGCCCGATTATGCGGCGCTGCATGCCTGGTCGGTAAATGAGCCGGCCGAGTTCTGGACTTCGATCTGGGAGTATGGGGACGTGCGCGGCCAGATGGGCGCCCGCGTTCTCGAAAACCCAGGGCGCATGCCGGGCACGCGCTGGTTTCCGGATGCGCAGCTCAACTTTGCCGAGAATCTGCTGCGCAGCAGGGACGACAGTGATGCACTGGTGTTCTGGGGAGAGGACAGGGTCAAGAACCGTCTTTCCCATGGGGATCTGTATCGTCAGGTGGCCCATTTTGCGGCGGCGCTCCAGGAAATGGGTGTGGTGGCGGGGGACCGCGTGGCGGCGTGGATGCCGAACCTGCCGGAGACCATCGTCGTGATGCTGGCGACATCCAGCATCGGTGCCATCTTCTCGTCCGCCTCACCGGATTTCGGTGTGCAGGGGGTGCTGGATCGCTTCGGGCAGATTGAGCCCAAGGTGCTGGTGGCCGTGGATGGCTACTATTACAACGGCAAGGTCGTGGACTGCCTGGATCGGCTGGCCGCCATCACCGAAGGTCTGCCCTCGGTGAAGCGGGTTGTTGTGGTGCCCTATGTGCACGCCCATCACGATCTGTCCCATGTCCATCACGCCCGCGTGCTGGCCGAATTCGTCAGGCCTTTCCTGGCGGTCACCGAGATTCCCTTTGTCCGGCTGCCTTTCGACCATCCCCTGTTCATCATGTATTCGTCAGGCACCACCGGGGTGCCCAAGTGCATCGTGCATTGTGCTGGCGGAGCCCTGCTTCAGCACCTCAAGGAGCATCGTCTGCACGGTGACGTGAAGCCGGGTGACCGCGTGTTCTACTTCACCACCTGTGGCTGGATGATGTGGAACTGGCTGGTGTCGGGCCTGGCGTCGGGGGCTACGCTACTGCTCTACGATGGTGCCCCCATGCTGGGCGATGGGGCCATCCTCTTCGACTACGCAGAAGCCGAGGGGATGACGCATTTCGGTACCTCCGCGAAATTCATCGACGGTATTGCCAAGGCGGGCCTGTGCCCTCGGGAGACCCATGATCTGTCGGCTCTGCGGGCCCTGTTTTCGACCGGTAGCCCGCTGGTGCCTGAAGGCTTCGAGTACGTCTATCGGGAGATCAAGGCCGACCTTTGCCTGTCGTCGATTTCCGGTGGAACCGACATCATTTCGTGCTTCGTGCTGGGCAATCCGACCCTGCCTGTATGGCCAGGAGAGATCCAGTGCAAGGGGCTCGGTATGGCCGTCGATGTGTTTGACGAGATTGGCGTGCCCGTTCGTGGCGAAAAGGGCGAGCTGGTGTGCACCCGGCCTTTCCCGGTGATGCCGATCGGTTTCTGGAATGACAGGGATGGGTCCCGCTACCGTGCAGCGTATTTCGAGCGCTTCGAGAACGTGTGGTGCCACGGGGACTACTCCGAGATCACCCCCCACGATGGTCTGATCATCTACGGGCGCTCGGACGCGACCCTCAATCCGGGGGGCGTGCGCATCGGCACGGCCGAGATCTACCGTCAGGTGGAGAAGCTGGAGGATGTCGTGGAATCGCTGGTGATCGGTCAGCAATGGCCGCCGGGGGATGCGAGCGACGTGCGCGTCGTGCTTTTCGTCAAGCTGCGCGAGGGCGGAGCCCTCGACGAGGCGCTGATCGACCGCATTCGCCGCACGATCCGCGACAACACCACGCCCCGTCACGTGCCGGCCCGGGTCGTGCAGGTCACCGATATTCCCCGCACCAAGAGTGGCAAGATCGTCGAACTGGCGGTGCGGGCGGTGGTGCATGGAGAGCCCGTGAAGAACGTGGAGGCACTCGCCAACCCCGTAGCCCTTGAACAGTTCAGGGCGCGCCCTGAACTTCAATCCTGAGGAGTCTCCCGATGCTGATGGATAGCGCCAAATCCAGCCTGTTGATCGTTGATGTCCAGGAACGCCTGCTACCGGCCATTGCCGATGGCCGGGATGTGCTGCGTAACTGCATCTGGCTGGCCGGGGTTGCCCAGCGCCTGAAGGTACCCGTAGTGGTCTCGGAGCAGTATCCGGCGGGCCTTGGCCCCACTGCCGCGCCCCTGCTGGCGGCACTCGAAGACGCGCGTTTCGTTGAGAAAACCCATTTCTCGTGTGTTGCCGACGGCTGCCTGGCCGGCACGGAGGTGGATCTGCGGCGGCAGGTCGTTGTAGTGGGGACCGAAGCCCACGTATGTGTGATGCAAACTGTGCTGGAGCTGCGCTGGCAGGGCAAGGAGGTATTCCTGGTCGAGGATGCGGTCGGCTCACGCAAGCCAGGTGACAAGCAGGTTGCCTTGGCGCGCATGCGGGCACACGGGGTCGAGGTGGTGACCCGTGAGATGGTGGCCTTCGAGTGGCTGAAGCGCAGCGCGACTGAGCTCTTTCGGGAGGTGAACCGGGACTTCATTCGCGACAATTAGGCCCGGTATCGAGTGTCCTTACTTCCCCCGAAAGCCGCTCTGGACGGCTTTCTGGGGCGTTTGACACAGGGCGTGCCTGCGCGGCCGTTGAAGAAAGGGGTCTGGATCGGCTATCATTCCCCTTTCCAGAAGTCCCCCGTGTCATGACCAAATACGTCTTTGTTACCGGTGGTGTCGTGTCCTCTCTGGGCAAGGGCATCGCCGCCGCCTCCCTCGGGGCGATTCTCGAATCCCGCGGCATCAAGGTTACCCACCTCAAGCTCGACCCCTACATCAACGTCGACCCCGGCACGATGAGCCCCTTCCAGCACGGAGAGGTCTTCGTTACCGAGGATGGCGCCGAGACCGACCTCGACCTGGGCCACTACGAGCGCTTCACCAGCGCCAAGATGGGCAAGCGCAACAACTTCACCACCGGCCAGATCTATGAATCGGTGATCAAGAAGGAGCGTCGTGGCGAGTATCTCGGCAAGACCGTGCAGGTCATTCCCCACATCACCGACGAGATCAAGACCTACGTCAAGCGCGGTGCCGAAGGTGCCGATGTGGCCATCGTCGAAGTGGGCGGTACGGTGGGTGACATCGAGTCACTGCCGTTCCTGGAAGCCATCCGCCAGATGGGCATCGAGGAAGGTCGTCAGGGCACCTGTTTCATCCATCTCACGCTGCTGCCCTACATCCCGACAGCCGGCGAGCTGAAGACCAAGCCGACCCAGCACTCGGTCAAGGAGTTGCGCGAGATCGGCATCCAGCCCGACATCCTGCTGTGCCGTGCCGACCGTTCCGTGCCGGCCGATGAGCGTCGCAAGATCGCCCTGTTCTGCAACGTGATGCCGGAAGCCGTGATCGAGTGCCTCGACGCCGATTCCATCTACCGCATCCCGGGCATGCTCCACGACCAGATGCTCGACGAGATCGTCTGTCACAAGCTGGGCATCCTGGCCCGCGCGGCCGACCTGTCCATCTGGGAGCGCCTGCTCGACGCCCTGAACAACCCGCAGAACAGCCTGAACATTGCCTTTGTCGGCAAGTACGTAGACCTCACCGAGTCCTACAAGTCGCTGATCGAGGCCCTCAACCATGCGGGCATGCACACCCGCAGCAAGGTGAATATCCACTACCTGGATTCCGAGGACATCGAGAAGAACGGCTGTGACGCGCTCAAGTCCATGGATGCCATTCTGGTGCCAGGCGGCTTTGGCCGGCGGGGTACCGAGGGCAAGATCGCGGCGATCCGCTACGCCCGTGAGAACAAGGTGCCCTACCTGGGCATCTGCCTGGGCATGCAGCTCGCGGTGGTCGAGTTTGCCCGGGACGTTGCCGGCATGCCCGGTGCGCACAGCACCGAGTTCGACAAGCACACTGCCTACCCGGTCATCGGCCTGATCACCGAATGGCATGACGCATCCGGCAAGGTCGAAAAGCGGGGTGAGGATTCCGATCTGGGCGGCACCATGCGTCTGGGCGGCCAGGTCTGCAATCTCGCCGAGGGCTCGCTGGCCCGGGACGTCTATGGCAAGGCCGAGATCACCGAGCGTCATCGCCACCGCTACGAGGTCAACAACACGCTTTTGAGTCAGCTCGAGGCTCAGGGCCTGCGGGTTGCCGGCCGTGCGCCGGGAACGGACCTGTGCGAGATGATTGAGCTGCCCGCTGATGTGCATCCGTGGTTCGTCGGTTGCCAGTTTCATCCGGAGTTCACCTCCAACCCCCGTAACGGCCACCCCCTCTTTACCGCCTTCGTGAAGGCCGCCCTGGCCCATCAACAGGCAGGCTGAAAGGAAAGTCCATGAAACTCTGCGGCTTTGACGTCGGTATCGACAAGCCCTTTTTCCTGATCGCCGGGCCCTGTGTGATCGAGTCCCGCGAGATGGCCTTTGAGACCGCCAAGGCCCTCAAGGACATCTGCGGCGAGCTGGGTATCCCGTTCATCTACAAGTCCAGCTACGACAAGGCCAACCGCAGTTCCGGCAAGTCCTATCGGGGCATGGGCATGGAGAAGGGGCTGGAGATCCTCGGCGAAGTCCGCGAGCAGTTGGGTGTGCCGGTGCTGACCGATGTTCACTCCGAAGCCGAGGTGCCGCATGTGGCCGCGGTCGTCGACGTCCTGCAGACGCCGGCCTTCCTGTGTCGTCAGACCGACTTCATCCACGCCGTGGCGGCCTCCGGCAAGCCGGTGAACATCAAGAAGGGCCAGTTCCTGGCCCCGGGCGACATGAAGAACGTCGTCGACAAGGCCCGCGAGGCAAACGGTGGCGCAGACACCATCATGGTGTGCGAGCGGGGTGCCTCTTTCGGCTACAACAACCTCGTATCCGACATGCGCTCCCTGGCCATCATGCGCGAGACGGGCTGCCCCGTGGTCTTCGACGCCACCCACTCGGTACAACTGCCTGGCGGGCAGGGTACCGTTTCCGGCGGTCAGCGGGAGTTCGTCCCTGTGCTGGCCCGGGCCGCCGTGGCGGTCGGCGTTGCCGGCCTGTTCATGGAGACCCACCCTGATCCCGCCAAGGCTTTCTCCGACGGTCCCAATGCGTGGCCGCTGCCCCGGCTCAAGGCCTTGCTGGCTACCCTCAAGGCGATCGATTCGCTGGTCAAGGCCGAGGGGCTTGAAGAGCTGAAAGCCTGAGCCTGAGGGCGATTTTCCGGTTTCGAAGTTAGAGGCGGCCGGAAGGTCGCCGCTGTAAATATCAGTGATAAGAAAGGAAGTTCATGAGCGCCATTGTTGATGTCATTGCCCGCGAAGTTCTCGATTCCCGCGGCAATCCCACCGTTGAGGCCGATGTCCTGCTGGAATCCGGCATCATGGGTCGTGCCGCTGTTCCGTCGGGCGCCTCCACCGGCTCCCGCGAGGCAATCGAGCTGCGTGATGGCGATGCCGGCCGCTACCTGGGCAAGGGCGTGCTGCAGGCGGTTGAGAACGTCAACACTGAAATCTCCGAGGCCCTGATCGGCCTGGACGCCGAAGAGCAGGCCTTCATCGACAAGACCCTGATCGATCTGGACGGTACCGACAACAAGTCCCGCCTGGGCGCCAACGCCATGCTGGCCGTGTCCATGGCCGTGGCCAAGGCTGCCGCTGAAGAAGCCGGCCTGCCCCTGTACCGTTACTTCGGCGGCTCCGGCGGCATGGCCCTGCCGGTTCCGATGATGAACGTCATCAACGGTGGCGCCCACGCCAACAACAGCCTGGATATTCAGGAATGCATGATCATGCCCATCGGCGCCAAGAGCTTCCGCGAAGCCCTGCGCTGTGGCGCCGAGATCTTCCATCACCTGAAGAAACTCACCGACAAGAAGGGCTATCCCACTACCGTGGGTGACGAAGGCGGCTTTGCGCCCAACGTCTCCGGTACTGAAGAAGCCCTCAACCTGATTCTGGAAGCCACCGTGGCTGCCGGCTATGAGCCGGGCCGTGACGTGGTGCTGGCCCTGGACTGCGCCGCTTCCGAGTTCTACAAAGATGGCAAGTACGAGCTGGTGGGCGAAGGCCTGTCGCTGACCTCCGAAGGCTTTACCGATTACCTGGCCACCCTGGTCGAGAAGTTCCCCATCGTCTCCATCGAGGACGGCATGGCCGAAGGTGACTGGGCCGGCTGGAAGATCCTCACCGATCGTCTCGGCAAGACCGTGCAGATCGTGGGCGACGACCTCTTCGTGACCAATACCCGCATCCTGAAGGAAGGCATCGAGAAGGGCATCGCCAACTCGATCCTCATCAAGATCAACCAGATCGGTACCCTGACCGAGACCTTTGCCGCCGTCGAGATGGCCAAGCGCGCCGGCTACACCGCGGTGATCTCCCATCGCTCCGGTGAAACCGAAGACTCCACTATTGCCGACATCGCAGTGGGTCTGAACGCCATGCAGATCAAGACCGGCTCCCTGTCCCGTTCTGATCGCATCTCCAAGTACAACCAGCTGCTGCGCATTGAGGAAGATCTCGGCGATACCGCCTTCTACCCGGGCGTTTCCGCCTTCTATAACCTGCGTAATCGCTGATCGCAGGAGGAGCCAGCCGACCTTCGCGGATCGGTTGGCTCCAATGACATGCGCTGGCCCGTCCTCGTTCTCGTTCTCCTGGCTCTCGGCTTGCAATATCCCCTGTGGATAGGCAAGGGTGGATGGCTGCGCGTCTGGGAAGTGGAGAAGCAGCTGACTGCACAGAAAGAGGGCAATCGCAAGCTTGAGCAGCGCAATACCGGACTTGAAGCTGAAGTCCGTGATCTGAAAACAGGCTACGAGGCCATCGAGGAGCGTGCGCGCTTCGAGCTCGGCCTGACCAAGCCGGACGAGATCTTCGTCCAGACTCCGCAGCAAAAGTAAGCCTCAACAGGCACCCGGCGTGGGCGGAGCCCGATGCCGGTCTCTCTCTCAGTTGCGCTGTCCAGTCGCGGCGAGCATCGTTTCAATCATCATCAGCAGACCCGCCGTGGATGAGTTCTTCTCCGCACCGGAGCCGTCCTCGATGTTCCGTGCCATCTCTTTGCCAAGCTCGACACCGTACTGATCGAAGCTGTTGATCCCCCAGATCCACCCCTGCACGAAGACCTTGTGCTCGTAGAGCGCCACGAGTTGGCCGAGGGTGAAAGGCGTGACCGAAGGCATCAGGAGTGTGGTGCTGACCTGGTTTCCCGGGCAGACAAGGTGAGGGGCCAGGCGTGCCACTTCGCTGTCAGGCAGGCCTCGGGCAAGCAGCTCGCTGCATGCTTCGTCGAGGCTGCGACCGAGCATCAGCGCTGCAGACTGGGCTAGGGCGTTGCCCATCAGGCTGCGACTGGCGTGGGAGGAGGGCTGCTCAACCGGTATCAGGAAGTCGAGAGCGAGCTTGCGTGTGCCCTGATAGAACAGTTGATGGTAGGCATGCTGTCCAACGGTGCCGGGCCCGCCAAACAGGAAGGGGGCGGTGTGCCAGCGAACGGGATGGCCATCACGGTCCACAGACTTGCCGTTGCTCTCCATCTCGAGTTGCTGGAGATAGGCGGGCAGGCTGCGCAGGCGGTGGCTGTAGGGCAGGACGACCAGACCCTCCATCTCGAGAAAGGTGGTGTTCCAGATCCCGAGGAGCGCCATGAGAACAGGCAGGTTTTGGGAAAAGGGTGCATCGGCAAAATGCGCATCCATGCACCGCCCACCCCTCAGGAAGTCGTCGAAAACCCCGGCTCCGTAGGCCAGCATCAGGGGCAACCCAATCGCCGACCAGACGGAAAAGCGCCCACCTATCCATTCCGGTAAGGGAAATACGGCATCTTGGCGGATACCAAAGGCCTCTGCCGCTGCCACGTTGTTGCTGATGGCCGCAAAGTGACAGGACAGGTCGGCGCGATCACCGAGTCGGGTGATCAGCCAGTGCCGGGCAATGCTGGCGTTGGACAGGGTCTCTGCCGTGGTGAAACTCTTGGATGCGAGGATGAAGAGGGTTTCTTCAGGCTTGGCTTTGTTCAGGATGGCGGCGAGCTCCGCCTCGTCGATATTGGCGGCGAAAGAGAGCTCGAGATGCTGGGGCAGGGAGGGGGAAAAGGCTTCGTGGAGCAGGCGTGGCCCGAGATCTGATCCGCCAATCCCGATATGTACTACATGACGCAGGGGCATTCCCGTTGCGCCCTGGCGCTTGCCCTCGTGAATTTCTCGCACAAAGGCATGCAGGTGATCGAGGGTGCAGGAAATCTCGGCTCGGGCACTTGCGGGCGTGGGTTCAAAAAGGCGGGCTGCGCAGTGCAAGGCAGCGCGCCCCTCGGTGACATTGACGGGTTCGCCGGAGAGCATGGCGTCGATGCCCTGGCGCAGGCCGGCTTCATCGGCGAGATCGAGCAGACTGGCGAGGATCGTCGTGTCGATGCGTTGCTTGGAATAATCAAGCACAAGGCCGTCGGCCTGGCATGAAAAGCGGGTGAAGCGCTCGGTATCACCTGCGAAAAGCGCGCGTAGACTTCCCGCTGCAGATGAGCCCGCGTATTGGCGCAGTTGGGCCACGGATGGGCCTTGATCGAAACGAAACAAGGTTTCAGTCACGACGATAGAGTTTGAATGTCTCCGCTTTTCGACCGCCACCAAGGCGGCGTTCCCACATGATATGCCATTCCGGGGGCACGCTCTGGGAGTTGCCACTGGCGCTATAGGTGAGCAACAGCCTGCATTCTTCGGTGGCGTCGTATCTCAGGGTCCGGATACCGGCAAAGTAGTCGAGTGCGGCACGCTGGGTGTCCCCCAGGTTGCGGCGTTTGATGCAGCCAGGTTGCGGGCCGATGGTCTGGCGAAGCTCGGCGGCCAGGGGCTGGTAGTTCTTGGTGTGGGCGAACCAGGGCTGCCACAGCATGACCGCGAGACACCACAGCAGGGTCATGCCCAGGGCCCAGTTGGTTGCGCCGCGCTGCACGGTACGCTGGGTGCCCAGTGGTAGGGTGAGCAGCAGGAGGCTGAGGGCAGCGCCAACCAGGGCGCCGACCAGCCATGTGCCGCGCTGGAAGTCGGGTGCCATGCGGGCGACCTGGCGCGCAAGCCCGGGGGGCCATCCAAAGTGAAGGGCGCTCCATCCCAGCCAGACCAGGATGCCGAAGAAGATGAAGGCCATCACCCCAAACCAGTCGAAGGCGTTGGCTGCTCCGCGGCGCAGGCTGGTGATGCCAAGGGCAGCCAGCAGACATAGCGGGGGGAGCACGGGGAGCAACCCCGCAGCCCGCAGTCCGCCCGTCGTGGTGACCAGGAAGATCGCCAGGATGCTGGCAATCAAAGGTAGCGCGAGTTGTGGGCTGGTGATGTGCTGTCGGTTACGCCACACTGCCCAGCCGGCGATCGGCCACAGGGGCCATGCAAACCAGCCGAAGAGTTGCAGCAGCTTGCCCAGCTCTGAGAAGTGACTGGTGTGGGGGAGTGTTGAGCCCAGTTCCTCCTGCCACCAGCGTGGAATCTCGCCGGGGTGCTGACTTGCCACCGCGGCAAGCCACAGGGCACCGATCAGCAGGGTGAGGCCCAGGCCTAAGGCAACGTTGCCCAGCATTTCCCGGTTGCGGCAGCGGGGGCACAGCAGCGGGGTCAGGACGATGACCGGCAGGGTGAGGGCAAGGCCCGACAGACCGCCGGCAAGAAAGGCCAGGGCGGCGCCCAGCCCTGCCTGCACGGCACCCCTCCGGGGGTGTTCGGCGAGCTCGCCGAGGCCGGCAAAGCATAGGGCCATCCCGGCAAGTTGGGCGAGCAGCGGTTGTGTTTCATGGGCGTGCACCACCAGCCCCAGCGACCCCATGCCCAGCAGGATGGCCGGTGCAAAGGACGCTTCGCCATACAGGCGCCGCGCTGCGAGGCCAGTCCAGTAGAGGGTGGCTGCACAGAACAGGCTGGTAGCAAGGCGCGCTGCGTCATGAACCGGCAGCAGCCAGCCGAGGAGCCGGGCCAGCAAGGCGCCAACCCAGTAGTAAAGCGGTGCCGCGCCGCGATAGGTTTCGCCGGCAATCTCGGGTATGAGCCAGCTGCCACCCTGGAGAATGGCGTGAATCGGACCCAGATGAGTCATGTCGTCGCCGCGCCAGGGCAGATGCCCAGTGGTGCCCACCAGCAGGTAAATGGCCAGAAGGAGGGCGAGCGGCCAGCCTGTCAGGGGGGCGGGCAGCGAGAAGCGGGAGTGGGCGAGGGGCATGGCGGCGGGGTTTCCTGCGGACAACAAAAAAGGCAGCCGCGGCTGCCTTTTTTCGGTCGATCCCGGCTACTGAGCGGAAATCAGCCCAGACGCTGAACGGTACCGTACTTTTGACGGAAGCGCTCGACACGGCCGGCGGTGTCGACGATCTTCTGCTTGCCGGTGTAGAACGGGTGGCACAGGGAGCACACTTCCACGTGGTATTGGGGCTTGCCCATGGTGGAGCGGGTGGTGAAGGTGGCGCCACAGGAGCAGGTTACCTGCACTTCAGTGTAATTCGGATGGGTATCGGCTTTCATCGCTTTATCCTTTGGGGTACGTGGGTGGTGAATTTGGCCACCCGAAAGCGGAGCATTTTGAAGCATTTCAGCCCCTTATGCAAGGCTTCTTCCGTGACTCCACGTGGTTTCAGAGAAATCTCGCGACGAAGGCGCCCACACTTTCCGCGGGTAGTGGCAGCCAGGCCCGGTGGTCGCTGCCGGGAATGCGCTCGATGGCTTCGCCCTGGGCATTGTGAATCCGTTCGATCTGGACTTCGCGATTGCCGGAAGGGTGAATCAGTTCCAGGCGATCACCCACGGCAAAGGCATTTTTCGAGGCGATCTCGGCCAGGCCCCGCTCGGCATCGTAGGCCACCACGTCACCCACGTAGAGGCTGCGGCCGGACTCGGAGTGGCCGCGCAGATAGTTCTGAGTTTCGTGAGGCGTATGGCGCTGCAGGAATCCGTCGGTGTAACCGCGGTTGGCGAGACCCTCGAGCTGTCCGAGGAGTGCCGGATCGAGGCTGCGCCCGGCAACCGCGTCGTCGATGGCCTGACGATAGGCCTGGCAGGTGCGGGCCACGTAGTAAGGGCTCTTGGTACGTCCTTCGATCTTGAGGGAGTCAATACCGATCTCGACCAGGCGCTGGACGTGCTCGATGGCGCGCAGATCTTTGGAGTTGAGGATGTAGGTGCCGTGCTCGTCCTCTTCGATGGGCATGTACTCACCCGCGCGCTTGTGGGGTTCTTCGATGAGGTGCACATCGCCAGCGCCGCAGGTCTTTGCTTCGTGGGTCTTGAAGTCCCAGCGGCAGGAGTTGGTGCAACTGCCCTGGTTGGGGTCGCGATGGTTGAAGTAGCCGGACAGCAGGCAACGGCCCGAGTAGGCGATGCACAGGGCGCCGTGGATGAAGACTTCCAGTTCGGTGTCGGGGCAGTCCTGGCGGATGCTGGCGATTTCGTCGAGGGATAGCTCCCGGGACAGGATCACACGGGAGATGCCGGCCGACTTCCAGAAGCGTACTGCCGCCGCGTTTACCGTGTTGGACTGTACCGACAGGTGGATGGGCATCTCCGGGAAGTTTTCGCGGACCATCAGGATAAGCCCCGGGTCGGACATGATCAGGGCATCGGGTTTGAGGGCGATGACCGGGGCGATGTCCTTGATGAAGGTTTTGATCTTGGCGCCGTGGGGATAGATGTTGGCGACCACGTAGAAGTGCTTGCCCAGCGCCCGGGCCCGGTTGATGCCGTCGGCCAGCACGGGCAGATCGCCGAAGTCGTTGTTGCGGACGCGAAGGGAGTAGCGTGGTTGACCGGCGTAGATGGCTGTGGCGCCAAAGGCGAAGGCGGTGTCGAGCATGGCCAGGGAGCCGGCCGGGGCGAGGAGTTCGGGGGACTTGAGGGGCATGAATGGGGCACTGTTGGGGTAAGTGGACTGGCGCGGATGTCGGCTGATCTTGCTCAGCGATTCTGTTTGAGGGCGTCGCGCCAGCGGGCCAGGATGGGGCTTTGGTCGTCGAGTTGCTGCTGGAGAACCTGGTCGGCCATTTCGAGCAGGGCTTTCTGCTCCTTGCTCAGGAAGCGGGGATATTGCACCTGCAGGTGGGCGACCAGATCTCCGGCGTGACGGCGGCCACGGGCCGGAAAGCCGGCGCCGGGCAGCCGGATTTCGGTGGCGGTGGACGATTCAGACAGCAGGGTTTGCTGGATCCCGGTCAGGGTCGGAACGTCGACGACGCCGCCGGCCAGGACCCGGAAGATGCTGACCGGCAAGTCCACGTGAATGTCGTGACCGTCCAGGCGGAAGAGGGGGTGGGGCCGGGCGCGCAGGGTAAGGTAGAGATCGCCGGGCTCACCGTCTTCGGGAGCCGGGCCGCCCTGTCCGGCGACACGCAGTTCTTCACCAGGCAGCATGGCGGGCGGAATACTGACGGCGAGCTGGCGGTCGGCCGGATTCCAGCCGCGGCCTTCACAGTCGGCACAGTGGTTGTCGGTGAAGTAGCCCTTGCCCTTGCAGGACGGACAGGACTTGAGGCCGCCCTCGCTGCGGACGCGCCCGCTGCCGTGACAGGCACTGCACATGGTTGTCCGGCCGTAGCTGCGCCGTCCGCTGCCGTCGCAGGTGACGCAGGTGCTGCGCCCTTCCAGGGTGACGGTGACGGTGCCGCCGAGGGCCGCCTCGGTGAGCTCCACGCCGACATCGAGGCGGTGGTCTTCGCCCCTCGGGCGCCGGGGCGGCGGCGGGGGGGAGTCCTCGGGGGCGTCGGGCGTAGCGGCTTCGCGGACGCCAGTGAGATGCTCAAAGGCCTCCCGGGCCAGGCGGAATTGTTCATGGGCCTGGGGGTCGGCGTTGCGGTCGGGGTGCCAGCGCATGGCGAGACGCTTGAAGGCGCGCTTGATCTCGGCCGCACTGGCGTTGGGGGTGATCCCCAGGATCTGGTGAAAATCGGGTTGGGACATTTCAGTATTCTAATCGGCGCGGGTCGATTGATGGCCGAAACGGAGGATGTCATGTGTGAGCGTTGGGCTTTTTTTGCTTGGCTGGGGCTGATCTCGATTGGGTTGGTGCCCGCTAGGGTGTCAGCCGAGACTTTGCGGGTGGGACCCGGTGAAAGCCTGCTCACCGTGGCCGAAGCCGCCGCGCTGGCCCGGGATGGCGATACCGTGGAGGTGGCGGCGGCAAGCTATCTCGGGGATGTGGCCGTGTGGCCCCAGAGGCGGCTGACCATCCGC
>NZ_JBIJDC010000118.1:0-14647 GCF_044344315.1 Zoogloea sp. | reverse complement strand
GCTGACCAAGTACATCGGCGGCCACGGCACCTCCATCGGCGGCATCATCGTCGACAGCGGCAAGTTCCCCTGGGCCGAGCACAAGGAGCGCTTCCGCCGCCTGAACGAGCCGGACGTCTCCTACCACGGCGTGGTCTACACCGAAGCCCTGGGCCCGGCGGCCTACATCGCCCGTGCCCGTGTCGTCCCCCTGCGTAACATGGGCGCCGCCATCAGCCCCTTCAACGCCTTCCTGATCCTGCAGGGCGTCGAGACCCTGGCCCTGCGCATGGACCGGATCTGCGAAAGCACCCTGAAGGTGGCCGAGTTCCTGAAGGGGCACGCCAAGGTCGCGTGGGTCAACTACGCCGGACTGCCCGACCATCCGGACCACGCCCTGGTGCAGAAGTACATGGGCGGCCGCGCTTCCGGCATCCTCAACTTCGGCGTAAAGAGCGCCGATGGCAACGGCCAGGCAGCAGGCGGCCGCTTCCAGGACGCACTCAAGTTGGTGACCCGCCTGGTCAACATCGGTGACAGCAAGAGCCTGGCCTGCCATCCGGCGTCAACCACTCACCGCCAGCTCTCGCCGGAAGAGATGAAGAAGGCCGGTGTGTCGGACGACATGGTGCGCCTGTCCATCGGCATCGAGCATATCGACGACATCCTGGCCGACCTGGACCAGGCCCTGGCAGCCGTCTGATCGCGCCTGCACCAGTAAAGAAAGACGCCGGATCTCAACTCCGGCGTTTTTCATTTCAGGTAACGATCGGGAATCAGGCCGCACAGCCCGCCGCGTCTTCCACAGCAACCGGTACGACATGGACGCCAGCGCGATTGGCCGCGCTGATGATCGCCCGTACAGATGCCGTCACGGTGTTGCGGTGCATGCCCGCACCGAAGCGGCTGCCCGCCATGCCATCCATGGCCACTTCGACGATGCACATGGCCGCTGCATCCGCGCCCTCGCCCATCGAGCGTTCCTCGAAGCTCTGGACGCGGATCGGCACACCGATGGCGGCCACTGCGGCCTCCACCGGGCCATTGCCTTCGCCAACGAACTCCACCGCCCGTCCCTTCACCTCAGCCTCGATGCGGATGCCCTGACGGCTGCCGGCCTCGAAGAGGTGATGGGCCACGTAACGGATCGGCGCGTCGGCCTCGAGGTATTCACGACCAAAAAGGGTCCACAACTGGTGGGCATCCACTTCCTGGCCAGTCTCGTCGGTGAGTCGCTGCACCGCGGCGCTGAACTCCACCTGCATCCGCCGTGGCATCACGAGGCCGTAGTGGGCCTGAAGCAAATGGGCCACGCCCCCCTTGCCCGACTGGCTGTTCACGCGGATCACCGAGTCGTAGGTCCGCCCCACGTCGAGGGGATCGATGGGCATGTAGGGCACCGCCCACGGGGCGTCGGAACGCTGGACCTCGAAGCCCTTCTTGATGGCATCCTGGTGAGAGCCCGAGAAGGCCGTGAACACGAGATCGCCCACATACGGATGACGCGGATGGATGGGCAACTGGGTGCACTCCTCCGCCACCCGCGCCACATCGTTGATGTCGGAGAAATCAAGGCCAGGATGAATACCCTGGGTGTACATGTTCAAGGCCAAAGTCACGATGTCCACATTGCCAGTACGCTCCCCGTTGCCGAAGAGACAGCCCTCGACCCGATCCGCACCGGCAAGCATGCCGAGCTCTGCCGCGGCCACGGCCGTGCCCCGATCATTGTGGGGGTGAAGGCTGAGGACGATCTGCTCGCGCCGGGCAAGATTGCGATTCATCCACTCGATCTGGTCGGCATACACATTCGGGCCCGCAACCTCCACCGTGGACGGGAGATTGATGATGACCTTCTCGCCCGGCTGCGGATCCCAGGCTGCCACCACCGCATCACACACCTCCTTGGCGAAGGCGAGCTCGGTGGCGGTAAAGGTTTCCGGGCTGTACTCGAGGATGAATTCGGTCTCCGGCTGCTCGGCGGCGAGCTGCTTGACGAGGGTCACGCTGTCCACGGCAAGCGCTTTGACCTCATCCTTGCTCATGCCGAACACCGTCTCGCGGAACACCGGCGAGGTGGCGTTGTAGATATGGACGATGGCGCGACGGGCCCCCTTGAGGGACTCCATGGTGCGGCGGATGAGGTGCTCGCGGGCCTGGCTGAGGACCTCAATGGTCACATCATCGGGAACCTCGTTCTCCTCGATGAGCTTGCGCACAAAGTCGAAATCGGTTTGGGAGGCCGAGGGGAAGGCGACTTCGATTTCCTTGAAACCGATGGCCACGAGCTTGCGGAACATCTGCAACTTGCGGGCAGGGTTCATGGGCTCGAAGAGGGCCTGATTGCCATCGCGAAGATCAGTACTCATCCAGATCGGCGGATGGGTGATCGTGCGGCTGGGCCACTGGCGGTCGGTGAGGGCGACCGGAGGGAAGGCGGAATACTTGGTGTTCGGATTCTTCAACATGATGATCTTGTCCTTTGCTTTCGTCGGAAACGGTTCGGGTGTTCGGATGCGGACGCAGGGCTGCCAGACTGCCGCGGGCTCGTGGCCTGGCAACCGGGGCGCAGTCGTAGGGACAGCAGGACAGGGTTCAGTGTGAACATGGTGAGGCTCCGTGGAGGACGCGTGCAATGACGCATTTCGCCGACAAGGGCGACGTTTACGACAACAGGAAGGGGAGTAGATGTGTGCCCGTCAGGGCAGCAGCAGACCCAGCCCGGAGAGGGCCAGTAGGGAGAGAAGCGTGGTCTGTTGCTTGGAGGTCATGGACGGAAATTAGCAGGTCGATCGAACCGCGTCAAACCATTGATGCAATAGTGCGGCTTTATGGCACCAGACAACCAATGATCTGGTAACCCGGGCCACCCATCAACACCCGCCCGGGCTCAAGCTTAACCATGCGAGCACCGAGACGAGCAAATACCTGTCCCCCGGAACGCATGAAGCCCGGTTCGCAGGCAACCCTGACACTACGCCCTCGCACCACCGGGTCACACAAAATGCCACTCCAGCTGCGGCTGCCGTCATCGAGAACCACTTGCTGCGGATCGCTCGAGATGGTCTGCAAGCCCACCGAGACCCCCGCCTGATCGCTGAAGCGAACCCGCCTCACCAACGCCAGGACCCAGCGCCCGGTCTCTCCCACATGGGCCCCCACCAAGGCTCCGACGCGGCACACATCCGGGTCCATCATCGCCGACGAGACACCGAAGCCGTTCCGGCTCGCATCCATCAGTGACCAGGCCGCGGCAGGCCGCAACTGCGCATCACCCGACAGCAGCGAGCGGATGAAGCCCAGACCCGTGGCCAGTGCCAGCTGCCCCTGAACATGGTGCCGCCGGTACTGACGCATGGGAGGCTGCACGCCCCACTGCCGCGACAGGTGGCGAATGGTGGCGGTTACGGAAGGCAAGCTGAGCCCGGCAAACGCGGGCGCACTCGACGCGTCAACGAGAGTCTGCTGCAGTTCCTCAAGCATGGGTACGGCATCTGCCGGACGGAAGAAACGCAGGGCAGCCGAGGGCGTCTCGGGCAGGCTGAGGCAACGCCTCGGCGGCGCCAGTGTCTCCAGATCAATGGAAAACAGCCCCCCCTGGGCCGGCTCGGTGCTCAGTTCGAGGGAATGCTGCAGGTAGCGCACGAGCTTGTCGGTTGCCTCGATACGCTCCGGCGACAACTGGTCGAGACTGGCACACTGCAAGGCCACCAGGCGAACGAACTCGCGGCCGATGGTGGAGCGCGTCTCGCGCCCTTCACGGATAGACACCGGCGTATTCAGTTCGCCACTTGCGCTTGCCGCCCGGAAGGCAGTACCCGCCCGAAACCACACGTCGGGTGCCAGCCCCTGATAGTCAAACGCCGCCCACTTCATCTCCCCTGCCGCACTGCGTACGGTGCGCAACAGGATTTCCGTGTGCAGCCCGCTTGCAGGGAGAACGGCATCAGGCTGCAGCCCTGCCAGGACCAGATCGTAGGCGCGGCCGAGGCTGGCGTAGAAGTCACGGCCCAGCGCCTTGTAGCGCACGCTGCGGGAGCCGAAGGCGTTGGACAGATAGAGACCCGCCGCCTGACGCAATTGCGGCTGAGCCGCCTCATCAAGGGCAACCACCAGGCGGGCCAGCTCGGAAACAGAGAGTTCGGCTTCGTAGTGGAAGGAGTCCAGCCAGCGGATCAGCTCGACGATGGCTGTCGGTGCGGCGTTGGTGGCGATCTCGGTGAGCGTCTTCCCGAGCGTGTCGGGATGGAGGAGCGGATGTGCATTGTGGACCACCGTGCCTCCCCCCATGACGAACCCCGAGCCTCCACGACAAGCTGACTGAAACGGTTTTTTACGCGCCGGATGTTAGCACAAAGGTCTATCGATCTCTTCGGACCGCCAGCCTGACGAAACACACCGGACACACTCCGTACAGTTGTCAGCGACGGTCGCACGAGCGTTGATCGGGTAAACTGGAGTCTTTGCCTGCGAGTCCCCATGCGACAGTACCTTGAACTCATGCGCCACGTGGCGGAGCGCGGCCACCGCAAGGACGACCGCACCGGCACGGGTACCCTCTCCGTCTTCGGCTGGCAGATGCGCTTTGATCTCGCTGAGGGCTTTCCGCTGCTCACCACCAAGAAGCTCCACACCCGCTCAATCATCCACGAGCTGCTGTGGTTCCTGCGTGGCGACACCAACATCCAGTATCTGAAGGACAACAAGGTCTCGATCTGGGACGAGTGGGCTGACGAAAACGGTGAACTCGGCCCGGTGTACGGCAAGCAGTGGCGCCGCTGGGAAACCCCCGACGGCCGCAGCATCGACCAGATCGCCCAACTGATCGAGGCCCTGAAGAAAAATCCGGACTCGCGCCGTCACATCGTGTCGGCCTGGAACCCGTCAGAGGTGGACCGGATGGCCCTGCCCCCCTGCCACGCCCTGTTCCAGTTTTATGTGGCCGGCGGCAAACTGTCATGTCAGCTCTACCAGCGCAGCGCCGACATCTTCCTGGGCGTTCCCTTCAACATCGCGTCCTATGCGCTGTTCACCCTGATGGTGGCCCAGGTATGCGGATATGAGCCGGGCGACTTCGTGTGGACCGGCGGGGACTGCCATCTGTACGTGAATCACCTGGAACAGACTCAGCTGCAGCTGTCCCGCGAACCCCGTGCCCTGCCCACCATGCGCATCAACCCCGACGTGAAGGACATCTTCGCCTTCACCATCGACGACTTCACCCTCGAAGGCTACGACCCGCACCCCCACATCTCCGCACCGGTGGCCGTATGAGCACGCCCATGCTGGCCCTGATAGCGGCCTGCGGTCGAGGCCGTGTGATCGGCATCGACAACCGGCTACCCTGGCATCTGCCGGAGGACATGAAGTTCTTTCGCGAGATCACTCGTGGCAAGCCGGTGATCATGGGGCGCAAGACCTGGGAATCGCTGCCGGATGCCTTCCGACCGCTGCCGGGCCGGCTCAACATCGTGGTCAGCCGCAACGCGGCGTATCAGGCGACGGGCGGCTCCGTCGTCGGCAGCCTGCCGGAGGCGCTGAGCGCTGCCGGTGATACCGAGATGGCCTGCATGATTGGCGGCGCTGAGCTGTATCGCCAGGCCCTGCCCCTGGCTGATCGTCTGATTCTTACCGAGATCGATCAGGACTATCCGGGCGATGCCTTCTTCCCGGCGTTTACCTCGGATGAGTGGATTGAAGTCAGCCGCCTGCCCCAGGTGTCCGCCACCGGCCTGCCCTTCGCCTTCGTCACCTACGAACGGCGGCGCTAAGCCGCTGCCGGTGCCGACAGCCAACAAAAAACGCCGCGAATCCGCGGCGTTTTTTTTTTATGCATGCGCTTCGATACGTTTCAGTCCTTCACGCAATCCACGAAGTAGTGAATGCGGCCATCGCGGGCTTCCTTTACCAGACCGTGCACGTCGGTCTCGAAACCCGGGAAACCCTCGTTGAACTCGCGGGCGAACTGCAGGTAGCGCACCACCGTGCGGTTGAAACGCTCGCCCGGGATCAGCAGCGGGATGCCCGGCGGATAGGGCGTCAGCAACACGCTGGTAACCCGCCCTTCCAGTTCATCAATGGACACCCGGTCGATCTTGCGATGGGCCATCTTGGCGAAGGCATCCGCCGGCTTCATGGCCGGGATCATGTCGGACAGGTACATCTCGGTGGTCAGGCGTGCCACGTCATTGGCGCGATACACCGCATGGATGTCGCGACACAGGTCACGCAGGCCGACGCGCTCGTAGCGGGGGTTCTTCTGCACGAACTCGGGCAGCACCTTCCACAGGGGCTGGTTCTTGTCGTAGTCGTCCTTGAACTGCTGGAGCTCGGTCACCATGCTGTTCCAGCGGCCCTTGGTGATGCCGATGGTGAACATGATGAAGAAACTGTACAGGCCGCACTTCTCGACGATCACGCCGTGCTCGGCCAGATACTTGGTGACGATGGCCGCAGGGATGCCCCGCTCGGCAAACTCACCATCCACGTCGAGGCCCGGGGTGATGATGGTGGCCTTGATCGGGTCGAGCATATTGAAGCCTTCGGCCAGGTTGCCGAAGCCATGCCAGCGCTCGCCGGGCTTGAGCATCCAGGCATCACGCTCCTCAATGCCTTCCTCCGAGAGGTCATCCGGGCCCCACACCTTGAACCACCAGTCGGCGCCCCACTCCTCGTCCACCTTGCGCATGGCACGACGGAAATCCAGGGCTTCGGCGATGGACTCCTCCACCAGCGCAGTACCGCCAGGCTCCTCCATCATCGCCGCCGCCACATCACAGGACGCAATGATCGAGTACTGGGGGCTGGTGGAGGTGTGCATGAGGTAGGCCTCGTTGAACACATCCCGATCGAGGTGCTGGTTCTCGGCGTCCTGCACCAGAATCTGCGAGGCCTGGGACAGGCCGGCCAGCAGCTTGTGGGTGGACTGGGTGGAGAAGATCATCGACTCCTTGCAGCGCGGGCGGTCGGCGCCGATGGCGTGGTAGTCACCATAGAAGTCGTGAAAAGCCGCGTGGGGCAGCCAGGCCTCGTCGAAGTGCAGGGTGTCGATCTTGCCGTCCAGCTCTTCCTTGATGGCCTCGACGTTATAGAGCACACCATCGTAGGTGGACTGGGTGATGGTCAGCACCCGCGGCTTGGCGGTCTTGTCGGCGATGAAGGGGTTGGCGGCGATCTTGCGCTGAATGCTCTCCCAGGCGAATTCGCTCTTGGGGATCGGGCCGATGATGCCGAAGTTGTTGCGGGTTGGCATCAGGAAGACCGGGATCGCGCCGGTCATCATGATCGCGTGGAGCACCGACTTGTGGCAGTTGCGGTCCACCACCACGATGTCGCCCGGTGCCACGGTGGAGTGCCAGACGATCTTGTTGGACGTGGACGTGCCGTTGGTGACGAAGTACAGGTGGTCGCAGTTGAAAATGCGCGCCGCGTTGCGCTCGGACGCCGCCACTGGGCCGGTGTGGTCAAGTAGCTGGCCGAGTTCCTCGACGGCATTGCAGACGTCGGCACGCAGCATGTTCTCGCCAAAGAACTGGTGGAACATCTGGCCCACCGGGCTCTTCAGGAAGGCGACGCCGCCGGAGTGACCAGGACAGTGCCAGGAGTAGGAGCCGTCCGATGCGTAATGGACCAGGGCCCGGAAGAAGGGCGGCGGCAGGGACTCCAGGTAGGCCTTGGCCTCACGCACCACGTTGCGGGCAATGAACTCGGGCGTGTCCTCATACATGTGGATGAAACCATGCAGCTCACGCAGCACATCGTTGGGGATGTGGCGGGAAGTGCGGGTCTCACCATGCAGGAAGATGGGGATGTCGGCATTGCGAGCCCGGATCTCACTGACGAAGGCACGCAGGTCAGCGATGGCCTTGGCGGCAGCCTCGGGCGAGGAGAATTCCTCGTCATCAATGGACAGGATGAAGGCCGAGCCACGGCTCTGCTGCTGGGCGAAGGAGGCCATATCGCCGTAGCTGGTCACCCCCAGCACCTGAAGGCCCTCTTTCTCGATGGCTTCCGCCAGGGCGCGGATGCCCAGCCCGGACGTGTTTTCCGAACGGAAATCCTCATCAATGACGATGACCGGAAAATTGAAGCGCATGCTCGACTCCTCGATGCCCGCTGTTCAGTGCGGGCGGATCAACAAAAAGCTTTGGGCGGACCTGCGTGGCTGCGCATGGTCCGCCCGTCGTTCAAACTGTAGCTGACAAGTATTTCAGATTTTCGGCAGGGTCACGCCTGTTTGTCCAAGATATTTGCCACCGCGATCCTTGTAGGAGGTTGCGCAGGTTTCATCCGACTCGAAGAACAACATCTGGGCGACGCCTTCGTTGGCGTAGATCTTGGCGGGCAGCGGCGTGGTGTTGGAAAACTCCAGCGTCACGTGGCCTTCCCACTCGGGCTCGAGGGGGGTGACATTGACGATGATGCCGCAACGCGCATACGTCGACTTGCCGAGACACACGGTGAGAACGCTGCGCGGAATGCGGAAGTACTCCACCGTGCGGGCCAGGGCGAAGGAGTTCGGCGGAATGATGCACACATCGCCGACGAAATCGACGAAATTGCGCTCGTCGAAGTTCTTCGGATCCACGATGGTGGAGTTGATGTTGGTGAAGATCTTGAACTCGTTGGCCACCCGCACGTCGTAGCCGTAGCTCGACGTACCGTAGGAAACAATCTTGCCGCCCTCGTTCTGGCGCACCAGTTCGGGGGCAAAGGGTTCGATCATTTGCGCGTCGCCTTCCGACATGCGGCGAATCCAGTGGTCCGATTTGATGCTCATGCTGGGCCTCGATGGCGAAAGGGGAGCATTCTACCCAAGGACGGAGCCTGGCGTGTAAGCTAAGACAGCCAAAGATGTCGGCCGCCAACCCACGGGCCAAAGGGCTCACCAATGCCAATCGCCGATGATCGGCGCAAAATCTGGCGCGCACCATGATTTCTCCCGAGCCCCGGCTGACCTATCTACATCAGGCGCCTCCATGCATCTACTGATCATCGAAGACGACCTGGATCTTGGCCGGGCGCTCCAGCATGCCCTGCGGGCAGAAGGAATCTCCAGCGAATGGCTGCGCCGGGCCGGAGACACTCCCCGTGACCCGGCCACCAGTCTGGCGGATGCGGTCCTCCTCGACCTGGGGCTGCCGGACGGCGAAGGTTTGGATCTGCTGGCCCGCTGGCGCCGTAGCGGCGTGACCCTGCCCATCGTCGTCATCACTGCCCGCAGCGCCCTTGAGGATCGTCTCGCCGGGCTCGACGGTGGGGCTGACGATTACGTGATCAAGCCCTTCGCCACCGCGGAGCTGGTATCACGGCTCAACGCCGTGCTGCGGCGTTCAGCGCGTCAGGCCAGTGAAGAATGGACTGTGGGCGATCTGCTCATCTCGCCCCGTCGCCATGAAGTGCGCCTGCAAGGGGAGGTACAGCCCCTGTCTCCACGGGAGTTCCAGCTACTGCTTGAACTGGCGCGGGAGCCGGGCAAGGTGCTGCCCAAGGCGCAACTGGCGCAACGCCTGCAGCCCCTGGGCGATCCACTCGATTTTGGGGCACTGGAAGTTCACCTGAGCAATCTGCGGCGCAAGATCGGTGCAGAACGCATCCACACCGTACGTGGCGTGGGCTACCGCCTGGAAGTCAGGGAATCTCCCCAAGCATGAGCCCGGAACGAAAGGCAAAGTGGCATCAGCCCAGTCTGGTGAGACGTATGGTCGTGGCAGTGGTGCTGGCCTTCGCCCTCGTGGCCATGGTTCTCATCACCAAGGACTACACAGACTTTCGGCACCTCCGCGACGAACAGGCCGCGCTGCGTAATGCCGCTGCTCAGATGGCCGACCTGCTGGCCACCAGTACCAACGCCACCACGGCGACCCACCTGGTGCAGACACTGGAGCGCCAGACCAATCGATCCCGACAGGACAGCCTGGGCGCGCCCCCCTTGTTGTTTGAGCTGCGCCGACAGGACGGCAGCCTGATCTACGCCAGTGAAGGCACGCCCCCGCTTAGCGAAGCCACCGGCAAGCCGGTTCTGCAGCTCATCCAGGGCCGCCCGTACCATGTGGCACGAGCCGACAAGGGGCCATGGCAGATCCGCCTGGCCGAGCCTGAGCCGAGCGATGGCACGATCATCGGCTACCTGGGCCGGGAGTTGGCACCCTCGCTCCTGCTGGCCTTCCCATTCGTACTACTACCCGTTTGGCTGGCGGTGCGTCAGGGCATCAAGCCCGTCCAGCAACTGGCCCATCACCTCACCGAGCGCGCCCCGGACGATCTGTCCCCTTTGGGTGTTGATCTCAAGTATGTCGAGCTGCGCCCGGTGATCGACGCCTTCAATGCCCTGCTTCAGCGTCTGCACGACACCGTGCAGCGAGAGCGGGCCTTCGTACACGACGCCGCCCACGAACTGCGCACCCCCATGGCGGTGATTTCCGCCCAAGCCCACGTGCTGGCCCGCGCCGTGGACGACACCGACCGACAACAGGCGGAAGCCGCAATGGATGCCGCCCTGGCACGCGCATCCCATCTGTCCCAGCAACTGCTGGCACTGGCCACCCTGGACGAAACCCGGCCGTCCAAGCCTCACGCTGTGGATGTCGCAGCCCTGAGTCAAAGCCTGCTGGCCCAGGCAGTGCCGGCTGCCCAGGAACGAGGCCAGGAGCTGTCTCTGGACGGGCCGGACAGCCTTGTTCTGGAACTGGAACAGGCAGCCTTCCAGTCCGCGCTGCAAAACCTGCTGGACAATGCCCTACGCTACGGCGCCCACGGTGGCCGCGTGGCGGTAAGCCTGTGCCTCGACGGCAAGGAACTGCTGTTGTGCGTAGCCGATGACGGGCCGGGCATCCCTACCACTGAACAGGCTCACATCTTCGAACGATTCGTGCGGGGTAGCGGCCAGACCCAGCCAGGCACCGGGCTGGGTCTGGCCATCGTGCGGCAGGCAGCCCGACGACTGGGCGGTCACGTGGACCTGGGGCCCGGCCTGGATGGCCGTGGCGCGGGGTTTTATGTGCGGATCCCTGCTGCCACGCCAGCCTTTTGACGGCCACCCCGGGTGCAACGGCCTTTGGTGCCCTAAGGCTTCCCTTTAGGCTTCCCTTTAGGCTTCCTTAAGCCAAGCCATTCAAGAATGGCCCCGTTGCCATAACGGAGCCATGCCATGTCTTACCTCTTTTCCGCGTCTCACACCCCGTTCCAGCCCCGCCGCCGCACCGTGCTGAGCGCCCTGCTTGGCAGCGGCGTCCTCGCCGCCTGTGGCGGCAGCAGCGACAAGCCCGCGGCCGAATCGGCCGTCACCACCCAAGCGCGCTCGGCGGTATCAAAAGGCCTGGCGGGCGCCGTCATCGCCAGTCAGGACCTATCCAGCCGCCGCATCGGCGTCGCCGGATTGCGCCGCCTGGGCCAGAGTGCCCCCCTGCAAAGCACCGACCTGATGTGCATTGGATCCAACACAAAAGCCATGAGCGCCTGCATCATTGCTCGCCTGGTGGCCGACGGCAGGGTGCGGTGGGATACGACCATCCTTGATGCACTGCCGGATCTGGCCGGAGAACTGCGGGGGGAGTACGCCACCGTCAACCTGGCTCATCTGCTGGACCACAAGGGCGGCATGCTTGCCTTCACTGGAATGGAAGGCGACGAAGAACGCTTCCTGGCCGACCTGTCCGCCCGCAATGAAACGCTGCCGGACACCCTTAGCGGGCGGCGGCGTTTCTTTGCCCGCTGGCTGGTGAGTCAAGCGGTGCCCGCAGGCGTCACGCCGACACGGGACTTCCACTATTCAAACGCCGGCTACGCTCTGGCTGCCTGCATGCTGGAAACCCTCACCGGGCGCAACTTCGAAGCCCACTTTGAGGAATACATGGCGCAGCACTTGGGCGTTCAGGGCACCTGGCAGCACCCGTCCGCGGTATCGGCACAGCAGCCCAATGGCCACACGGGCCAGGCTGGCGCCCTTCGCGCGTATGCACCCGAAGACGCCGATACCGAAGCCTGGCTGGCAGTGATCGCGCCGGCAGGTGGCTGGGCCTGCCGGCCGGACGACTACTGCACCTGGCTGCGCTGGCATCTGCTGGCCCTGCAAGGGCAGGACACCCCCCTTCCCGGCACTTACGTACAGCGGCTAAAGAGCATGGGCGACCAGGACTATGCCCTCGGCTGGCTGACCACCAGCCTGAATGGCAAACCGGTACTCGCCCACACGGGCGCCCACAATGGCTTCATGGCCATCGCAGCCCTGGAGCGCAACGGCCGCCGCGCGAGCTTCGGCCTGACCAATACGGCAGATGTCGGCGCCGATGGCGCCAGCTGGGTCATGAGCCTGCTGAACACCGCGCTGATCAAACTGGACGAACTGAACGGCAGTTGAAGGGCAAGGAGGCGCAAACGGGGAGGTCACGGGCTTGGCGAGACGCCTGCCGGCCTCCCGGCCCGCCAATCAGGTGTTCTGCACCACGATGCTCGGAAACTTGTGGCTCATGTCCTTCTGCTTTTCGGCAATCGCAATGGCCACCTGGCGGGCGATGCCCTTGTAAAGCTCAGCGACACGGCCGTCCGGATCGGCCACCACGGTGGGCACGCCACTATCCACTTCACGGCGGATCTGGATGTCGAGGGGCAGGGCACCCAGGAAGGGCACGCCATAATCCTTGCACATGGTTTCACCACCACCGGTGCCAAAGATGTGCTCCTCATGCCCGCACTTGGAGCAGATGTGGATGCTCATGTTCTCGACAATGCCGATGATGGGCACGCCGACCTTCTCAAACATCTTCAGGCCCTTGCGCGCATCGAGCAGGGCGATGTCCTGGGGCGTGGTGACGATCACGGCGCCGGTCACCGGCACGCTCTGGGACAGGGTCAGCTGGATGTCGCCCGTACCCGGGGGCATGTCGATGATCAGGTAGTCCAGATCGTGCCAGTTGGTTTCCTTGAGGAGCTGGTTGAGGGCCTGGGTGGCCATCGGGCCGCGCCACACCATCGGGGTCTCCACGTCCACCAGAAAACCGATGGACATCACCTGCAGCCCATGGGCCTCAAGGGGCTCCATGGACTTGCCGTCCGCCGACTCGGGCTTGAGATCGCCGATACCCAGCATCTGGGGCTGGGACGGGCCATAGATGTCGGCATCGAGAATGCCCACCCGGGCGCCTTCGGCGGCGAGGGCCAGGGCCAGGTTCACCGAGGTGGTGCTCTTGCCCACGCCGCCCTTGCCAGAGGCCACGGCGATGATGTTCTTGACCCCGGGCATCAGCTTGGCCCCCTGCTGAACCGCATGGGCAACGATCTTGCTGAACACGTTGGCGCTCACGTTGCCGACACCCGGCACGGAGCGGACCTGGGCAATCAGGGCCTGGCGGATGCCGTCTACCTGGCTCTTGGCCGGGTAGCCGAGTTCGATGTCGAAGGACACGTCAGCCCCGCTGATGCGCAGGTTCTTGACCCAGCGGGACGCGACGTAGTCCTTGCCGGTGTTGGGGTCGGCGTAGTGCCGGAGGCTGTCGAGGACGCTTTGTTCAGTCAGGCTCATGGTGTCGGAGGCCGGTTTGCGGCGAAAAAATGAAAACATGGGTCCAGTGTGGGCAGCGGTGAGCAAACCCGAGTAATTTACTCCAGTTTACCGAAATCCCGCCCCGGCCGCGATGGGGGAAGTGCTTTGATAGAATGCCGGATTCCGAATCCACTTGCAGCATGCCGCCCATGACTTCCCCGCGCACGATTCTCGTCACCAACGCCCTGCCCTACGCCAACGGCGACATCCACCTCGGCCACCTGGTGGGCTACATCCAGGCCGACATCTGGGTGCGTTACCAGCGCATGCGCGGCAATACGGTGCATTACGTGTGCGCAGACGACACCCACGGCACGCCGGTGATGCTGCGGGCCGAAAAGGAAGGCCTGACGCCCGAGCAGCTCATCAACCGGGTGCATGGCGAACACAGCCGTGATTTCCGTGATTTCGGCGTGGCCTTCGACAACTACCACTCCACCCACAGCGACGAAAACCGCTGGTACGCCGAAGACATCTACACCCGCCTGCGCGACAGCGCCCGGCTCATCGACACCCGGGCCATCGAGCAGTTCTACGATCCGGTGAAGGAGATGTTCCTGCCCGACCGCTTCATCAAGGGCGAGTGCCCCAAGTGCGGCGCGGCGGATCAGTACGGCGACAACTGCGAGGCCTGTGGTGCGGCCTATGCCCCCACCGAGCTGAAGAACCCGTACTCGGCCGTCTCCGGCGCCAAGCCGGTGCTGAAGACCTCCGAGCACTACTTCTTCCGCCTGTCCGACCCGCGGGCCGTCGAGTTCCTGCGTGACTGGACCCGGGGCACCACGCCCGACGGCTCGCGCCGCCTGCAGCTGGAGGCCGCCAACAAGATGAAGGAATGGCTGGGCGACGCCGGCGAGAACAAGCTCTCCGACTGGGACATCTCCCGCGACGCCCCCTACTTCGGCTTCGAGATCCCGGATGCGCCGGGCAAGTATTTCTACGTCTGGCTGGACGCGCCCATCGGCTACTTCGCCAGCTTCAAAAACCTCGCCGCCCGCAACCCCGACATCGACGTGGCCTCCTTCACCGAGGCCGGCCCTGCCGCCGCCACCGGCACCGAGCTGATCCACTTCATCGGCAAGGACATCCTCTACTTCCACGCCCTGTTCTGGCCCGCCATGCTGCACT
>NZ_JBIJDC010000068.1:0-24602 GCF_044344315.1 Zoogloea sp. | reverse complement strand
CGGCTACCGCACGCCCACCCAGCTGTGCGTCAACGGCTTCCTCACCGTAGACGGCGCCAAGATGAGCAAGAGCCGCGGCACCTTCATCACCGCCCGCTCCTACACCGAACAGAAGCTCAATCCCGAGTGGCTGCGCTACTACTTCGCCGGCAAGTCCAACGGCACCATGGAAGACGTGGACCTGAACCTCGACGACATGATCGCCAAGGTCAACTCCGACCTGGTGGGCAAGTTCGTCAACATCGCCAGCCGCTGCGCCGGCTTCATCGCCAAACGCTTTGACGGCAAGCTCGGTGAACACGATGCCGCCGCCGCCCTCGACTGGAACCTGGACGAAGTCAGCGCGGCCTTTGAAAGCCGCGACTTCAGCCGCGCCCTGCGCAAGATCATGGAGTTCGCCGATCAGGCCAACGGCTACGTCAACGACAACAAGCCCTGGGAACTGGCCAAGCAGGAAGGTCAGGAGGCTCGCCTGCACGTGGTGTGCACCACCGCCATCAACATCTTCAAGGCCCTCACCGGCCTGCTCAAGCCGGTGCTGCCGACCCTCGCGACGCAGGTCGAGTCCTTCCTCGCCATCGACGCCCTCAACTGGAACAACCTCCTCGCCCCACTTCCCGCCGGTCACACCATCAACACCTACAGCCACCTGATGACCCGCATCGAGCGCAAGCAGGTGGATGCCCTGCTTGAAGCCAACCGCGACTCCCTCGCCCCCGCCGCCACCGAAGTCCAGCCGGCCAAGACCGCGAAGGGCAAGGACGGCAAGGACGAAAAGGCCGCCCACTCCGAACAACGCCACGCCCAGCATCAGGCCCATGCCGCCAGCGCTGAAGCTGCTGAGGCCAGCGAGTTCGAGCCTTTCATCTCCATCGACGACTTCGGCAAGGTGGATCTGCGCATCGCGAAGATCGTCGCCGCCGAGCACGTGGAAGGCGCGGCCAAGCTGCTGCGCCTGTCCCTCGACATCGGCGAAGAGAAGCCGCGCCAGGTATTCGCGGGCATCAAGTCGGCCTACGATCCGGCCACCCTGGTTGGTCGCCTGACCGTGATGGTGGCCAACCTGGCCCCGCGCAAGATGAAGTTCGGCATGTCGGAGGGCATGGTGCTGGCCGCCTCGGATGCCTCCGGAGACACGCCGGGCCTGTTCATCCTGTCGCCGGACGCAGGCGCCACCCCCGGGATGCGCGTCAAGTAAGCCCCCTGTCAGCCACCTGCCTTAAGCTACCGCTCGATGAACTCCAGCCGTTCACCTCTGCCCCGTCTGACCCCAGCCTTCTGGGGCTGGGCTGCCCTCGACATTGTCGGGGTGCTGATCCTGGCCCTCGGGGCGGCTTACCTCATGGAAGACCGGGCCTCGCTGCTGCCCGGTTTTCCGGCCAGCAGCCTGCAGGCCTGGCTATGCGTGGGTGGCGGCATTGCCACCGTTTTCGTGGCCGCCGTAAAGATGCTGGTTGAAGTCATGCACAGCGCCTCAGCCGGCAACAAAGCGGCCAACGACAGCCGTTTCTCCTGAACGGCACCCAGCCACCATGCCCCTGACCGCCTGCAAACGATGGATCGTCCAGCATCGTAACGGGCCAGGCTCCCGTCCTCCGCAAAGCGCGCCCCGTGGCGCAAACCCGAATTTCCCTCGATTGCGGAGGCTCCATGAAGATCGTTTTCCACCCCAAGCTTCTCGACACGCTGCCCGGCTACAACGGCGCGCAGTTCGGTCGTGATGCCTCCGCCGGCCTGACGGTCGGCGTCCTCGCCCTGCCCCTGGCCATGGCCTTCGCCATCGCCTCCGGCATGTCGCCCACCGCCGGCATCTGGACGGCCATCGTTGCCGGCTTCCTGATCTCCGCCCTCGGCGGCTCCCGAGTGCAGATCGGCGGCCCCACCGGCGCCTTCATTCCCATCATCTACGGCATCGTCGTCGAATACGGCGTGCAGAACCTGCTGGTGGCCACCATGCTGGCCGGCGCCATGCTGGTCGCCATGGGCGTGTTTCGCCTCGGCAACCTGATCCGCTTCATCCCCAAGACGGTGGTAATCGGCTTCACCAATGGCATCGCGGTGGTCATCTTCCTTGCCCAGATCAAGGACTTCCTGGGCCTGCAGATCGACCACCTGCCCGGCGAGTTCTTCGGCAAGGTGAAGGCCCTCTTCACCCACCTGGACACCATCGACCTCCCCACTGTGGCCCTGTCGGTCACCTCCATCATCGTGCTGCTGTCGTGGAACCGGCTGGCCCAACGCTTCAAACCCCTGAGCCGGCTGCCCGGCCCCCTGGGCGTGCTGATTCTCGCCACCGCCGCCAACGCCCTGCTGCAACTGCCCGTGGAGACCATCGGCACGCGCTTCAACGGCATCCCCCAGGATCTGCCTGCCTTTGCGCTGCCCCAGCTGTCCCTGGAGACCCTCGGCAAGCTGATCTCGCCAGCCCTCACCATCGCCCTCCTCGGCGCCATCGAGTCCCTGCTGTCGGCACGGGTCGCCGACGCCGCCATCGAGGACCGCCACGATCCCAACCAGGAACTCATCGCCCAGGGCCTGGCCAACCTGGCCGCGCCCCTGTTTGGCGGCTTTGCGGCCACCGGCGCCATCGCCCGCACCGCCACCAACGTGCGCACCGGCGGTCGCAGCCCGGTGGCCGGCATCGTGCACTCGGTGGTCCTTCTGGCCGTGGTGCTGGTCTTTGCCCCCTTCGCCAAGCACATTCCCCTGGCCACCCTGTCGGCCATCGTCGTTGTGGTCGCCATCAACATGGGCGAGTGGCACGAGTTCCGTGGCCTCAAGCGCTTCTCGGTGAATTACCGCACCACCCTGCTGAGCACCTTCTTTGTCACGGTCTTCTTCGACCTGACCCTGGCGGTCGAGCTGGGCATGGTGCTGGCCAGCCTGTTCTTCATCTACCGCATGTCCGACCTGACCCGGGTCGAGCGCCTGCCCCTGACCGAGCTGTCGATGATGCCCGGCTTCCTCTACCCCGACGGCTCGCCCCGGGTGGTCGCCTATTCGCTCTACGGCACCCTGTTCTTCGGCGCCATCCACAAGCTCGAGACCCTCCTCGACCCGGCCCAGCGCCACCCGGAGGTGGTGATCCTCGACATGCATCACCTGGTCAACCTGGACACCACCGGCCTTGAGGGTCTGGAGAGCCTGTGCAAGAACATGCACAAGAAGGGCTGCGCCCTGATCCTGTGCAGCCTCAACGACCAACCCGCATCCCTGATCCACCGGTCCGGCTTCGAGGACGAAGTGGGCGTCAACAACATCTGCGGGGACATCTACGGCGCCCTGGCCCGCTCCCGCGATCTGCTACCGAGATTCATGGACGAAGACAACCTCTGAGGCCTCGGCCAACCCGGCTTCCAGCACCTGAAGACCCTGCAAGACGAAGCCATCGACAATACGGCCCGCCGGGGCACGGCCCCAATGGGGCTAGAATGTAGGCATTCTTTGGTGTCTCCCCAAACCTGCGACCCAAACCACGCCGTGCCCGAACCCACCCACCCTGAAGGCCATGACGTCTGGGACTTTCCCCTGTCCCTGTTCGAGCGCTTTCCCACCCTGATCTGGCGCGCAGGCATCGACGCCAAGTGCAGCTACTTCAACCAGACCTGGCTCGACTTCACGGGCCGCAGCCTGCACCAGGAGATGGGCGACGGCTGGACGAACGGCATTCACCCCGAGGATTTCGACCGCTGCGTCAGCACCTATCTGGAGCACTTTGCGGTACGCACCCCTTTCGAGATGGAGTACCGCCTGCGCCGCCGCGACGGGCAATACCGCTGGATCATCGACACGGGCCGCCCCCTGTACGACAAGGCCGGTGAGTTTGCCGGCTACATCGGCTCCTGCCTCGACATCACCGACCGCCGCAACACCGAAGCCGAGCTGCGCGAGCGGGAGAACCGCCTGAGCACGCTGCTCGCCTCCATGGGTGAGGGCGTGGTCATGCGCGATGCCCAGGGAATGCTGCTACTGCACAACAGCAGTGCCGAGCAGATCCTCGGCCTCAGTGCAGACGAGATGCAGGGCTGGGACGTACACGGAGGGCTGCTCACCTACCTCAACGAGGATGGTGAGCCGATCCCGCCCCGGCAGATCCCGGCCATGCAGGCTGTGACTACCGGCCAACCCCGGGCGGGCGTGCTGGGGCTCGACCACCGGGACGGACGGCGCCGCTGGCTGTGGACCAACTCGACACCACTCTTCGACGATGACGCCACCACTCCCTGCGGGGTGGTCACGACCATCGCCGACATCACGGCCCGCCGGGAGGACGAAGAACAGCTGCGCCTCGCTCTGACCGTGTTCCGCAACAGCGTCGAGGCGATCATTGTTACCGATGCGCAAGAGCGCATCCTGTCGGTCAACCGCGCGTTCAGCGAAGTCACCGGCTACAGCGCCGAGGATGCCATTGGCAAGACACCGCGCATGCTCCAGTCCGGCCACCACGACCACGGTTTCTACGCAGCCATGTGGCGCGACATCCAGGAAAACGGTTTCTGGCAGGGCGAGGTTTATGACCGGCGCAAGAACGGCACGTTCTACCCGTCCGCCCTGTCCATCAGCGTGGTGCGCGACAAGCAGGAGCGCATCACCCACTACGTCGCCGTGTTCTCTGACATCACCGAGCGCAAAGCCTCGGAAGCGCGCATTGCCTATCTGGCCCAACACGACCCCCTTACCGGGCTGCCCAACCGCACTCTGCTCCAGGACCGCCTCGATCAGGCCCTCGCTGGTGCGGTACGGCACAACAGCCGGATCGCCCTGCTGTTTCTCGACCTGGACCGCTTCAAGACCATCAACGACTCCCTCGGCCACATGATCGGCGACCGCCTGCTGCAGGGCGTGGCCCTACGCCTGTCGGCGTGCACGCGGGATACCGACACCATCAGCCGCCAGGGCGGCGACGAGTTCCTGATCGTCCTTACCGACGTGGACGGGCCCGACGACGCAGCCCGGGTGGCCGAAAAGATACTGGACCAACTGCATCCACCCTTCGATATCGACGGCCAGTTGCTGGCCACCTCCTTCTCCATCGGCATCGCCCTCTACCCCGAAGACGGAACCTGCGCCGACAGCCTGATGAAGAATGCCGATACAGCCATGTATCACGCCAAGGAGTGCGGGCGGAACACCTACCGCTTCTTCGACGAGGTGATGAACGTCAATGCCCTTGAGCGCCTGCACATGGAAAACGCACTGCGTCAGGCCCTCGAGCAGCAGGAATTCAGCCTCTATTACCAGCCCCAGGTTAACCTGGCCAGCGGCCGTATCATCGGGGTGGAAGCCTTGTTGCGCTGGTTCAATGGATCCCTGGGGGGAGTGTCGCCCGGGTGCTTCATCCCCCTCGCCGAGGAGTGCGGGCTCATCGTTCCAATCGGCCGCTGGGTGCTCCACCAAGCCTGCCAGCAGGCTATGCAATGGCAAAAACAGGGCTTTGCCCCGATCCCGGTAGCAGTCAACATTTCGGCCCTGCAATTTCGCCGCGCCGACATGGTGACCACCGTGCGCGAGGCCCTGGACGCCAGCGGGCTGGCACCCCAGTTGCTGGAGCTGGAACTCACCGAATCCCTGCTGATGCAGTCAGGCCCGGAAGTGGAACGCACCCTCGCCGGGCTCAAGGCCCTTGGCGTGCGCATGTCCATTGATGATTTCGGTACCGGTTATTCGAGCCTGGCCTACCTGAAGCGCTTTCCAGTGGACTGCCTCAAGATCGATCAGAGCTTCGTGCGTGATCTGATTGACGATCCAGACGATGCCGCCATCGTGCGGGCAGTGATTCAGCTTGGGCGCAGCCTGCGTCTGGAGGTGATCGCCGAAGGTACAGAGACGCCCGAGCAGCTCGACATCCTGCGCGCCGAGGGCTGCTCCGCAGCCCAGGGCTTCGTCTTCAGCCCGCCGCTGCCTGCCGAGGCGCTCAATGACCTCCTGCGCATTGGCGTGCTGCCGGGCAGCCTGATCATTTCAGACTGAGTCCGGCCGGCTCGGTACAGATCAAGAGTAAATGATCTCGACCGCGTCGGCGGGCAGCCACTCGCGCAGGCTCTCCAGCAGGCTATCGTCGGGGCGCACCCGCCAGGCGGCGCCGAAGGGCAGATCGCCTTCGGCCACCCCGTTGCGGTAACGCACGCGAATCGGGCACTCCCCGTCGCGAAACGGGGCCAGCACGCTTTGCAGGCGCTCGGCTGCCGCAACAGCTCCACCCGCTTCGCCAACCTCGCCGTTAAGCCTGAGCTGCAGGGCCCGGGCGTAGCGACCACGCGCCTCGCCAAGCGTCATCAGCTTGTCGGCGACGATGCGATAACCACCGGAAAACTCGTCATTGCTCACCTTGGCCTCAACGATCAGCACTTCATCCACCACGATGCGCTGGCGATTGTTGTCGAAGACCTCGGAGAACACCGACACCTCCCGCGGGGTGGTGCCGTCGTCCAGCAGCACAAAGGCGATCTTGCCCCGGGCCGTCATCTTGGCGCGCACTTCCATGACCACGCCGGCCATGGTGATGAGATCCCGGGACGGTTCAACCTGGGCCAAGGGGCGCCGCACGAAGCGCCGCACCTCTTCCTTGAAGGCATTGAAGGGATGGCCGGAAAGGAAGAAGCCGATGGCCAGCTTCTCTTCCTTGAGCTTCTCCCGCTCGCCCCAGGGGCGCACCTTCACATAGTCGACCATCGGCGCGGCAGCCTCGCCGGGGATGTCGAACAGGCCGCCCTGTAGGGCATTGGCGGCAATCTGTTCGGCCGCCTCCATGGCGATGCCGACGCTGGCCAGCAGCTTGTGACGGTCGGCTGGCTGCACCGGGTCGAGGGTGTCGAAGGCGCCGGCACGCACCAGGGCCTCGATGACCCGCCGGTTGGCCATGCGCTTGTCCACCCGGCAGCAGAAATCGAAGAGATCCTTGAAGGGTCCGGACTCCCGGGCGGCCAGGATGGCCCGCACCGCCGGCTCGCCCACACCCTTCACGGCACCAAGGCCGTAGCGGATGGTCTTGGCGTCGGTGGGCACAAAACGGTAGTCGGACTGGTTCACGTCCGGCGGCAACACCACGATGCGGTTGGCGATCGTGTCTTCGTAGAAGATCTTGATCGTGTCGGTGTTGTCCAGGTCCGAAGACATGGTGGCTGCCATGAAGGCCGAGCAGTGGTAGGCCTTCAACCAGGCTGTGTGATAGGTGACCACCGCGTAGGCCGCCGTGTGCGACTTGTTGAAGCCGTACTCGGCAAACTTGGTCATCAGGTCGAAGAGCTGCTCGGCCAGCGCCGGGTCATAGCCCTTCTGACGCGCACCGTCGGCGATGGTCTCCCGGTGCTTGGCCATCTCGTCGGCCTTCTTCTTGCCCATCGCCCGGCGCAGCATGTCGGCACCGCCCAGGGTGTAGCCCCCGATGATCTGGGAGATCTGCATCACCTGTTCCTGGTACACGATCACCCCGTAGGTGGGCGACAGGCAGGCGGTGAGATCGGGATGGAAGTAGTCGATGGCCTGCTGGCCCTTCTTGCGCAGGATGAAGTCGTCCACCATGCCCGAACCCAGCGGGCCTGGACGGTAGAGGGCCAGCACGGCGATGATGTCTTCGAAACGGTCGGGGGCGAGCTTCTTGAGAAGCTTCTTCATGCCGTCCGATTCCACCTGGAAGATCGCCGTGGTGTTGGCTTCGCGGAGGATCTGGTAGGCCGCCTGGTCTTCGAAGCCCAGGCTCATCAGATCCGGCCGCACGCCGGTGAGGCGCTTTACGTACTCTAGGGCCAGCTCGATGATGGTGAGGTTGCGCAGGCCGAGGAAGTCGAACTTGACCAGCCCCACCGCCTCCACGTCGTCCTTGTCGAACTGGGACACCGGTGTGGCGTCGTCACCGTCGGCGATGTAAAGCGGGCAGAAATCGGTGAGCTTGCCCGGCGCGATGAGTACGCCCCCGGCGTGCATGCCGACACCACGGGTGAGGCCCTCGAGGGGCTCGGCCAGGCTCCACAGCTCCTGGACCGATTCGCCGTCGTTGCCATCGGCCATCAGCTCATTGATCTGCGGCTCCTGTTCCCGGGCCTCGGCCAGGGACAGGGGCTTGTTCTGCACCACCGGGATCAGCTTGGACAGGCGATCGCACAGGCCGTAGGGCAGATCCAGCACCCGGCCCACGTCGCGCACCACCGCCTTCGAGGCCATGGTGCCGAAGGTGGCGATCTGGCTCACCGCATCGGCCCCGTAGTGGGCGCGCACGTACTCGATGACCTTGTAGCGGTTGTCCTGACAGAAGTCGATGTCGAAGTCGGGCATGGACACCCGCTCCGGGTTGAGAAAGCGCTCGAACAGCAGGGCGTAGGCCAGCGGATCGATGTCGGTGATGCGCAGGCTGAAGGCCACCAGCGAGCCGGCACCGGACCCCCGCCCCGGGCCCACCGGCACCCCGTTGTGCTTGGCCCAGTTGATGAAGTCGGCCACGATCAGGAAGTAGCCCGGGAAGCCCATCTGGATGATGGTGTCGGTCTCGAACTTGAGCCGCGCTTCGTACTCTTCGCGCTTCTGCTCCCGCTCCACCTCGTTGGGAAAGAGCTCCTTGAGACGCACCTCGAGGCCGGAACGGGCCTCCGCCACCAGGAAATCGTCAAGGGTCATGCCCTCAGGCGTCGGAAACTGGGGCAGGAAGTTCTTGCCCAGCTGCACGGTGAGGGAGCAGCGCCGGGCAATCTCGACGCTGTTCTCCAGCGCCTCGGGGATGTCGGCAAACAGCGCGCACATCTCGTCCTGGGTCTTGAAGTACTGCTCGGGGGTAAACTCCTTCGGGCGGCGCTTGTCCGCCAGCACATTGCCCTGAGCAATGCACACGCGGGCCTCGTGGGCCTTGAAGTCTTCGGGCCGGGTGAACTGGATGGGGTGGGTCGCCACCACTGGCAGGTCAAGCCGCGAAGCGATCTGCAGGGCATCACGGATGTAGGTTTCGGTGCCCGGATGCCCCGCCCGCTGGATCTCCACATAGAAGCTGCCGGGAAAGCGCGCCGCCCAGTCGGCAGCAAGCTTCTCGGCCAGGCCAAGGTTGCCGTTGGCAAGAGCGTGGCCGATATCGCCATCCCGGGCGCCGGACAGGCACAGGAGGTCACTGGCGCTACCCGCATCCAGCCATTCACGACGCAGTTCGGCCCGCCCCCGGTATTTGTTCTCGATGAAGGCCCGGGTGAGGATCTCGCAAAGCTGGCCGTAACCCTTGCGGTTCCGGCAGATCAGCAGGATCCGGGTCGGCTTGTCGCGTTCGATCTCGTTGGTGATCCAGCAGTCGGCGCCGATGATCGGCTTGATACCTTTGCCGCGGGCACCCTTGTAAAACTTGACCATCCCGAACAGGTTGGCGAGATCGGAGATGCCAAGGGCCGGCATGCCGTCAGCAGCAGCGCGGGCAATGGCAGAATCCACCTGCACGATCCCGTCGGAGATCGAGTACTCGGTATGGAGACGCAGGTGGATGTAGCGGGGGGCGTGAGATTCGGACATCCCGGGATTTTACCCGCCAGCCCGCACCGGTTTCACCCTTCGACGGAGATTTCTCCGGCAGCGGGGCCCAGCCGGCTCACCAGCAACTGGTCGATGCGGTGATTGTCCACGTCGATGACCTCGAAACGGTAGCCGCCAAAATCCACCCGGTCGGTGCGGCGGGGGATCTTGCGCAGGTGGTACATCATGAAGCCGGCGATGGTCTCGTAGTGCTCGTTGCCGTCGACATCGTCGATATCCAGCACGCGCATCACGTCGGCCACGGCAGTGGCGCCATCCACCAGCCAGGAGCTATCGTCCCGGCGCACGATCTGCTCCTCCTGGACCTGCTCCACGTCGTCGCCGACCAGGGCCCGGAAGATGTCGTTGAGGGTGATCACGCCCACCACCAGGGCGTACTCGTTGATGATCACCGCGAAATCCTCGCGGGCCTCGCGAAAGCGCTCGAGCACCTCGGACAGGGTCAGGGTGTCGGGCAGGGCCAGCAGGGGATTGATCGGAGCGTCGGCCTTCATGGACAGGGACTGGCCCGCCAGCACCCGGTTGAGCAGGTCCTTGGCGTCCACGTAGCCCACCACGGTGTCGATGCCGCCGTCGCACACCGGAAAGCGGTTGAAGGGCCGCCCGGCAATCTTCTGGCGGATGCTCTCCTCGCTCTCCTGCAGGGTGAAGAACACCACGCTGTCGCGGGTCGTCATGGCCGACGGCGCGCTGCGTGCCTCCAGGCCAAACACGTTCTCGATCAGGGCGTGCCCCTGCTCGGCGAGCAGGCCGGCCTGGGCGCCGGCCTCGACCACGGCGATGATCTCATCAGGCGTCACGGTGTCATTGCGGGTGGTCGCCACCCCCAGAAGGCGGAACAGCAAGTCCGCCGCTTCGTTGTAAAGCCACAGCAAGGGGCGCAACCAGCGGATCAGGACGCTCATGGGCGCCGCCACGGCCATCGCCATGCGCTCGGGTGAGGCCATGCCCAAGCGCTTTGGCATCAGGTCGGCAAACAGGATGAACAGGGACGTGACCGCCATGAAGGACAGGGCAAAGGCCAGCGTGTCCAGGTAGGCGGCCGGCACCAGCGGCGCCAGCATGCCCGTCAGCCACGGGGAGAATGCCCCCTCGCCAACAATGCCGCCCATGATCGCCACCGCATTGAGACCGATCTGCACCAGGGTGAAGAAGGGCCCCGGGCGGGCCTGCAGGGCCAGCACCCGGGCGGCCCCCTCGCTGCCGTTCTCAGCCAGCACCGCCAACCGGGATTTGCGCGACGCTGCAACCGAAATCTCGGCAATCGAGAAGAAGGCGCTGATGCCCACCAGGAGCAGGATGAGGAGGATCTGCTGGAAGAAATCCATGACGCACTCGGGCCGGAGCGTCGCTCAGCGAGCCCCCGCCTCCACCGACTTGCGCAACCGCATCTGGAGCAGGATGTTGTCGGCCTGCACCTGGAGCGCCCTGGAGCGCTCCACCCACACCGTTTGCCGGGTTTCGAAAGCCTGGGCCAGAGCCTTCAGGGCATCCCGCCGAGTGCTTGCGTAATTGATCAATTCACGACGCTGCCAGTCGCTGGCGGCGGGTGCCTCGGTCCACGAGAGCTGGTTGACCTGTCGCTCCCAGCGCAGAATGAAGTCGCGCTCCAGCACATCGAGCGCTGCGGCCTCGGTGATGCGACGCTGGCGCAGGGCCTCCATCAGGGCAGCCTGCTCACGCAACAGATCCTGCTCTTCAAGGGCGAAGTGCTGGAGCGTCTGCTGATAAGCCGAATCGACCTCGTAACGACGAATCACTTCGGGGGTCTGCTGCCACAGGACGAGACCGATGGCCGCAACAGCCAGCATGCCCCCCAGGGCCCGGCGGGTCAGCCACAGGACCGGCCGTGGGGATACGATGGGCTCGGCGAACGCAAGGCCAAGCAGCAAGCCCCCCGCCAGCCCGCCAAGGTGGGCGGCATTGTCGATACCCTGCAGGGAAAAGCCGGCAAAGAGGGAGTAGCCGATGAAGCCCAGGGTGCCAGAACGCATCTCCCGGAAGACCTCACCGGGCACCGACCCGCGCTGCAAAAGCAGATAGGCCAGCAGCGCCCCATACACTCCGAAGATCGCCCCTGACGCCCCTACACTGACACCCCCCTGCTTCCACCACAGGCTGGCCAGATTGCCGAGCAACCCGGCGCCGATATAGATAACGATGAATCCTGCCCGCCCAAACAGGCGCTCGACGACCTGACCTGCCTGGTAGAGGGCCAGCATGTTGAGCCCCACGTGGAGCAGCCCTCCATGCAGGAACAGGGCAGACAGCAGTCGCCAGAGCTCCCCCTTCTGGACCAACGGCGCAAAGTTGCCCCCAGCCTGAATCAGCAACTCAGACGGAAACTGCATCGGATTCCGGGAAATCGCCGCAAGCAGAGCAAACACGACCCCATTGATGACCACGATGGCCAAGGTGACATCGGCCCGGCGGACGCGCGAAAAGAGGAGGTTGGTAAAGGTGTCGTAGTTCAAGGGAAGGGGCGGAGCAACTGGAAGACCATTCGATTATACGCATGGCCGAATGACGGCCTGAAGGATCCCGGGAAGGGTGAGACAGCACGGCACACGACGTGACGGACTACCGATCCAAAGTCATCAATCACATGAAAAACTCCAGGATCGTGAGATAGAATTAAGAGTTGCAAGCCTTCCACCGGGCCCATGATCCACATTCTCAAGCATGTCGAATCCATCACCCAGCACCGGGATCGCACCCTGCTGGAGCTGGGTGTCGCGTCAGCCCTGTTCGAACTGGTGAAGGCGCGGGAGGTGAACCTGTACAAGGTCAGCCAGCATGGCGTCGACAGCTTCCTCGCCCGTGTCACCCACGTGGGCCAGGACGGTGTGCGCTACGTGCAATCGGAGTTCGATGAGGGCGGTGAAGCCCTGCCACTCGCCGAGCGCCCGGAGATGGTGGCCTGTGTGGAACAGACCCAGATCGTCCGACGTCACGACAACGATCGGGGTGAATACGTGCACTGTTTCCCGATCAACGTCGACCGGCGCGTGCTGGGCGTGCTCGAAGTCGTCTGCAGCACGCCACTCTCCCCTGAAGACCTGGGCACTGCCGAGGGCTTCCTGGGCCTCTACCGCAATTACCTCAGTCTGCTCGACTACAGTGAGCGGGACACGCTCACCGGGCTGCTCAACCGCAAGACCTTCGACGAAAATCTGGGCAAGATCCTCCATGGACTCACCCCCGGCGAGTCAGGCCTGGCCAGGGACACCACCCCGCCCCATCGTCGACGCCAGAATGACGATGGCAGGTACTGGCTGGCAGTGGTGGACGTGGATCACTTCAAACGGGTCAACGACCAGTTCGGACATCTCTATGGCGATGAGGTGCTGCTGCTGCTTGCCCGGATCATGCAGGAAAGCTTCCGCCACCAGGATCGGTTGTTCCGTTTCGGCGGCGAGGAGTTCGTGATCATCCTGCGCGCAGCCTCTGACCAGGAAGTGTCCGTCGCACTTGATCGCCTCCGTGCCGCTGTCGAGGCCTACGCCTTTCCGCAGGTCGGTACTGTCACGGTGAGCATCGGCTACACCGGCATCCAGCCCAACGAAACCATCCCTGACATCGTCGGCCGGGCCGACGACGCGCTGTACGTCGCCAAGGATCACGGCCGCAACCAAGTAAGAAGCTACGAACAGCTACTGGCCTGCGGCAAGGTGTCGGCCCGCGAAGCGCCCGACAGCGACATTGAGCTGTTCTAGGCCCTCAGCGCTCCGGGAGGCTCGTTAACGCGCGGCAGCCTGGGCTGGCAGATCCTTTAAGGCCTGCTTTCGCTCCCCGTCCGCCGCAAATATCAGGGCTCGCTGCTCATCACTGAGCGGAGAGCCAAGATCCCGCTCGAGCGAACTATAGATCCGGGCTAACCTTTCGGTCAGCCGCCCCTTTGCCGGTATGGCCCGCAACACTTGCTCCCGGCGGGCACCGGTGATGCTCATCACCTTCTGGACAAAACTCTCTTCGATGCGGCGGGTTTCCGCCTGGATGAAGGCTGCTTGCACCGGCGTCAACACCACGGGCGGCGGCACCGGAGGAGCAGCATACCCCGGAGAGGAGACGGCGATACCGAGAGCGAACGCCATCAGAGCAGCACGAAAACGGGGATGTCTCATGATGAGGGAACCAGCACGGTGGAACCCGTCGTCCGCCGCGCTTCAAGCTCACGATGTGCGGTGGCTGCATCCTGCAGCGGAAAACGTTGATTGATGGACAGGCGAACCTGCCCCGAAAGCACTACGGAAAAGAGTTCTTCTGCCATCATCAGCAAATCGTCCCGAAGCGCCGAATAGGCAAACAGGCTTGGCCGAGTCAGGAACAGCGAGCCCATCTTGCCGAGCAGCCCGGGATCAAACGGGGCCACCGGCCCAGACGCATTGCCGAAGGTCACCATCATGCCCAGGGGGCGTAGGCAGGCCAGGGAGTCCATGAAGGTGTCCTTGCCGATGGAGTCGTAGACCACCGCCACACCTTCGCCGCCAGTCAGCTCCCGAACACGGCCGGAGACATTCTCGCGGGTATAGACGATGGCATGGTCACAGCCGTGCTGACGGGCCAGCTCCGCCTTTTCGTCAGAACCGACGGTACCGATGACGGTAGCCCCCAGGGCCTTGGCCCACTGGCAGACGATCAGGCCGACGCCCCCCGCAGCGGCATGGATGAGAATGGTGTCGCCAGGCTGGACCCGGTAGGTGCGGCGCAGCAGGTACTGAGCGGTCAGGCCCTGCAGCATCATGGCTGCCCCCTGCTCGAAACTCAGGGCATCGGGCAACCGGACCAGGCGGTCGGCCGGTATGTTACGGCGTTCAGCGTAGGCACCGAGGGGGCCACCGGCGTAAGCGACCCTATCGCCGGGCTGCAGATCGGTCACGCCCTCACCCACGGCCTCCACCACGCCGGCCGCTTCGAGCCCAATGCCCGACGGCAACGGAACCGGATACAAACCGGATCGATGGTAGGTGTCGATGTAGTTCAGACCGACCGCATGGTGTCGCAGTTGGGCCTCGCCGGCAGCCGGCGGAGCCAGATCAGCCTCGACCCACTGCAGGACTTCGGGGCCGCCGGTACGCTCAAAACGGATCAAACGGGACATGCCTCACCTCGCGGAACATTGTCTCCAATTGTACCGGAGGGTGATTTCAAATAGCGGAGGGAAGCACCCCGACCCGATGGGCGGGCCGGGGCAATCAGGACTCAGAGCGGCAATTCTTCACGCTGCTCGACGGCATCCACCACTGCCAGGGCGGTAATATTGACCAGCCGGCGCACCGACGCCGACGGCGTCAGGATGTGCACGGCACGGGCACTACCGAGCAGAATGGGGCCGACGGACACGCCATCGCCATTGGCCACCTTGAGCAGGTTGAAGGCGATATTGGCTGCATCCAGGTTGGGCATGACCAACAAGTTGGCTTCACCGTGGAGGCTCGAGTCCGGATGGAGGCGGTCGCGGATCTCGGGCGACAGGGCCGAGTCACCGTGCATTTCACCATCGCACTGCAGGTCCGGCGCCTTCACCCGCAGGATGTCGCGGGCTTCGCGCATGCGGCGGGACGATGTGCTGCGTGCACTGCCGAAGTTGGAATGGGACAGCAGGGCCACCTTGGGTTCGATGCCGAATCGCTTCAGTTCGTCGGCCGCCATCACGGCGATCTCGGCGGTTTCCTCGGCGCTGGGCATTTCGTTCACGTAGGTGTCGGTGATGGCCAGGATGCGCTGGGGCAGCAGCAGGATGTTCATCGCCGCATACAGGCTGGCACCGCTCTTGAGGCCGATCAGGTTCTGGACGTGGTTGAAGTGGTGGTCATAGCCACCGGTGGTGCCACAGACGAGGGCATCGGCATCGCCACGACGCAGCAGCATGCAGCCGATCAGGGTGCTGTCGGCGCGCATGGCTTCACGGGCGGAATCGGGCGTCACACCATCACGCCCCATCAGGCGGTAGTACTCCTGCCACAGCTCGCGATAGCGGCTGTCGGATTCGACATTGACCACATCGAAATCACGACCGGCCACGAGGTTGAGGCCGAACTTCTCAATGCGCATGTCGATCACCGCCGGCCGGCCGATGAGGATCGGGCGGGCCAGGTTTTCATCCACCACCGCACGCACGGCACGCAGGACCCGCTCGCTCTCGCCCTCGGCGTAGAGCACGCGCTTCTTGTCGGCAGGAACCGCCTTGGCCTTGGTGAACACCGGCTTCATGATGATGCCGGACTGGTAGACGAACTCGTTGAGGCTCTGGACGTAGGCCTCCATGTCGATCTTGCGCGTGGCCACGCCGGAGTCGATGGCAGCCTGGGCCACGGCGGGGGCGATCTTGACGATCAGGCGCGGATCGAAGGGTTTGGGAATCAGGTAGTTCGGGCCGAAGGTGAGATCGGCACCCCCATAGGCCTGGGCCACTACGTCGGACTGTTCGGCTTCGGCCAGCTCAGCAATCGCCTTCACGCAGGCCAGCTTCATCTCTTCATTGATCTTGGTGGCGCCAGCATCCAGCGCGCCACGGAAGATGAAGGGGAAGCACAGCACGTTGTTGACCTGGTTCGGGTAGTCCGAACGGCCGGTGGCGATGATGGCGTCGGGACGCACTTCCTTGGCCAGCTCCGGCAGGATTTCCGGGGTGGGGTTGGCGAGGGCAAAGATCAGCGGCTTGTCGGCCATGGTCTTGACCATCTCGGGCTTGAGCACGCCTGCGGTAGACAGACCCAGGAAGATATCGGCACCAACCACTGCATCGGCCAGGGTGCGGAACCCGGTCTGCTGGGCGAAGCGGGCCTTGGTGGGCTCCATCTTTTCGTCGCGCCCGACATAGATCACGCCCTTGGAGTCACACACGAAAATGTTCTCGCGGGTGATGCCAAGACCGCACCACAGTTCGAGGCAGGCGATGGCCGCGGCGCCTGCGCCGGAGACAACGACCTTCACCTGATCAATCTGCTTCCCCACCACCTTCAGGCCATTGAGCATGGCGGCGGCGGAGATGATGGCGGTGCCGTGCTGGTCGTCGTGGAAAACCGGAATGTTCATCCGCTCACGCAGCTTCTGCTCGATGTAGAAGCACTCGGGCGCCTTGATATCCTCAAGGTTCACGCCGCCCAGCGTGGGCTCCAGCGCTGCGATCATGTCGATCAGCTTGTCCGGGTCGTTCTCGGCGAGCTCGATATCGAAAACATCGATGTTCGCAAACTTCTTGAACAGACAACCCTTGCCTTCCATCACCGGCTTGGCTGCCAGGGGGCCGATGTTACCCAGGCCGAGCACCGCGGTGCCGTTGGTGATCACGGCCACCAGGTTGCCGCGGGAGGTGTACTCCTGTGCATCGGCCGGATCCGCCACGATGGCATCGCAGGCAGCAGCCACACCTGGGGAATAGGCCAGGGCCAGGTCGCGCTGGTTGGTCAGGCCCTTGGTGGGCACCACTGCAATCTTGCCGCGAGTCGGGTTGCGATGGTAATCGAGGGCGGCTGCAATGAAATCCTTGTCCATGTTCTCTCTTCTCTCAAAATGGTCCGACCCCCACAGGCCGGGGCAACGAGATGCCGCTGGCGGGGGATATCACCGATGGTCTGGCCGGAAAAATCTGGATGTGTCCTGAATACCCTGAGGCGAGCGTGCGCCTCGTATGACAGCCGTGCGGCGGTCACCCAGCCGCCCGACCGGAGTTTCGCGCCCGGGAGGGGGGCACGAAGACTTCATATTGCTTGCTTTATTGTTTGCATACGAGTTTACCCGACCCACGCCTTTTTGGCACCCTCGGTAATTACGGACCGCTAGCCAATGCGTGGCACAATCGCGCGCATCCAAACAGCACAAGAAAACAGGGGAGAACCGATGCGACGCGTTGTATTCAACCAAAAGGGCGGGGTGGGCAAGTCCACGATCACCTGCAACCTGGCTGCGATCAGCGCCCACAAGGGCCTGCGCACCCTGGTTGTCGACCTGGACCCCCAGGGCAACTCCACCCACTATCTGTTGGGCGACGCGGCAGAGAATGGTGACGACACACTGGCCGGCCTCTTCGAGCAAACCCTGTCCTTCAAGTTCAGCCCCAAGAAGACCGCCGAGTTCGTTCACCCGACGCCCTTCGCCAACCTCTCGATCATGCCCTCCCACCCCAGCCTGGAAGAGCTCCAGGGGAAGCTGGAGTCCCGCTACAAGATCTTCAAGCTGCGCGACGCCCTCGACGAACTGGCTGACGACTACGATGCGGTTTTTATCGACACCCCACCGGCCCTCAACTTTTACACCCGCTCGGCCCTGATCGCCACCCGCCTGTGCCTGATCCCCTTCGACTGCGACGACTTCTCCCGTCGCGCACTGTACGCGCTGATGGAAAACGTTCAGGAAATCCGGGCCGACCACAACCGTGAGCTCGAAGTCGAGGGCATCGTGGTCAACCAGTTCCAGCCCCGCGCCAGCCTGCCCCAGAAACTGGTGCAGGAGCTGATTGCAGAAGGTCTTCCGCTGTTCAGGACCTACCTGTCAAGCTCGATCAGGATCCGCGAAAGCCACGAACAGGCCAAACCCATGATCCACCTTGACCCGAAGCACAAGCTGGCCCAGGAATTCGTAGCCTTGCATGACGAACTGCGCCAGTCGTGATGGATGACGCCGCCGGGCCGGACATGAAGACCCGAAGAGGCCACTCCGGCTAAACAGGCGTGAGCTTCGCCACCGCCAGCATCAGCCACTTGCTACCCGCCTCGGCAAACTTCACATGAACCCGCGCGTCGTTGCCGCTGCCCTCGGCGGCGATGATGACACCGTCGCCAAAACGCGCATGCTGCACATTCTGACCAATCCGCAAGCCCCCCAGATCGCGGGATTTCATCGGCGGGGCTGGCGGCATGCTGGCCATCGCCGGCTTTGAGGCACCCGGGTTGTAATAGCGCGCCGACGGCTCCGACACGAAGCTGCGACGCGGATTGGGCGGCGTCAGCCACTTGGTCAGCCCCTCCGGAATCTCCTCCAGAAAACGGGAGCGCAGGTTGTAACGCACCTGTCCATGCAGCATGCGGCTCTGGGTGAAACTCAGATACAGACGCTGACGGGCCCGGGTTACCGCCACATACATGAGGCGCCGCTCCTCCTCCAGCCCGTCCGCCTCCTGGGCGCTGTTCTCGTGGGGAAACAGACCTTCTTCGAGACCGGACAGGAATACCACGTCGAACTCGAGCCCCTTGGCCGCATGAACCGTCATCAGCTGGACGGCCTCCGTGCCCGCATCAGCCTGATGATCGCCCGCCTCCAGGGACGCATGAGCGAGAAACTCGGCCAGCACCGATTCGACGCCCGACGGCACATCCCCGGGGGCCTGGCCGGCACCGACCTCCGCACTGAAGTTGGCCGCGGCATTGATCAGCTCATCCAGGTTCTCGAGCCGCTCCTGCCCTTCCTTTTCCGCCTTGTAATGGGCACGCAGGCCAGACACCTCAATCACGTGCTCCACCATCTCATGCAGCGGAAGATTCCTCGTTTCGCTGCGTAGGCGCTCGATCAGCACCACAAACTGGGCCAGGGATGAGCCCGGCTTGCCGGAGAGGTGGGGCACCGTCTGGTAAAGGGGCGTGTTCCAGGTACGCGCAGCGTCCTGCAAGGCCTCAAGGGATCGGGCGCCGATGCCGCGGGTGGGAAAATTGACGACCCGGGTGAACGCGGTATCGTCATCGGAATTGGCGATAAGACGCAGGTAGGCCAGGGCATGCTTGACCTCCTGACGTTCGAAGAAGCGCAGGCCACCGTACACCCGGTAGGCAATGCCGCTGGAAAAAAGCTGATGCTCCAGCACCCGCGACTGCGCATTCGAGCGGTACAAGAGGGCAATATCAGCACGGCTGGCGCCATCGCGGACCAGCGACTGGATCTCCTCGACAATCCAGCGGGCCTCGTCCGTATCGGTGAAAGCCTCGTAGACACGGATCGGCTCCCCCGCCCCGCGGTCGGTCCATAAGTTCTTGCCAAGACGTTTGCTGTTGTTGGCAATCAGCGCGTTGGCCGCATCCAGGATGTTGCCGTGGGAGCGGTAGTTCTGCTCAAGGCGGATGACGCTCTCAACATGGAAATCCCGCTCGAAATCCCGCATGTTGCCGATCTCGGCGCCACGGAAGCGGTAGATGGACTGGTCATCATCGCCCACGCAGAACAGGCTGGCCCCCCCCTCCTCGCCCTTGCCGGCCAGCAGGCCCAGCCAGCGGTACTGGAGCACATTGGTGTCCTGAAACTCATCCACCAGGATGTGACGGAAGCGTGCTTGGTAATGCCGCCGGATCGGCTCATTGCGCTCCAGCAACTCGTAGCTGCGCAGCAACAACTCGGGGAAATCCACAACTGCCTCGCGCTGGCACTGTGCCTCATACTCCATGTAAAGCTCGACCCGGCGGCGGCTGTAGTCGTCCCATGCTTCCACCGCGGCCGGCCTCAAGCCCGCTTCCTTTTGGCCGTTGATAAAGTGCTGCAGATCACGGGGCGGGAATTTCTCGTCATCCACGTTGAGCGTTTTCAGCAGACGCTTGATCGATGCGAGCTGGTCACCCGTATCCAGGATCTGGAACAACTGGGGCAGGCCAGCTTCCCGGTGATGTGCGCGCAAAAAACGGTTGCACAAGCCATGAAAGGTGCCGATCCACATCCCGCGGGTGTTGATCGGAAACATGGCCGAAAGCCGCGTGAGCATCTCCTTGGCCGCCTTGTTGGTAAAGGTGACCGCCAAAATCCCCTGGGGGCTGCAGTGGCCGTTCTGCAACAGCCAGGCGATCCGGGTGATGAGCACCCGGGTCTTGCCGGAGCCGGCTCCCGCCAGGATCAGTGCATGCCGGGGTGGCAGCGTCACCGCAGCGAGCTGTTCGGGATTGAGGTGATCAAGGAGCTGGGACATGGATGCAACACGGAATACGGCGAAGCGCCACATTCTACCGCCAGCGCCCCGGATCAGATGACCCGGCCCTGCCGGAGGGCTGTGTTGCGAAAAGGCTCCGCTGCCGTGACGGATTACTTGAAAGAAATTGAAAAGAGCCTTGCAGTCAACACCGCAAGTACCTAAACTGAAATTGTGCAATGCAACAAACAAGATTCAATAGAGGCTGACCAACCGCGTAAACAACGGAAAAATTCGTAGAAAAACGATTTTGCATCGCACCAAAACCGTCTTGAAACGAACACATGGATCAGCCCACATGTTTGATGCCCCAAATACAGGAGTAACAGCAAATGAAAGCACCGAAACTACTACACTGGCACGCCCGCAAAGCCGGCGTCCCCATCGAACGCGCCGAAGCCCTCTGGCGCAAGGCCCTGCGTGAAGCCACTGCCGACACCGGCTGGGTGGGCACCTCCGAGTTCTGGGGTGCGGCCGAAACCCGCTTCCTGGAACTGCTTGCCGATGAGCAAAGCACGCTGTGCACCCCGCACGTTGAAACCTTCATGCGCACCCAGCACCGCATGGGCCTGATGCCCCTGCTCGCTGCAGAGCAAGTATTTTCTGCAATGTCTGCCAACTGGCAGCGCTTCTGCAACCAGATGAACAAGGCTGCCTGACCGCGCCTGCCGAGCGCCAACGGCGTCGGCTCAACCGGGTTTTTCTCCCTCCTCTCCCTCGTGGAGATTTGACGGCGTCTGTCGCAAGGCAGACGCCGCTTTTTTTCGTGCGCTCCGCCCGCAACAGCCGCTCGAAGGTCACCCGCCGGGTACTGCTATAATCCGGGACTTTGTATCTTGACTCCGGAGTTTAATGTGCTGATTTCCAACGCCTTTGCCCAAGCCGCACCGGCTGCCGCTCAAGACCCCCTGGGCGGTCTGACCGGCATCCTGCCGATGATTTTCATGTTCGGCGTGCTGTGGTTCCTGATGATTCGCCCGCAAATGAAGCGCGCCAAGGAACATAAGGCACTCCTCGAAGGTCTGCAGAAGAACGACGAGGTCCTGACCGGTGGTGGCATCGTGGGCAAGGTCGTGGCCATCAGTGACGCCTATGTGACCGTCGAAGTCGCCGCCAACACCCAGATCGTTGTTCAAAAGCAGGCCATCGGCGCCGTGTTGCCCAAGGGCACCCTCAAGTCGATCTGACCGGCCCTCAACCGGTGCGCCCGCACCGGTTTCCACCGCCGTCGCGCCCGTTTTCTCTCCTTCCCGCCAGACCATGAACCGCTATCCTCTCTGGAAAAATCTCCTCATCGGGCTCGTCCTGCTGTGGGGTCTGATCTACACCCTGCCGAACTTCTACGGGGAGGTGCCCGCCGTCCAGGTCTCCAGCGGCAAGGCCACTCTCAAACTGGACGCCAGTGCCACCCAGAAACGCGTCGAGGAAAGCCTCGCTGCAGTTGGCATCCAGCATGACGGCCTGTTCTCCGATTTCAACAGCGTGCGCGTCCGCTTCCGCGATACGGACACCCAGCTGAAGGCCAAGGACGCCATCGAAAGGGCCTTCAATCCGGATGCTGCCGACCCCTCCTACGTGGTCGCCCTCAATCTGCTCTCCGCCAGCCCCCAGTGGCTCACCAACATTGGCGCCCTGCCCATGTACCTGGGCCTGGATCTGCGCGGGGGTGTGCATTTCCTGCTCCAGGTGGACATGAAGGGCGCAGTCACCAAGCGCCTCGATGCCACTACCGGCGACCTGCGCACCCTGCTGCGTGACAAGAATGTGCGCCATGCGGGCATTACCCGCGAAGGCCAGAACGTCGTGATCCGGTTCCGGGATGCCGAGTCCCAGACCCGCGCCCGTGCCGTGATCACTGCCGGCACCAACGACCTGCTGTTGACGGAGGGCCAGGACGGTGCCGACTTCAAGGTCACGGCAACGCTCACCCCGCTGGCCCAGAAGTCCATCCAGGAATTTGCCCTCAAGCAGAACATCACCACCCTGCACAACCGTATCAACGAACTGGGCGTCGCCGAGCCGGTCATTCAGCAGCAAGGCGTCGACCGCATCGTCGTGCAGCTTCCCGGCGTGCAGGATGTCGCCAAGGCCAAGGATATTCTCGGCCGCACGGCCACCCTCGAAATCCGCATGGTAGACGACACCCCAGGTGCCCTGGAGGCAGCCGTCACGGGTGCCGTCCCCCCGGGAACCGAGGTTTACAACGACCGCGAAGGCCGCCCGCTGCTGGTCAAGAAGCAGGTCGTCCTGACCGGGGAGCGCCTGACTGACGCCCAGCCCGGCTTTGACGGCCAGACTCAGGAAGCTGCGGTCCACCTCACCCTGGACTCCGCCGGCGCCCGTATCTTCAAGGACGTCACCCGCGAGAACGTAAACAAGCGCATGGCCATCCTGCTCATCGAAAAGGGTAAGGGTGAAGTCGTCACCGCTCCCGTCATTCGCGGCGAGATCGGTGGCGGGCGAGTGCAGATCTCCGGGCGTATGAGCTCCGAAGAAGCCACGGACACGGCCCTGCTGCTGCGGGCAGGCTCCCTGGCCGCCCCGATGGAGATCATCGAGGAGCGCACCATCGGCCCGAGCCTTGGTGCAGAGAACATCAGCAAGGGCTTCCACTCCACGCTGTGGGGCTTCGTGGCAATCGGCGTCTTCATGTGCGCCTATTACATGCTTTTCGGTCTGGTTTCGGTGGTGGCCCTGGCCTCCAACCTGCTGCTGCTGATCGCCCTCCTGTCCCTGCTGCAGGCCACGCTGACCCTGCCCGGCATCGCCGCCATCGCGCTGACCCTGGGTATGGCCATCGACGCCAACGTGCTGATCAACGAGCGTATCCGCGAAGAACTGCGTAACGGCTCCAGTCCCCAGGCCGCCATCACCGCCGGCTATGACCGGGCCTTCGACACCATTCTCGACTCCAACGTCACCACGCTGATCGCTGGCGTCGCCCTGCTGGTGTTCGGCTCGGGCCCGGTGCGCGGCTTTGCCGTTGTCCACTGCCTGGGCATCCTGACCTCCATGTTCAGTGCCATCCTCGTATCCCGTGGCCTGGTCAATCTGATCTACGGCAAGAAGCGCAAGCTCGAGAAACTGGCCATTGGCCAGATCTGGAAACCCGGCAACTAAGGCGCGCAAAGAAAGAGAAACGGACCCGCCATCATGGAATTTTTCCGCATCCGCAAAGACATCCCGTTCATGAAGCACGCGCTGGTGTTCAACGTCATTTCGTTGGTCACCTTTCTGCTCGCGGTCTTCTTCCTGGCCACCAAGGGGCTGCATTTCAGCGTCGAGTTTACCGGCGGCACCCTGATGGAGGTCAGCTACAGCGAAGCGCCCAACCTCGAAAAGCTGCGTGAATCCCTGGCCAAGGACGGCTACCAGGACGCCCAGGTGCAGAATTTCGGCAGTGCCCGGGACGTCCTGATCCGCCTGCCCAACCGGGAGGGCATGGAGACCGGCAAGGTCAGCGAGAAGGTCATGGCCAACCTCGCCTCCATCGAAGGCCCGAAAGCCGAGATGCGCCGCGTGGAATTCGTCGGCCCCCAGGTCGGCAAGGAGCTCGCGTCGGACGGAGCCATGGCACTGCTGCTGGTCATCGGCGGCATCGTGGCCTACCTGGCGATGCGTTTTGAATGGCGCTTTGCAGTGTCGGCCATCATCGCCAACCTCCACGACGTGATCATCATCCTGGGCTTCTTCTCCCTGTTCCAGTGGGAGTTCTCGTTGCCTGTGCTGGCTGCCACCCTGGCCGTGCTGGGTTACTCGGTCAATGAGTCGGTCGTGGTCTTCGACCGAGTCCGCGAAACCTTCAAGAAGAAGCGCGGCCTCACCACCCCCGAGGTGCTGGACCACGCCATCACCAGCACCATCAGCCGGACCATCATCACCCACGGCAGCACCCAGATCATGGTGCTGTCCATGCTGCTGTTCGGTGGTGAGACGCTGTACTACTTCTCCCTGGCCCTGACCATCGGCATCTGCTTCGGCATCTACTCCTCGGTACTCGTGGCCAGTCCGCTGGTTATGTGGCTGGGTGTGTCGCGGGAGCAGTTCATGCAGGTGAAGAAGGAAAAGGAAGAAGCCGTCGTCTGAGCATCGGCCTCAAGCCAGAAGGGCTGCCAATCGGCAGCCCTTTTTTTGGCGGATCCCGCCCCCGACGGTGGCGGGATCCGCGGGTTTCGATGCAGGCGCGCGGGATACATGATATTTTGCTGCGGACTGC
>NZ_JBIJDC010000187.1:0-3584 GCF_044344315.1 Zoogloea sp. | reverse complement strand
TCCTTGCGGAACCGGCCTTTTGCCAATCGGGTGGTGCTCATGGGCAGGATTGAACTGCCGACCTCTCCCTTACCAAGGGAGTGCTCTGCCACTGAGCTACATGAGCGGTATCCCGCTGTGTCCTGACCAGACTGCTGTCTGGGGGACGGGAAAACTGGAGCGGCAGAAGAGTCTCGAACTCTCGACCTCAACCTTGGCAAGGTTGCGCTCTACCAACTGAGCTACTGCCGCATGGGACTGCAGATACTGCCAACGCGTGTTTAATGCGTTGTGTCCGAAGGGCGGCACTATACAGGAAACCCCCGTTTTGTGAAGTCCCCGATTGAAAAAATTCATTCTCGCCCGGCGTGGAGGAGGGGGCGCAGCGCTTTTTGGGGGGCGAATGTCTTTTTATTTCAATGCAATACCGGGTGCTCGGGCCTGGGTTGCAGACCTCCTTTGGTGCAGCCGCGGTGCGGGATGCCGGTTTGTTGTGCATGGGTGGGGCGGCCCACTGCGCTAGAGCATTGATTTTTCGTGTCCTCAGCCCTTGGCACAGCTCCTGCTTCTCAGGAAGAAACTTTTTTTCATTGAGTGCAAAAAGGAGCGACGTCCCATGAAGATCCAGCAGAGCAGTCCGGCCGTCCCGGCCGTTGGCGCAGTCAGCCGCGGAGGGCGCCATGAAGTGGATTAGCGCAATCATCAAACCCTTCAAGCTCGATGAGGTCCGCATGGCCCTCAACGCCGTCGGCGTGCAGGGGCTGACCGTGACCGACGTGAAGGGCTTCGGCCGTCAGAAGGGGCACACCGAGCTCTACCGAGGCGCCGAATACGTGGTGGATTTTCTGCCCAAAGTGAAGATCGAGGCGGCCGTGCCGGACGACGTGCTCGAGTCTGCCATCGCTGCCATCGAACAGGCTGCGGCCACCGGCAAGATCGGCGACGGAAAGATCTTCGTCTTCGATCTCATCCGGGCTGTCCGCATCCGCACCGGCGAGTCCGGCGCGGCCGCCATCTAAGGAGAACCCCATGAAACGCTTGCTCGCTTTCGCTCCCTTCATTGCTGCAGCACTCTTCTCCACCCCGGGCTGGGCCGATGGGGCGCCGCCCGCGCCGGTGCCCAACAAGGGCGACACCGCCTGGCTGATCACCGCGACCCTGCTGGTGGTGATGATGGCCACGCCGGGCCTGGGCCTGTTCTATGGCGGCATGGTCCGCGCCAAGAACATGCTCTCCGTGCTGATGCAGACCCTGGTGATCTTCTGTCTGCTCGGCGTGCTGTGGGCCGTGTATGGCTACAGCCTGGCCTTCACCGATGGCAATGCCTTCATCGGCGGCTTCGACAAACTGTTCATGAAGGGCGTGACGCCGGAAACCGTGGTGGCCACCTTCAGCAAGGGCGTGGTGCTGCCCGAATACCTGTTTGCCTCCTTCGAGCTGACCTTCGCCGCCATCACGCCGGCGCTGATCATCGGGGGCTTCGCCGAGCGCATCAAGTTCTCGGCCGTGCTGATCTTCATGGTGCTGTGGTTCACCTTCTCCTACATCCCCATGGCCCACATGGTCTGGTACTGGGCCGGCCCGGATGCCTTTACGTCGGCTGAAGCGGCTGCCAAGGCGGGTGAGTTTGCCGGTTTCCTGTTCAACAAGGGTGCCCTGGACTTTGCCGGCGGCACGGTGGTGCACATCAACGCCGGCGTGGCCGCGCTGGTGGGTGCCTACATGGTGGGGCCGCGCATCGGCTACCGTCGTGAATCCATGGCTCCCCACAGCCTGACCATGACCCTGGTCGGCGCCTCGCTGCTCTTCGTGGGCTGGTTCGGCTTCAACGTGGGCTCGGCGCTGGAAGCCGGTGCCACTGCCGGCCTGGCCTTCTTCAACACTCTGGTGGCAGCCTGCGCAGCCACGGTGGCATGGACGGTGATCGAGGCCATTTTCAAGGGCAAGCCCTCCATGCTGGGTGCCGTGTCCGGCGCCATTGCCGGTCTGGTGGTGATCACCCCGGCCTGCGGCCTGGTCGGCCCGATGGGCGCCATCATCATGGGCTTCCTCGGCGGCATCGTGTGCTACTGGGGCGTCAATGGCCTCAAGCGCATGCTCGGCGTCGATGACAGCCTGGACGTGTTCGGCGTGCATGGGGTGGGCGGCATCCTCGGCGCCCTGCTTACCGGCGTCTTCGCTGCGCCGGAGCTGGGCGGTACCGGCGTGTGGGACTACGTCGCCAACGCCCCGGGCACCTTCGACATGGGCGCCCAGATGGTGGCCCAGGCCTGGGGTGTGGGCACGGCGGTGGTGTGGTCCGGGGTGGTGTCCTACATCGCCTTCAAGCTGATTGACATCACCATCGGCCTGCGTGTCAGCGAAGAAGACGAGCGCGAGGGCCTGGACCTGAGCGCCCACGGCGAAACGGCCTATCACCACTGAGCCATCCCCTGTCTGCCCCGTCCGGACGTTCCGGTCGGGGCAGTTGCCCTCGATCGCCAGCCTTCAGGTGGCGTCGCCGGGGTTGGGATACATCAGCACGCTGAGAAAGCGGATCGGGCACTTGGTGAGCTTCTCGGGGCCGTGGGGAATGTCGGCCCGGAAGGTGAGGGCGTCGCCCGGGGTGAGCACATAGGTGTTCTGCCCGTGGCGGTACTCGATCTCGCCTTCAAGCATGTAGATGAACTCGGTGCCCGGGTGCTCGAAGATCGGGAAGGTTTCGGATTCATGGTCGATGGTGATCAGGAAAGGCTCGAAGACCTTGGTCGGGCCCTGGTCGTAAGCCAGCAGATGATAGGTGTGGCCCTTCTTGGTGCCACGCCGCACCACCTCCATGCCTTCCCCCTTCTTCACCAGCTGCGCGCTCCCGTCGCGCACGTCGTAGCCCCGGAACAGGGTGGCAATGGACACCCCCAGGGCACCGGCCAGGCGCGACAGGGTGTCGAGGCTGGTGGCCGTCTGGGCGTTCTCGATCTTGGACAGCATGCCCCGGCTGATGCCCGCCAGGCTGGCCACGTCGGCGATGGTCAGCCCGTGCTTCTGGCGCAGATCACGGATGGTGTTGCCCAGATAGCGCTCCAGGCTGCCGGAGCTGTCGGTGTCGCTCATGGGGGATCTCCCGCCTAAATAAGGATGCCGGGATTATTGCACAGGCGGCATTTGTTTCACTGTAGGAAAAATAGTTGACATGATTCATGGCGAGATGCACTATGTGCAAAAATAATTCTCTATATGAACCTCCCTACGGAGTTGAGAGCATGTCATCGAGTCGTCGTTACACCCTGTCCCTGTCCTGCCCTGACCGGGTTGGCATCGTGGCAGCCGTGAGTGGCTTCCTGGCGCAGAACCAGGGCTGGATCACCGAGGCCAACAACCACGCTGACGCCGAGGCAGGCCGCTTCTTCATGCGCCAGGAGATCCTGGCCGACTCGCTGCCCTTCGGCATCGAGACCCTGCGCGACAAGTTCGCCCCCATCGCCGCCGAGTTCCAGATGGACTGGCGCATCAGCGACAGCGCACGCAAGAAGCGCGTGGTGATCCTGGTGTCCAAGCAGGAGCACTGCCTGTACGACCTGCTGGCGCGCTGGCAGGCCGACGAGCTGAACATCGAGATCCCCTGCGTC
>NZ_JBIJDC010000036.1:0-39869 GCF_044344315.1 Zoogloea sp. | reverse complement strand
GGCGTCGGCATCGGTGGTGTGCTCGAGCCCCTGCAGGCCAACCCGACCATCATCGGCGACAACTGCTTCATCGGCGCTCGCTCCGAAGTGGTCGAAGGCGTGATCGTGGAAGACAACTGCGTCATCTCCATGGGCGTGTACATCGGCCAGAGCACCAAGATCTACGACCGTGCCACAGGCGAAGTCCACTACGGCCGCATTCCTGCCGGTTCCGTGGTGGTCAGCGGCAACCTGCCCTCCGCCGATGGCAAGTACAGTCTGTACTGCGCCGTGATCGTCAAGAAAGTGGACGCCCAGACCCGCGCCAAGACCAGCATCAACGAACTCCTGCGCGACTGACGACCCCAGCGGGCCGCCCTCCCGGCAGCCCGCCTCCCTTCCCCGGGCAGCCTGATGATCATTGATAAGCTATTCGCGCTGATGGCCGAGAAGAAGGCCTCGGACATCTTCATTACCGTCGGCACCCCGATTCACATCAAGATCGACGGCAATACACTGCCGATCAATCAGCAGGCCATGGATCCGACGATGATCCATCGAATGGCCTACGAGATGATGACGCCCGAGCAGATCGACCGCTTCGAAAAGCTCAAGGAGATGAACCTCTCCTTCGGCCGGCGGGACATGGGCAACTTCCGGATCAACATCTTCTGGCAGCGCAACAGCATCGCCATCGTCGTCCGCTACATCCTGGGCGAGATCCCGCGTCTCGAAACGCTCGGCCTGCCCCCCGTGTTGTCCGAAGTGATCATGGAAAAGCGCGGTTTGGTGCTGGTCGTCGGCGCCACGGGTTCCGGCAAGTCCACCACCATCGCGTCTATGCTGGATCACCGCAACGAAAACCGTTCCGGCCACATCCTGACCATCGAAGACCCGATCGAGTATCTGTTCAAGCACAAGATGTCGATCGTCAATCAGCGGGAGATCGGTGCCGACACCCTGGACTGGCAGAACGCCCTGCGCAGCGCCATGCGCCAGGCACCCGATTGCATCCTGATCGGCGAGATCCGCGACCGGGAAACCATGGGTGCCGCCCTGGCCTACGCCCAGACCGGACATCTGTGCCTGGCCACGCTGCATGCCAACAACGCCTATCACGCCCTCAACCGGATCTTCAGTTTCTTTCCGATGGATGGCCGCGCCCTGCTTTCCCTCGACCTGGCCGCGACGCTCAAGTGCATTGCCTCCCAGCGCCTGATCAAACGTCCCGATGGCGGGCGGATCCCTACGGTTGAGATCCTGCTCAACACCCGCCAGGTGGGCGAACTGATCGAACGCGGTGAGATCTCCGCCATCCGCGAAGCCATGGAGCAAAGCCTCGCCCAGGGCTCCCGCACCTTCGAACAGGATCTGTTCCGCCTGTTCAAGGACAAGGTCATCACCCTCGAGGAGGCACTGGCCAACGCGGACTCCCCGACCAACCTGTCCTGGCTGATCAATAACGCCCAATTCGGCAATGGCGGCAACGAAAAATCCAGCCGTCCACCGTCCACCATTGATTTCGAGCAGACCGAACCGGATGGCGCATCCTTCCGCGAATTCACCCTCGAACTCGACGACGACTGACTACAAGAAAACATGACAGCACCCCAAACAACAGGGAACCCCACCCTGGCCCTGGCCTGTGAACTCATCGCACGCCCCTCGGTCACCCCGGAAGACGCCGGCTGCCTCGAACTGATCGCAGCCCGCCTCGCTCCCCTCGGCTTCGTCTGTGAGCGGATCGACGGCGGCGGGGTCAGCAACCTCTGGGCGCGCAGGGGTATGGCCCGCCCCCTCGTGGTCTTCGCCGGCCACACCGATGTGGTGCCCACTGGCCCTCTAGACGCATGGACATCCAACCCCTTTGTGCCCACCGAGCGGGACGGCCAGTTGTTTGGCCGCGGCGCCGCCGACATGAAGTCGTCCCTGGCCGCCTTCGTCACCGCCATTGAGGACTTCGTCGCCGCCAATCCGGACCACACCGGTTCCATCGCCTTGCTGCTGACCTCTGACGAAGAAGGCGATGCCACCCACGGCACCACCCTTGTCGTGGAATCCCTCAAAGCACGAGGCGAAGTCCTCGATTACTGCATCGTCGGCGAACCCACCTCCGTGGACACCCTCGGCGACATGATCAAGAACGGACGTCGCGGCAGCCTGTCCGGCAAACTCACCGTCAAGGGCATACAAGGCCACATCGCCTATCCGCACCTGGCCAGCAATCCGATTCACCTCGCCGCCCCGGCCCTGGCCGAGCTCGCCTCCATCACCTGGGATCAGGGCAACGAGTACTTCCCGCCCACCTCCTGGCAGATGTCCAACATCAAAGCCGGTACCGGCGCGACCAACGTGATTCCGGGCACCCTGGAGCTCATGTTCAACTTCCGGTTTGCCACCGTACATACGGCCGACGATCTGAAGTCGAAGGTGCATGCCATCCTCGACAAGCACGGCCTCGACTACGACCTGGCCTGGACTCTCGGCGGCAAGCCCTTCCTGACGCCCCGCGGCACCCTTGTCGCGGCCATGGAGGCCGCCGTGTTCGACACCCTTGCCCTGAAACCGGCGCTGTCCACCACCGGCGGCACCTCTGACGGACGCTTCATTGCTGAAATATGCCCTCAGGTCGTCGAGTTTGGTCCCGTTAATGCAAGCATTCACAAACTCAACGAGTGCATCGCCATCGATGCGGTCGCTCCCCTGTCGGCCATCTATCGCCGAACCCTCGAAAACCTGCTGAGCGCATCGGAACCGGCATGACCCACGACGACCACCTGGAAAACGACGACGAGCATGAGCACGAACACGAGCACGGCCCGATGGCCGAGCTCGTCACCGTCCGCGACTGGATCCGCTACGCCGTTACCCGCTTCAACCGCGCCGGCTGCTTTTATGGTCACGGCCTGCAGGACGCCTACGACGAAGCCGTGTATCTCGTCCTCCACACCCTGGCGCTGCCCCTGGATCGCCTGGAGCCTTTCCTCGATGCCTGCATTCCCGGCGACGAGCGGGAAGACATCTACACAGTCATCGAGAAACGCGCAGTAGATCGTCTGCCCGCCGCCTACATCACCGGTGAAGCCTGGCTGGGTGATTTCCGCTTCAAGGTCGACCCGCGCGTGATCATTCCTCGTTCGTTCTTTGCCGAGCTGCTCCAGGACGGCTTCAGCCCCTGGATTCAGGACCCGGAAGCTGTCACCGCGGCGATGGACATGTGCACAGGATCAGGCTGCCTGGCCATCCTGATGGCCCACGCCTTCCCCAATGCAGCGATCGTCGCCGTGGACATCTCGCCGGATGCGATTGATGTGGCCCGGGAGAACATTGCCGCCTATGGCCTCGAAGACAGGATCACGCTGATCCAGTCCGACGGCTTTTCGGCCGTACCCGAGCAGCGCTTTGACTTCATCCTGAGCAACCCGCCCTATGTAACACAGGAAGCCATGGATGCGCTGCCCAGCGAATACCTGCACGAACCCGGTCTGGCCCTCGGCTCCGGTGACGATGGCCTCGACCTGGTGCGCAAACTGCTCGCCGACGCGCCCCGCTACCTCAAGCCCGAGGGGCTGCTGGCCGTTGAAGTGGGCCATAACCGGCACATCGTCGAAGAAACCTTTCCTGACTTGACGCCCACGTGGTTGTCAGGGCCAAGCGGGGAAGACAAGATATTCATGCTGGAAGCGGGTCAATTGTTGTAAAAGCACCCAAAAATGCGAACTCGGTCCACCAATTCCATGGCCAGCCGAACTTATGATCTTGCTTGGGAGAAATTTGCCAAATTGACCCCAAATTCACCTTAATCAACAAAAACACAAAAGCAAGATCAAGGAGCTTCTATGGCGACCGATCGCCCCATCCTCCTCGTTGAGGACAACCCCGATGACGAAGCACTGACTCTCCGGGCGTTCAGCAAGAACAAGATAGCCAATCAAGTGGTCGTGGCCCGGGACGGTGTCGAGGCGCTGGACTATCTCTTCTGCACCGGACAGTTCTCCAACCGGGACAGCACGATCATGCCGGCCTTCGTGTTGCTTGATTTGAAGCTTCCCCGGATCGATGGCCTGGAAGTGCTGCGCCGCATCCGTGCCGACGAACGCACGGCCCTCCTGCCCGTTGTTGTCCTGACGACCTCCAAGGAACATCAGGACATCTTCGAAGCCTATCGGCTTGGCGCCAACAGCTATATCCGGAAGCCCGTCGATTTCGAACGATTTCTACAGGCGGTGGGCCAGCTCGGCCTCTACTGGCTGTCCCTCAACGAGCCCTCGGACCCTACAGCACGATAAGCCGATGGAAGACTACAGCAGTGCTTCGATGTCCCTGCCCAGATCGCCGGGTGGCGTCATCGGAGCGTAGCGCTTCACAGGCACACCGGCTTTGTCGATCAGGAACTTGGTGAAGTTCCATTTGATGGCGTGACTCCCCAGGACCCCGGGCAACGCCGCAGTGAGAAAGGCAAACAGGGGGTGCGCACCCTCGCCGTTGACCTCCACCTTTTCGGCCATCAGGAAGGTGACGCCGAAATTGCGCTGGCAGAAGCCGGCAATCTGGCTTTCGTCGCCGGGCTCCTGCCCGCCGAACTGGTTGCACGGAAAACCCACTACCACCAGGCCACGCTCCGCGTAAGCCTCATGAAGAGCCTGAAGCCCCCCGTACTGGGGCGTAAAGCCACATTCGCTGGCCGTATTCACGACCAGCACGACCCGCCCCGCCATGTCGGCAAAACGGATCGGATCGCCGGACAGACTCCTTGCCTCAAAGCCAAGAATGCTGCCCGGCACGGCGCTGCTCACGCCACCTCCTCGATCCAGGCCTGCTGGATGCCTTCAAGGATGCGCTCACCGCAGTGCTTGGGGTCGTCATCGAACTCGGGCAAGGCCATGGTCCACTTCATCAGATCAACAAAATTGACCTTGAGGGGATCCACGTCGGGATGGGCCTCCGACAACTGGATCGCGATTTCTTGCACTTCTGTCCATTTCATCCCCGCTTGCCCTCCTTGACCATGTTGATCGAATACTTGGGAATCTCGACGGTAAGCGGCGTGTCGCCGACGATGGCCTGACACGACAGGCGGGATGTCGGCTCCAGGCCCCAGGCCTTGTCGAGCAGGTCTTCCTCGAGTTCCTCAGCGGGCTCGAGACTGTTGAAACCGTCACGCACGATCACATGACAGGTCGTGCACGCACAGGACTTCTCGCAGGCGTGCTCGATGAAGATGTCGTTGAGCAGCAGCACGTCGCAGACCGACTGACCGGGCTCGGCGTCGATCACGGCCCCTTCAGGGCACAGCTCCACATGGGGAAGCACAATCAATGTAGTCATGATGAAGTATCAGGTTCAGATCCGCAGATCGTCGATCCGGTGACCCGCCAGGGCCTCCCGGATACTCTTGTCCATGCGCCGTGAGGCGAACTCGTTAGAGGCCCGGTTGAAGGCCTCGAGCTGGATCTTGATGGCGCGGGCGTCCTGCCCTTCGGCGGCACTACGCAAGGCCGCGATGGCCGCATCCAGGGCCTCGCGCTCGGCTTCATCCAGCAGCACGGCGTCAGCAGCCAGCGCCCTTTCCGTCGCCTCGACAACGCGTTCAGCCTCGACCTGCTGTTCCCGCAGGCCACGCAGCTCCATGTCTTCCCGGGCGTTCTCGAAACCGGCCTTGAGCATATCGGCAATTTCGTGGTCCGCCAGCCCGTAGGATGGCTTGACCTCCACCCGCGCCTCGACGCCGGTGGTCTGTTCCCGGGCCGCCACCGAAAGCAGGCCGTCGGCGTCCACCTGGAAGGTGACGCGGATTCGCGCAGCACCGGCGACCATCGGCGGAATCCCGCGCAGTTCGAAACGCGCCAGGGAGCGGCATGCCGACACCAACTCGCGCTCGCCCTGCACCACATGGCAGGACATGGCCGTCTGGCCGTCCTTGAAGGTGGTGAAGTCCTGGGCGCGGGCCGTCGGAATGGTGGAATTGCGGGGAATGATCTTTTCGACCAGCCCGCCCATGGTTTCAATACCCAGGGACAGGGGAATGACGTCGAGCAGCAGCCATTCGTCTTCGGCTGCCCGGTTGCCGGCCAGCACGTTGGCCTGCATGGCGGCACCGAGGGCGACAACCGTATCCGGATCAAGATTGGTCAGGGGAAGCTGCCCAAAAAATTCGCCGACAGCCTGCTGCACATGGGGCATGCGCGTTGCGCCCCCCACCATCACCACGCCCTTGACCTCATCGGGCTCAAGCCCGGCGTCACGCAGGGCCTTCTTGACGGGTTTGAGGGTCTTGGCCACCAGCGGACGGGTGATGTCCACGAAGACAGCACGATCAATGCTCAGATCCACCTCGTCGCCGCTCTCCAGGGTCATCCGGATCGGCACGGTTTCGTCGAGGCTCAGACGCTCCTTGACCTCCCGGGCCTTCATCAGCAGACGCCGGGCATCCCGATCGGAGGGCAGCGAAATACCGGCGTTATCGAGTATCCAGCAGAACAGGCGGTGATCAAAGTCATCGCCGCCCAGGGAGGCGTCTCCATTGGTCGCCACCACTTCGAACACCCCGCGCGACAGGCGCAGCACGGAGATGTCAAAGGTGCCACCACCAAGGTCATAGACTGCGTAGATGCCCTCCGACGCGTTTTCCAGGCCATAGGCAATGGCGGCAGCGGTCGGCTCGTTGAGCAGGCGGAGCACGTTGAGACCGGCCAGGCGCGCTGCGTCCTTGGTGGCCTGGCGCTGGGCATCGTCAAAATAGGCCGGCACGGTGATGACCGCACCAGTCAGCTCGCCGCCCAGGCTGCGCTCGGCGCGTACGCGCAGGTCCTTGAGGACCTCGGCGGACACCTGCACAGGGCTCTTCACGCCCTGCACGGTGCGCAAGCGCACCATGCCTTCTGCGTCCACAAAGTCGTAAGGCATGGTCTCCACGTGGGAGACATCCTTGAGCCCGCGGCCCATGAAACGCTTCACGGACACAATCGTATTGCGGGGGTCGACGGCCTGGGCAGCGTGGGCCTTGCGGCCCACGACAATCTGTCCGTCGGCGAGGTAATGCACGACGGAAGGCAGCAACACCTTGCCGTCCTCATCCTGCAGACACAGGGCCACGCCATTGCGTACGGTGGCCACCAGCGAATTGGTGGTGCCCAGATCAATGCCCACGGCGAGCCGATGCTGGTGCGGCTCGGTGGACATCCCGGGTTCGGAGATTTGCAGCAAGGCCATCAGGATTCCAGCGCCGTCAAGGCGTCATTGATTTCGTGTTGCAGCTTTTCAAGAAACTTCAGGCGACGCACCGTATCGGCCGCCCCCTCCAGATCGCCCTGCTGGTCGAGTTGCACCGCCAGCTGTTCGATCAGGCTTCGATTGGAATGCCGGATACGCCGGGCAAGGTCTTCGAGCACCTCTTCGTCGGCGGCCTCCCGGGCCTCGCCGAGCGCCTCGCGCCACTCCATCTGCTCCATCAGGAACGCGGGAGACATGGCGGTATTGGTCTCGAAGGCCGGATCGATACCCTTCAGCTCAAGCAGGTATTGCCCCCTCGCAAGAGGACTCTTGAGGGTGCGAAAGGCTTCGTTGGCGTGGGTCGCCCACTGCATCGACAGACGTTTGTCTACGTCGGGCAGGTGGGCGAAACGGTCTGGGTGAACCTTTCCCTGAATGTCCAGGTAAGCCTGTTCAAGCCGGTCCATGTCGACGGAAAACCCCGTCGGCAGGCCGAAAAGTGCAAAGAAGTCCTGCTTCAGATCAAGCATGTAAAACCCTCTGCCCGAAAGGACAGGCGAACCGGGCACGCCGGCATGGCAATCAGACGGTAAAACTCTCGCCGCAGCCGCATTCGCCCTTCACATTCGGGTTGTTGAACTTGAAACCCTCGTTAAGCCCTTCGCGGACAAAATCGAGCTCGGTGCCGTCCATATAAGGCAGGCTCTTCGGGTCGATCAGGACCTTCAGTCCGTGGCTCTCGAAGACCACGTCCTCGGGCAGGACCTCATCGGCAAACTCCAGTTTGTAGGCCATGCCGGAGCATCCGGAGGTGCGCACGCCGAGGCGGATGCCCACGCCCTTGCCACGCTTGGTGATGAAGTTGCCGATGTGGGTTGCCGCCTTGTCGGACAGGGTGACTGCCATGATCGCCTCTCTTTCAGCCGTTGTGCTTTTTCTTGTAATCCTCGACCGCAGCCTTGATGGCATCCTCGGCCAGGATGGAGCAGTGGATCTTGACCGGCGGCAGGGCCAGCTCTTCGGCAATGGCGGTGTTCTTGATATCCAGCGCCTGGTCGAGCGTCTTGCCCTTCACCCATTCGGTGACCAGGGAGCTGGACGCAATGGCCGAACCACAACCATAGGTCTTGAACTTGGCGTCTTCAATGATGCCATCCTTGCCGACCTTGATCTGCAGCTTCATCACGTCGCCACAGGCGGGCGCGCCCACCATGCCGGTGCCCACGTCGTCGTCTTCCTTGCCAAAGGCACCGACGTTGCGGGGATTCTCGTAGTGATCCAGAACTTTTTCGCTATATGCCATTTTCGTTCTCCTGTCAGTGCGCAGCCCACTGCACGGTATCAAGATCAATGCCTTCCTTGAACATGTCCCACAGGGGTGACAGTTCGCGGAGCTTGCCGATCTTGCGCTGCAGCAGGTCAATGGTGTAATCGACTTCCTCGACCGTCGTGAAGCGGCCGATGGTAAAACGGATGGAGCTGTGGGCCAGTTCGTCGTTGCGGCCCAGGGCCCGCAGCACGTAGGACGGCTCCAGGCTCGCCGAGGTGCAGGCCGAGCCGCTCGACACGGCGATGTCCTTGATCGCCATGATCAGGGATTCGCCTTCCACGTAGGCGAAGCTGATGTTGAGGTTGTGGGGGACCCGGTTGTCCATGTCGCCGTTGACGAAGGTTTCCTCAATGGTGGTCAGCCCCGCCAGCAGCCGGTCACGCAGGGCCAGCACGCGGGCGTTCTCCTCGGCCATCTCGATGCGGGCCAGGCGGAAGGCCTCGCCCATGCCGACGATCTGGTGGGTCGCCAGGGTGCCGGAACGCAGGCCACGTTCATGGCCGCCCCCGTGCATCTGCGCTTCCAGGCGAACCCGCGGCTTGCGGCGCACGTAGAGAGCACCAATCCCCTTCGGCCCGTAGGTCTTGTGGGCGCTGAAGGACATCAGATCCACCTTGAGCGTGCTCAGATCGATGGCAACCTTGCCAGTGGCCTGGGCCGCATCCACATGGAAGATGATGCCCTTCTCGCGGCACAGCTCGCCGATCTCGGCGATCGGCTGCACCACACCGACCTCGTTGTTCACGAACATCACCGACACCACCACGGTATCCGGGCGGATGGCCGCCTTGAGCACGTTCAGGTCGAGCAGGCCGTTCTCCTGGACGTCCAGGTAGGTCGCCTCGAAACCCTGGCGCTCAAGTTCGCGCACGGTGTCCAGCACGGCCTTGTGCTCCGTCTTGAGGGTGATGATGTGCTTGCCTTTGCCGGAGTAGAAGTGCGCCGCCCCCTTGATGGCAAGGTTATTGGATTCGGTGGCGCCAGAAGTCCAGATGATTTCCTTGGGATCGGCGTTGACCAGCGCCGCGACGTCCTCACGGGCTTCTTCCACGGCCTTCTCGGCAGTCCAGCCATAGGAATGGCTGCGGGACGCCGGGTTACCGAACAATTCCGTCAGGTAGGGAATCATCTTCTCGGCCACACGGGGGTCCACCGGCGTGGTTGCCGAGTAATCAAGGTAGATCGGGAACTTGAGCATCTTCATCTTCTCCGTGCAGCAAAATTGAGTCATTCCATGAACTTAGACCGCTACTGCCGTCATCGTTCGAAGGCTCGCCAGGTTCTCGCCCAGCGCAGTCAAAAATCCATCCACATCCTGCTGCGTGCTGCCAGCCCCGAGGCTGACGCGCACCGCAGCGCGGGCAAGAGCCGCATCAACGCCCATGGCCAGCAGGGTGTGGGAAGGTTCCGGGTGAGCACTGGAGCAGGCCGACCCGCTCGCCACCGCAAACCCCGCCCGATCCAGCCTGCCCACGAGGGTTTCACCATCCACCCCGGGAATCGCAAAAAAACTGGTGTTGGCCAGCCGGGGAGCACCCGCCGAAAAGATGCGCGCGCCCAACCCCACCAACCCGGCCTCCAGCACCGCCTGCAGCGCTGCAATTTGCCGGCTCCGCGCTTCGCGGTAGCTGACGATCAGCTCGCACGCCGCACCAAATCCAACGATGGCCATCACGTTCTCGGTACCGGACCGGAGATTTCGCTCCTGACCGCCGCCCGCCACAAGGGGCGCCAGTTCGATGCGCTTGTCCACAATCAGGGCACCGACACCGACCGGGCCACGGATCTTGTGGGCCGACAGCGTCAGGCCATGTACCCCGAGGGCACGAAAATCCACCTCGATCTTGCCCAGGGCCTGCACCGCATCGCAGTGCATCCAACCACCCGCCGTTTTCACCGTCTTCGCCAGTGCGGCCACATCCTGGATCACACCGGTCTCATTGTTGGCCTGCATGATCGACACCAGCCGAGGCTTTTCCGCGAGCACGCGATCAAAAGCCGCCAGGTCAATCCGCCCCACGCCATCAACCGCAATCTCCAAGCAGCGCCATCCACTGCGTATCAACTGCCTGGCCGGCTCACGCACACAGGGGTGCTCGATGGCACTCACCGCCACCAGGCCCGGCTTCATCAGCGCCGCAGCACCCTTGATGAAAAGGTTGTTCGCCTCCGATCCGCCACCGGTAAAGATCACCTCGGTCGGATGGGCATTCACCGCGGCAGCCACCTGGGCCCGGGCCTCATCCACGGCCTTCCGGGCGGCACGTCCATATTCGTGCCGGCTCGATGCATTGCCGAAACGATCGCCAAACCACGGCAGCATGGCCTCCCTCACGCTGCTGTCCAGCGGCGTGGTGGCGTTGTGATCGAGATAGACCGGCGCAAACACCGCAGCGCTCCAGGAGAATCAGGCCGTCAGGGGTTGCTTGCCGCCAGAGCGACACGCCGTTGAACTACGCTCATCGCGCAACACGGACACCGGGCCAGCCTTCTGGCGCTGCTGCTCGACCAAGCTGGCCAGAGTCACGGAATGGAGGTACTCGTACATCCGCCGATTGAGGTTGGTCCACAACTCGTGGGTCATGCAGCGATGCTCGTCATGACAGTTTTCCTTGCCACCGCAGGAGGTTGCATCCAGGGGCTCATCGACAGCGGCAATGATGTCAGCCACTGTGATCGCATCCATCTCCCGCGCCAGGGCATAGCCGCCACCGGGACCACGGACGCTGCTGACAAGCTCAAAACGCCGCAGTTTGCCGAACAGTTGCTCCAGGTAGGACAGGGAGATCCTCTGGCGATCGGCGATGCCGGCCAAAGTCACGGGCCCGTCGGCACAGCGAAGTGCCAGATCGATCATTGCCGTGACAGCAAAACGACCTTTGGTGGTGAGTCTCATGTCGGCTCCCGGAGCGGATGGATTAATAGTTGAACGTTTCAGTCAACAATACCAAACCCGACAAAATCAATCAACTATTTCACCCCACCACACCCCACCGCTCAGTCCACCATCTTGCCCAGCCCCTGGGGGTCAAAAGCATCCTCGGCTTTCGCCGCCGCATCCACACAGATCCCCGACGCCGCCAGCCGCTCCACCAGGATGCAGAGCCGCCGGTCGGTTTCAACCGCGTGATCGAGAAGGCCGTGCAGCGCCTTGGAAACGGGGTCGTCCATGTCCCGGGTAACACCATAGGCCGTAAAACCGATCTGCTCAGCCTTGGCTTCCCGGGCCCGGCTGACTTCGTCGCCACCACCCTCGATGATCCGGGCCGGATTGCCCACCGCCGTCGCCCCCGCCGGAACCGGCTTGACCACCACCGCGTTGGAGCCAACCTTGGCGCCGTCTCCCACCTCAAAACCGCCCAGCACCTTGGCACCGGCACCGATCACCACCCCACGCCCCAGGGTCGGATGGCGCTTTGTGCCTCGATACAGCGAGGTACCACCCAGGGTCACCCCTTGATAGATGGTGCAGTCATCGCCCACCTCGGCAGTCTCGCCAATAACCACCCCCATGCCGTGGTCGATGAACACCCGACGACCGATGGTGGCGCCAGGATGAATCTCAATCCCGGTGAGCATCCGCCCCAAATGGCTGGTGAAACGGCCGAGCCAGCAAAACCCGCGGGACCACGCCATATGAGCAAAGCGATGCAGCCACAGGGCGTGCATGCCCGGGTAGCAGGTGAGCACTTCCCACCTGGAGCGTGCCGCCGGGTCCCGTTCGAGAACGTTGGCCACGTCTTCACGCAGACGACTGAACATGAGGAGAAACTCCAAAAAATAAATGCGCTTTCGTAAAGGCCTTGCACCCTAGCAGGTACAGCCTCATCGTAATTCCGACTATTTTAGTCTACTTCTTTTCGAAGGCGCTGAGCATGCCCCGCAGGATGTTGATCTCGTCCTTCTCCAGCCGGATGCGCCCGAACAGACGCCGGAGACGCGGCCAGAGACGCTTGGAGTTCTCGGGGTTGAAAAAACCGCTGGCCGTGATCGCCCGATCGAGATGCACATAAAAGCCCTCGATCTGCTCGTGGGTGGCCGGCTCGAACTCCACCGAGGGCGCCACTCCAGGGTCGAGGGCCGCCATGCGTAACTCGTAGCACAGCACCTGGACCGCTGCGCCGAGATTCAGGGACGAGTAGGTTTCGCTGACCGGCACCTTGACAGGCATGTGACACAAGGCCACGTCATCGTTGGAGAGCCCTTTGGTCTCATTGCCGAAGACCAGCGCCACATCGCCATGACCGGCGAGGCTCACCAGCTCTCCGGCCGCCTCCCGCGCCCATTTCATCGGTACGGCCATCTCCCGGCGGCGAGCCGTCATCGCTGCGGCAAAGACAGTTCCCTCAAGCGCTTCGGCCAGGGTATCCACCACCCGCGCGCTGGCGAGGATGTCATCAGCCCCGGCCGCCCGGGCCGTTGCCACCGGATCGGGAAAGCTGTGCGGCGCAACCAGCACGAGCTGCGTCAGACCCATGGTTTTCATGGCCCTGGCCGCTGCGCCGATATTGCCGGGATGACTGGTTCGGGAGAGAACGACACGCACGCGCCCAAGCGCGTTATCGAGGTTCATATTAAAATGTGCGGTTTTCCAAATTAGAGTCGACCGGTGGGCCTTTTGCCCGGGCCGGCAGACCTTGCCAGACACCCATGCATCCCACTCTGAACATCGCCATCAAGGCCGCACGCCGTGCCGCCACCGTCATCAACCGGGCTTCCCTCGATCTGGATCTGATCCGGGTCGAAACCAAAAGCCCCAATGATTTTGTGACGGAAGTAGACCGGGCTGCAGAAGAAGCCATCATCCAGGTGCTCCGCGAGGCCTATCCGAGCCATAGCATTTTAGCAGAAGAGTCCGGCGAGACCGGCCCGGAGGCCGAGACCGAGTACCAGTGGATCATCGACCCCCTCGACGGCACCACCAACTTCCTGCACGGCTTTCCCCAGTACGCAATCTCCATCGCCCTGGCCCGCAAGGGTGTGGTTGAGCAGGCAGTGGTGTTCGATCCCAACCGAAACGAGATGTTCACCGCCTCAAAGGGTGCCGGCGCCTTCCTGAACGACCGCCGCATCCGCGTCTCCAAGCGCGTCAAGCTGCAGGACGCACTGGTGGGCACGGGTTTCCCGTATCGTCAGTTCCGCAACGTGGACACCTACCTGGCGATCTTCAAGGAACTCACCCAGAAGACCGCCGGCCTGCGCCGCCCGGGTGCAGCAGCCCTCGACCTGGCCTACGTGGCTGCCGGGCGCCTCGATGCTTTCTGGGAATTCGGCCTGTCGCCGTGGGACATGGCAGCCGGCAGCTTGCTGATCAGTGAAGCCGGCGGCCTGGTCAGCGACCTGGCGGGTGAGTCCACCTACCTGACGTCAGGCAATGTGGTTGCAGGTACGCCCAAGGTCTTCCCGCAGTTGCTGCAGCTGATCCAGGGCCACTGCGGCGACACCCTGCCGGCCTGACGTAGCGATGTCCGCCCTCAAGACACTGCTCCGTATTGCTCTGGCCTGCCTTGTGCTCTCCGGGGTGCCAGCCTGGGCGGACACCGTGCTGGTATGGGGTGACAGTCTTTCGGCCGGCTATGGCCTGCAGATTCAGCAGGCCTGGCCGAGCCTGCTCGAGAAACGCATCGCGGACGCCAAACTGCCCCACAAGGTGGTCAATGCCAGCATCAGTGGCGAAACCACCTCAGGCGGGCGCAGCCGCCTGCCGGCCGCCCTAAAGACCCACAAGCCGGCCGTGGTGGTCATCGAACTCGGCGCCAACGACGGCCTGCGCGGCCTGCCGCCAAAGCTCATGGCTGCCAACCTGCAGGCAATGATCGACGCCAGCCGACAGGCCGGGGCCAGGATCCTGTTGGTGGGCATGCGCATGCCCCCGAATTACGGGCCCGATTACACGGCGAGTTTCGAGAACGCCTTCAAGGATCTGGCCCGTAACAACAAGATCCGGCTGGTACCGTTCATGATGGAAGGCTTTGCCGACAAGCGGCACTTCTTCCAGCAGGACGGGATCCACCCCGTTGCCGACGCCCAGCCCATCATTCTCGACACCATCTGGCGGGAACTCGCCCCACTGCTGCGCCGCTAAAGACCGCCGATCAGGGGAGACGCAGTGACGGGTTGTGCCCCTTCACTGCACAGATCCGCTGGATGACGGCCGGCTTCGGCTCCGTTACTTCGCCCTGCTCATAGGCCAGCACCGTGCATGCATCTGCCACCCGCTCGAAGAGTTCATGGGAGCGGAGCAGAAAGTCGGGGTTACTGGGCTTGCCAAAGCGTTCGTTGCCGATCATGAAGGTCTCGTAGATCAGCACACCACCGTGATTAAGCGCCTGCAAGAGCAGGCCCAGACGCGGCCGAAACAGATAATTGGTCACCACGATGGCGTCGAAATGGCGACCCGCAAAAGGCCACGGCCCCTCTTCAAGATCCGCCTCCCGGGTCTTGACGTGGGGCACACCGGCCAGCAGTTCCAGCGCCACCGCATCCTTGTCCACCGCCTCGACCCGGAACCCCTTGCTCGCCAGCCAGCGCGTATGACGACCGCTGCCGCAGGCGAAGTCGAGGACCTCTCCACCCTCCGGAATCAGGGACGCAAATCGCGTCACCCAGGCTGAGGGCTGCAGGGCTCCGGCATGCCGCATCATTGATTCACCCCCCCAAGGCACAGGTACTTCAGCTCCAGGTACTCGTCGATGCCATGACGGGAACCCTCGCGCCCCACGCCAGACTGCTTGACACCACCAAAGGGTGCCACCTCCGTGGAGATGAGCCCGGTATTGATGCCCACCATGCCATAGTCAAGGGCCTCACCCACCCGGAACACCCGCCCCACATCCCGGGCATAGAAATAGGCCGCCAGCCCGAACTCCGTATCATTGGCCATGTGGATCGCCTCTTCCTCGGTGCGGAAGCGGAACAGCGGCGCGACCGGCCCAAAGGTTTCCTCGCGAGCGATACGCATGCCCGGCGTCACATCAGCCAGCACCGTCGGCACATAGAAACGCGCACCCGCCCCGTGACGCCGTCCCCCCGTCAACACCCTCGCCCCAGCGGCCAGCGCGTCCGCCACATGGGCCTCGACCTTCAGCACCGCCTCATCGTCGATCAGCGGCCCCACGGTGACACCAGGCTCGAGACCATTCCCCACCGTCAACGCCTCGACGGCCGCCGCCAATTTGGCGGCAAAAGCGTCATACACCGAATCCTGCACCAGCAGGCGATTGGCACACACGCAGGTCTGACCGGCATTGCGATACTTGGACACCAGCGCCCCCGCCACCGCCGCATCGAGATCCGCGTCGTCAAACACGATGAAGGGCGCGTTGCCGCCCAGTTCCAGGGAGAGCTTCTTGATGGTCGGCGCACATTGGGCCATGAGGAGGCGACCAATCTCGGTGGACCCTGTGAAGGACAGTTTGCGCACCACCGGGCTCGACGTCAGCACGCTGCCGATCGCCACCGGATCGCCGGTGACGACATTGAACACACCCGGAGGAAAGCCCGCCTGCTCTGCCAGCCAGGCCAGTGCCAGCGCCGTAAAGGGTGTCTGCTCGGCCGGCTTGACTACAACCGTACAGCCGGCGGCCAGCGCCGGTGCCACCTTGCGGGTGATCATGGCAGCCGGAAAATTCCACGGCGTGATCGCAGCACACACACCCACCGGCTGGCGAATCACCATGAAACGGCGGTCCATGCCCGTTGTCGGTATGGTCTCGCCGTACAAGCGCTTGCCCTCCTCGGCAAACCACTCCACGAAGGACGCCGCATACACCACCTCGCCCCGCGCCTCCGCCAGGGGCTTGCCCTGCTCCAGGGTCATCATCCGGGCAAGATCGTCGGTGTGAGCCAGAATGAGCTGGAACCAGCGCTGCAGAATCGCCGAGCGATCCCGGGCGAGCAGACCACGCCACGCTGGCAGCGCCGCATCAGCGGCAGCGACCGCGCGCCCGGTCTCTGCCACGCCCATGGCCGGCACATCCCCGAGAGGGGCGCCCGTTGCCGGATTGAAGACCAACAGGCGCGCATGATCATCCGCATCAAGCCAGCAACCATTCACAAATGCCTGGGTTCGATACAGGCCGGGTTCCTTGAGCGTCTGCATGATTTCTTTTCCTTATCCGGATCGGCCACCGCGCGGCCGCGTCCTTCTGATAAAACAAGACGGTGCAGGTTCCCCGCCCCGCACGTGCAAGATGCCATGAAAAACGGGCGCCGCAGCGCCCGCTTTCATCATCACGACAAGCCCGGAGTTACTGAGCTTGTTCGTTCAGAAGCGCCTTCATGGACAGACGCACACGGCCCTTCTCATCGGTCTCGAGCACCTTGACGCGCACGACCTGACCTTCCTTGAGGTAGTCGGACACGGCATTGACGCGCTCGTTGGCGATCTGGGAAACGTGCAGGAGACCGTCACGGCCCGGCATGATGTTGATGATCGCACCGAAATCGAGGATGCGGATGACCGGGCCTTCATAGACCTTACCGACTTCCACTTCCGCGGTGATGTCTTCAATGCGCTTCTTGGCCACTTGCGCGCCTTCGGAGCTCACGGAAGAGATGGTCACATTGCCGTCGTCGGTGATCTCGATGATGGTGCCGGTCTCTTCCTGCAGACCACGGATCACTGCGCCGCCCTTGCCGATCACGTCACGGATCTTCTCCGGGTTGATCTTGAGGGTGATCATGCGCGGTGCGAAGTCGGAGACTTCACCGCGGGCTTCGCCCAGGGCCGACTTCATCAGGCCGAGGATATGCATGCGGCCTTCCTTGGCCTGGGCCAGGGCAACCTGCATGATCTCCTTGGTGATGCCGAGGATCTTGATGTCCATCTGCAGGGCGGTCACACCGTTCTCGGTACCGGCCACCTTGAAGTCCATGTCGCCCAGGTGGTCTTCATCACCCAGGATGTCGGTCAGCACGGCAAAACGGCCGCCGTCCTTGATCAGGCCCATGGCGATGCCCGCCACCGGAGCGGTCAGCGGAACACCCGCATCCATCATGGCCAGGGAGCCACCACAGACGGAAGCCATGGAGCTGGAGCCGTTGGATTCGGTGATCTCGGACACCACACGAACGGTGTAGGAGAAGTCTTCCTTGCCCGGCAGCACGCCAGCCAGCGCACGCTTGGCCAGACGGCCGTGGCCGATCTCGCGACGCTTGGGCGAGCCGAAACGGCCGCATTCGCCAGTGGAGAACGGGGGGAAGTTGTAGTGCAGCATGAAGCGCTCGCGGTACTCACCGGCGACCGCATCGATGATCTGCTCGTCACGACCCGTGCCCAGGGTGGTCACCACCAGGGCCTGGGTTTCACCGCGGGTGAACAGGGCCGAACCGTGGGTACGCGGCAGCACGCCGACACGGATGTCGATGGGGCGCACGGTACGGGTGTCACGACCATCGATACGCGGCTCGCCGCCGAGGATGCGACCGCGCACGACCTTGGCTTCCAGATCGAAGATGATGTTGTTGACGGTGTTGGCGTCGAACTCGACACCTTCCGCCACCAGGGTCTCGTGCACTTCCTTGCCGATGGCCGACAGTTGCTGCGAACGGGCCTGCTTGGCGGTGATGCGGAAAGCTTCGTCGATCTTGGCGCTTGCGATCTCGGTGACACGGGCGATCAGGGCTTCGTTCTTCGCCGGAGCTTGCCAGTCCCACTCGGGCTTGCCGGCCACTTCAACCAGTTCGTTGATGGCCTGGATGGCAGCCTGCATCTGGGTGTGACCAAAAACCACACCGCCCAGCATCACGTCTTCCGGCAGCTCCAGGGCCTCGGATTCGACCATCAGCACGGCGGTCTCGGTACCGGCGACCACCAGGTTCATCTTGCTGGTCTGCAGCTGGGTGGCCGTCGGGTTGAGGATGTATGCACCATTGTCGTAACCGACGCGACAGGCGCCGATCGGGCCGGCAAACGGGATGCCGGCGATGGCCAAGGCCGCAGAGGCAGCGATCATCGCGGGAATGTCAGCATCCACTTCCGGATTCAGGGACACCACCTGGGCAATAACCTGAACTTCGTTGTAGAAACCTTCCGGGAACAGCGGGCGGATCGGGCGATCGATCAGACGGGAAGTAAGGGTTTCCTTCTCGGTCGGACGGCCTTCACGCTTGAAGAAACCACCAGGGATACGGCCGGCAGCGTAGAACTTTTCAACGTAATCGACAGTAAGGGGGAAGAAGTCCTGACCCGGCTTGGCGTTTTTGGCAGCCACAACGGTTGCCAGCACCACGGTGTCGTCCATGTTGACGATCACGGCACCATGGGCTTGACGGGCAACCTCGCCGGTCTCCAGGGTGACGGTGTGGGAGCCGTAGGTAAAACTCTTCTTGATAGCAATAGGCAAAGGATGTCCTTTCATTCAATCGGCTGGCGGCAAACAACAACCGCACGCGTAGCCGAGGTAACGCGCCGTCTTCTCTGGCGCACAGATGTGACAAAGCCGGCGAAGCCTCACGGACTTACACCGGCTGTGCCCATGATCAAACCTGCACCAAGGGCAGGATTGTCACGTTCGGTACTGAAGCAGCTCTTATCAGCTTACTTGCGCAGGCCAAGGCGAGCGATCAGCTCACGGTAGCCATCGACATTCTTGCGCTTCAGGTAGTCGAGGAGCTTGCGACGCTGGCTCACCATCATCAGGAGGCCGCGGCGGGAGTGGTGATCCTTGACGTTAACCTTGAAGTGGCCAGTCAGATCGTTGATGCGGGCGGTAAGCAGAGCGACTTGCACTTCCGGAGAACCGGTGTCGCCCTTGGCGCGCGCGAAGTCGCCAACGATTTGCGCTTTTTGTTCAGTGGAGATTGCCATTGTTTAACTCGGTTAGGATTTAGCCTTGCGAAGCGCGCCATTATATCGAATCGGCACAGAATTACTCAAGACATTTCATTGTTTTCCAGTGGCAACAAGGCGCGTCGGCGCCATCATGCCACCCTCCCCCAGGGTTCCGACGCCGAGGAAACGCTCCCCCGCGTAGGCCCGGAACATCCTGCCCAGCGCATCACTGCAAACCTTCACAGCCTGCCCGTGGGTAAAACTGCTTGCCTGTCCGGCATCAAGCAACATCACATCCAGATGGACCAGCAAGGCATCCACTGGCGCCAGCTCAGCATCCCGGCCCGTCTCGGGCAGGGCCTCAAAATCCGCCAGGGAGATCGAGGACTCCAGCTCAAAAGGCCCGATGCGTGTCCTCCGCAGCGCGGTAAGGTGTGCACCACACCCCAGCAAGGCCCCAAGATCGGATGCCAGGGTACGTACGTACGTGCCCTTGCTGCACGCCACCCGCACCTTCAGACTATCGCCTTCACGCGCAAGGCACTCAAAACTATGAATCGTCACCCGCCGGGCCTCCCGCGGAATCTCGATCCCAGCCCGCGCATATTCATACAGCGCCTTGCCATGATGCTTGAGTGCCGAGTACATCGGAGGCACCTGATCGATCTCGCCCCTCAATTGCGCCAGGGCTGCCTCAATGGCGGAATCGGATACATCCACCGCAGTGGTTGCCAGCACTTCCCCCTCTGCATCCGCGGTGGTCGTCGTGACCCCCAGCAGCACCGTGGCCTCGTAAACCTTGTCCGCATCGAGCAAAGTCTGGGAGAACTTGGTGGCCTCGCCGAAGGTCAGCGGCAGCAAGCCGGTCGCCATGGGATCAAGCGTACCGGTATGACCACCCTTGGCCGCCTTCAGCAACCAGCGCGCCTTTTGCAAAGCATTGTTGGAGCTGAGGCCGAGGGGCTTGTCGAGAAACAGCACGCCATCGACAACGCGACGCGGCGTACGGCGCTGGGGGGTGTGAGCCAAACGGAGAACTTCCTGGAAAGACGGTGCACAGGCACCGCCAGGGGAATCAGGGTGTCGTCGGGGCAGACTCGGGCGACGCAGCGTCACCGTCATCATCAGCCCCTTCGCCGGCGGGGTCAGCAAGCTGCCGATCCGCCTCTATGGCCTTGTCGATCAAGGCAGAGATCCGGTTCCCTGTTTCCACGGAGGGGTCGTAATGGAAGTGCAGCTCGGGCAGCGTATGGATGCGGATCCGGCGGCCCAGCTCGCGACGCAGGAAACTGCTGGCCCTGCGCAGCCCTTTCTGGATCTCCTCGAGCCCCTCCTGCCCGGTCATGGAGGTGAAATACACCTTCGCATGCGCGTAGTCGGGGGTGATCTCCACGTCGGTCAGGGTAATGAAACCGACGCGGGGGTCTTTCAACTCGAGGCGAATCAGCTCGGCCAACTCACGGCGGATCTGCTCCGCCACACGCTGACCACGGGAAAACTCCTTGGGCATGGCTTACAGGGTCCGGGCAACTTCCTGGATTTCGAACACTTCGAGCTGGTCGCCTTCCTGGAGATCGTTGAAATTGCGCACTTGCAGACCGCACTCGTAGCCGAACTTGACTTCCTTGACGTCGTCCTTGAAGCGCTTGAGCGATTCGAGTTCGCCGCCATGGATGACCACATGATTGCGCAGCACACGCACCTGGGCGTTGCGCTTGACGATACCCTCAAGCACGTAGCAACCCGCAATGGTACCGACCTTGGAGATGGTGAAGACCTGACGGACTTCCACCAGACCCAGGATCTGCTCACGCTTCTCGGGCGCCAGCATGCCGGACAGCGCGCTCTTCACCTCATCGACGGCGTCGTAGATGATGTTGTAGTAACGCAGATCCACGCCAAAGCTCTCGGCAAGCTTGCGGGCATTGGCATCGGCACGAATGTTGAAGCCGATGATGACCGCACCGGAGGCCTGGGCCAGGTTCACGTCGGACTCGCTGATGGCACCGACGCCGCCGTGGATGACCTGCACCCGGACCTCGTCGTTGGACAGCTTGACCAGCGAATGGGCCAGCGCTTCCTGGGAACCCTGCACGTCGGCCTTGATGATCAGCGGCAGGGTCTTCACCTCGCCCTCGCCCATCTGTTCGAACATGCTCTCGAGCTTGGCAGCCTGCTGCTTGGCCAGCTTCACATCACGGAACTTGCCTTGACGGAACAGGGCAATTTCACGGGCCTTGCGTTCATCAGCCAGAGCCACGACCTCGTCACCCGCGCCCGGAACTTCGGAAAGACCCAGAATTTCCACGGGAATGGACGGACCCGCTTCTTCAATGGGCTTGCCGTTCTCGTCGAGCATGGCGCGAACACGGCCAAAAGTCGCGCCGGCCAGCAACACGTCACCGCGCCGCAGGGTGCCGGACTGAACCAGCAGGGTTGCCACCGGGCCACGCCCCTTGTCGAGGCGGGCTTCGATGATGAGACCCTTGGCCATGCTTTCGCGCGGCGCAGTGAGTTCCAGCACTTCGGCCTGCAACAGGATGCCTTCAAGCAGATCGTCGATACCGTCCCCGGTCTTCGCGGACACCTCAACGAACATGGTGTCGCCACCGTAGGCCTCGGGAACCACGCCTTCGGCGATCAGCTCCTGACGCACACGCTCGGGATTGGCACCCGGCTTGTCGATCTTGTTCACCGCCACGATCAGGGGCACTTCGGCCGCCTTGGCGTGGTGGATGGCTTCCTTGGTCTGGGGCATCACACCGTCATCGGCTGCCACCACCAGCACCACAAGGTCGGTCGCCTTGGCACCACGGGCACGCATCGCCGTAAAGGCCTCGTGACCCGGCGTATCGAGGAAGGTCACCATGCCACGGTCAGTTTCCACGTGGTAGGCACCGATGTGCTGGGTAATGCCACCGGCTTCGCCAGCAGCCACCTTGGCACGGCGGATATAGTCGAGCAGCGAGGTCTTGCCGTGGTCCACGTGGCCCATCACGGTCACCACCGGAGCACGCGGCTCCAGGGCGTAATCCTTATGCTCGACGTTGTCCTCAAGGAAGGCATCCGGATCATCCAGCTTGGCTGCGACAGCCTTGTGGCCCATTTCCTCGACGAGAATCATCGCCGTATCCTGGTCCAGCACCTGGTTGATCGTGACCATGGAGCCCATCTTCATCAGCGCCTTGATCACTTCGATGGCCTTGACGGACATCTTGTGGGCCAGGTCGGCAACGGAAATGGTTTCGGGGACATGCACTTCACGGACGATGGGTTCGGTCGGTGCCACGAAAGCAGTTGTCTCCTGATGACGACCACCATTGCGGCCACCGCCACGACCACCACCACGCCAGCCGCCGGCGCCACCCGTGGTATCCCCACGGGTCTTCAGGCCACCGCGACGCTTGGCATCCGCGGGCACTTCCTTGCTGACAACCTTCTTGACGTCCTTGCGGGCGCCCTTGTCCTCGGTCTTGGCAGGCTTGTGCAGCGTGCCGGTCTTGGGTGCAGCCTCGCCCTCGGCCTTGGCCTTCTCGGCAGCAACGACACGCTGCTTTTCATCTTCGGCACGCTGCAGCATGGAGGCCCGGGCACGCGCCTCGCGCTCCTGCTTTTCCTTCAGATCGGCAATCTGACGCGCCTGGAGTTCGGCATGGCGCTGCGCTTCGCGCTCGCGGCTTGCCTTTTCTTCTGCGCTAAGGATCGAACCCGCGACAACGCGACGAACCGGCGTCGCCGGACGTGCCTCAGTTTTGGGCGCCTCAGTTTTGGGTGCCGCAGCCTCTACGGGTGCAGCCACCGGCACAGGCTCGGGTTCCGGCTCAGGCACCACCTCAGCCACAGGCTCGGGAACCGGCTCAGGCTCCGGCTCGGGCACAACTTCAACAACGGGCTCCGGAACCGGCTCAGGCTCCGGCGCCGCCTCGACGACGGCCTCGACAATCGGGGCAGTCTCGACATCAGCGACCTCAACCAGAGGCTCGACATCGGCAGACGAGCCAACCGACACAGCTTCTTCATCCGTGGCAGATGCAGCAAGGGCTGCCGACTCGGGCACCAGGGCCTCGTCGCGCTTGACGAATACGCGCTTCTTGCGCACTTCCACCTGCACCGTCCGGGCGCGCCCGGTGGAATCCGTTGCCTTAATCTCGCTGGTCTGCTTGCGCGTCAGCGTGATCTTGGATTTTGCTGCCGTGTCGCCATGGGCGCGACGGAGAAAGTCCAGCAAACGTGTCTTGTCCTGCTCGGAGAGCAGATCGGTTTCCCGTGCCTTGTCAACGCCAGCCTTTTGCAACTGCTCGAGCAACACGGAGGCCGGCATTTTGAGTTCGCCGGCAAATTGTGTAACGGTTGTCTGTCCCATCTTGACCCTCCGGGGTATTACTCGAACCAGTGCGCGCGCGCCTTGGTAATCAGATTCTTGGCCCGCTCTTCGTCCAGCCCCGACATTTCCATCAACTCATCTACTGCCAGATCAGCCAGTTCGTCGCGGGTATGAACGCCGCCCTGGGCCAGCTTCGCCGCGAGGGGCTTGTCCATGCCTTCCAGGCCGAGCATGTCCTCGGCAACGGTTTCCAGCTGTTCTTCAGTCACGATGGCTTCAGTGAGGAGCACGTTGCGGGCGCGGTTGCGCAGCTCGTTCACCGTTTCTTCGTCGAAGGATTCAATTTCCAGCATTTCGGCCAGCGGCACGTAAGCAATCTCCTCGAGGGACGAGAAGCCCTCGTCGATCAGGATGTCTGCCACTTCCTCGTCCACGTCCAGCTTGGCGATGAACAACTGACGGACCGTGCTGTGTTCGGCTTCGGACTTGCGTTCCGACTCCGCTTCGGTCATCAGATTGATGCTCCAGCCAGTCAGTTCGGAAGCGAGCTTCACATTCTGACCGTTCCGGCCGATGGCGATGGCCAGGTTGTTCTCGTCGACCACCACATCCATTGCGTGAGCCTCTTCATCGACGACGATGGAAGAGACTTCCGCCGGCTGCAGGGCACCGATGACGAACTGGGCCGGTTCGGGCGACCACAACACGATGTCGATGTTCTCGCCACCGATTTCGTTACGGACCGCGGTGACCCGGGAACCACGCAAACCGACACAGGTGCCGATCGGATCGATGCGCGGATCATTGGACTTGACGCCGATCTTGGCACGCAGTCCAGGATCCCGGGCACAGGCCTTTATCTCGAGCAGGCCATCATCAATCTCAGGCACTTCCAGCTCGAACAGGCGCATCACGAACTCTGGCGCAGTGCGCGACAGGATCAATTGCGGACCACGGGCCCCGCGATCGATGCGCAGCAGATAGGCCTTGACGCGATCACCAACACGCAGATTTTCCTTCGGAATCATCTGGTCGCGCGGCAGCACAGCCTCCAGGCGCCCCACCTCGATGATCGCATTGCCCCGCTCCATGCGCTTGATGCTGCCGGAGATGATGTATTCCTTGCGTTCCAGGAAGTCATTGAGGATCTGCTCGCGCTCGGCGTCACGCACCTTCTGCAGGATCACCTGCTTGGCCGCCTGTGCACCGATGCGACCGAAGTCGATGGGCTCAAGCCCTTCTTCCACGTAGTCGCCAACCTGGATGTCGGGATACTCTTCACGCGCGTCGATCAGGCCCATCTGGGCTTCATCATTCTCGACATCCGGATCAGGCAGCACTTGCCAACGCCGGAAGGACTCGTAGTCACCGGTCTCCCTATCAATGGAGACACGTACATCGGCTTCGTCGTTGATACGCTTCTTCGTCGCCTGGGCGAGCGCGGACTCCAGCGCGGAGAAAACGATTTCCTTGGAAACATTTTTCTCGCGGGCAAGCGCATCGACCAACAGTAAAATTTCGCGGCTCATACCTGCAAACCTCCAAATCCCTTAAAACCTGGGAACCAGGCGGGCCTTCTCGATATCTTCAAACGGGATCTCCATCGATCCCTTTTCCGTCTCCAGGGTCACCACGCCGTCCTTGAGACCTTGCAGCACCCCGTTAAAACTGCGCTGATTGGCGACCGGCATGGAGAGACGGACCTGCACGTCCTGGCCGGCAAAGCGCTCAAAATCAGCGGGCTTCTTGAGTGCCCGATCAAGCCCGGGAGAGGACACCTCGAGGCGGTCGTAATCGACATTCTCGACCTCGAATACCCGCACCAGCTGATTGCTCACCGTGGCACAATCATCAACCGTAATACCATTCGGCGAATCGATGAAGATTCGCATCAGCCTGCCACGGGGCGAGGTTTCGAAATCAACGAGTTCGTAACCGAGACCTTCCGCGGTCTGCTCGATCAGTTTGTGCAACTCCATTTCCTGGCCCACAAATGAAAAATGGGCGAAACGCCCATCCCTGTTTAAATTCGACCGGATGTCGGCCCTTTTCGGACCGATCGGCTCTTTCGAACCGATAAAACACGCTGATTATAGCAGCCCGCCGAAGCGGGCGCAATTTTGACCCAACATCAGCGCGGATGAGGCTGTGTGCGACGGGGCTGAGGCGCCGGCCGCTTGGGCTTTCCACCCGCCACATCGGGCTTGGGAATCCCGGCCAGCGCGCATACCTGTTCAACCGCCATGTCTTCCCACATGCCACGCTTGAGGCGTGAAGGCAGCGCAATCGGCCCATAGCGAACCCGCATCAGACGACTGACCGTCAGCCCTAGCGCTTCGAACATCCGGCGCACTTCCCGGTTGCGGCCCTCCGAAAGCGTTACCCGATACCAGTGATTGGCCCCTTCTCCACCGCCATCCAGCAAGGTGTTGAACTTGGCCTGACCATCCTCCAGTTCAATGCCCTGCAACAGCGCATTCTTCTGGGCATCGTCGAGCTCACCAAGGATCCGCACCGCGTACTCGCGATCCAGTTCGTAGCGCGGGTGCATCAGCTTGTTGGCAAGATCGCCGTCATTGACGAACAACAGAAGACCAGAGGTGTTGAAGTCCAGCCGGCCAACGGCGATCCAGCGCCCCTTGCGAAGATTGGGCAGGCGATCGAAGACCGTGGGCCGCCCCTCCGGGTCATCCCTGGACACGATCTCCCCTTCCGGCTTGTGATACAGCACCACGCGGGGAATCCGCGGCGCAAATCGGATCGGCATCAGCTTGCCATTGATCCGCACCCGATCACCCGGGCCGACTTTCTGGCCTACATCAGCAGGCTCGCCATTGACCGAAATCCGGCCCGCCACGATCCATTCCTCGATTTCGCGACGGGAGCCGATACCTGCTGCTGCCAGCACTTTGTGCAGGCGCTGAGGTTCGGTATAAGTAGAATCCTCCGGCTTGCGACGACGCTCACCCTCGACCGCAGGAAGGAGTTCACTGCTGGCAAGCGGATAGGGACTTGTCCCACCGCCGACAGATGCCGGCTGACGCTTGGCACGCCAGTTACCCCGCCCACCGCCACCGAGATCACTGAGTCCGATTGCCGAGGCGTTGCTCTTGGGTTGCCGGCCCTCATCGTCGCCACGGGGCGGGCGGCCACCACGACCACCACCCTCAGCGTCAGGGCGGCCACGCCCGCGGCGCCCACCCTGGTCAGACGGGGGAGCCTGACGGCCGGACTCCTGTCCGGGCCGGGCGGATTTGGCCTTAAACGGCCGGTTCTTCGGTTTTTGGGAGGTCGACAAGATCCATGATCCTTTCGATTTCAGTCAGCGGAGGCAACTCGGTCAGACTGCGCAGGCCGAGGTCCTCCAGGAATTTTCGGGTCGTGGCATACAAACCCGGCCGACCGGGCGTATCCCGGTGACCCACCACGTCCACCCACCCCCTCGATTCGAGGGTCTTCAATACATTGCTGGAGACGACCACCCCACGAATGTCTTCTATATCGCCCCGCGTCACCGGCTGGCGATAGGCAATGATCGCCAGGGTTTCGAGAACAGCCCGGGAATACCTGGGCGGCCGCTCCTGCTTGAGTCTGTCCAGATACACCTGATACGCCAGCCGGGTCTGAAAGCGCCAGCCGCCTGCCGTCTGCACCAGTTCGACACCGCGCCCCTGCCAGTCCTCGGCCAGTTCGTCCAGTAGGCGCCGCACCAGATCGCCACCGGGATCCTCCTCGAACAGGCGGCGCAGATCACTCACCGGAACCGGCGAGGCCGCAGCCAGCAGGGCTGTTTCCAGCACCCGCTTGAATTCTTCAGGCGTCTCCGGTTGCACTGTCAGCACGCTTCACATAGATCGGCGCAAAGGCCTCATTCTGGGTCACCACAACCAGCCTTTCCTTGACCAGCTCGAGGGTCGCAAGAAAACTCACTACCAGGCTGGCCACACCGAGCTTGGGGTCGAAGAGCGACTCGAACACCACGAAGCTGTCGTCACGAAGGCGCCTGAGGATCAGGGTCATGTGCTCGCGCACGGACATTTCTTCGCGCTGAATCGTGTGATGCCGCTTCAGGCGCGCCTGACGGGCAATCTTCAACCAGGCCAGCTGCAGATCATGCAGGCTTACCTCTGGGAGGCGCTCCACCACCTTCTCGGCGACGAAAACCCCAACCCATTCAAAATCCCGTTCCACACGGGGTAAGGCATCCAGGCGCATCGACGCCAGCTTGACCTGCTCATACTCAAGCAGGCGACGAACCAGCTCTGCCCGCGGGTCAAGTTCTTCGTCTTCCTCTGCCCGGGGCGGTCGCGGCAGCAGCAGGCGCGACTTGATCTCCAGCAAAGTCGCAGCCATCAGCAGATAGTCTGCCGCCAGCTCAAGATTGTGCTTGCGCATGGCCTCCACGTATTCCAGATACTGGGCCGTCAACGGCACCATCGGAATGTCGAGGACGTTGATGTTGGCCTTGCGTATCAGGTACAGCAGCAGGTCGAGCGGGCCCTCGAAAGCGTCGAGAATGACCTCCAGCGCATCGGGCGGAATGTACAGATCCTTGGGCAGATCGAAGATCGGCTGACCATACATTCGACCAATGATGGCATCCAGCGGATCGGCCGGGGGGGCCAGATCCAGGTCGGCAGTCAACACGCCCACCGCCCTGTTTGTTCAGCGCAGGCTAACACGCGAGGAGCATGCTTCCAAGGCAAAAATCCACGGAACACCTCCCCGCCTGTCATCAGCTGTAGCTCAGCCCCATGGCGTCACGCACCTCGCGCATGGTCTCCTGGGCCAGCTTGCGGGCGCGGTCACAGCCATCGGCAACGATACTGCGCACCAGGGAGGGGTCGTCGAGGTAGGGCTGAGCCCGCTCACGCATGCTGTCCTGCTCTTTGAGCACGGCATCAATGACCGGCTGCTTGCATTCGATGCAGCCGATGCCAGCGCTCTTGCAGCCCTGGGTGACCCACTGCCGCGTGCTGTCATCCGAATAGATGACATGGAACTGCCACACCGGGCACTTCTCCGGATCACCCGCATCGGTGCGCCTCACTCGGGCAGGATCGGTCTGCATGGTGCGGATCTTCTTGGTCAGGGACTCTGCCTCCTCACGCAGGAAGATCGTGTTGCCGTAAGACTTGGACATCTTCTGACCGTCAAGGCCGGGCATGCGCGAGGCCTCGGTGAGCAGCGCGCCGGGCTCGACGAGGATCACCTTGCCGCTGCCCTCAAGGTAGCCATAGAGGCGTTCCCGGTCGCCAAGGGAAAGGCTCTGGGCCTCTTCGAGCAGGGCCTTGCCGAGGGCCAGCCCTTCTTCGTCGCCGTTCTGCTGGAAGCGGGTGCGGAACTCCTCATAGAGCTTGGCGCGCTTGGAGCCGAGCTTCTTGATGGCCTCCCGGGCCTTCTCTTCGAAGCCGGGCTCGCGGCCGTACATGTGGTTGAAACGACGGGCCAGTTCGCGAGTGAACTCCACGTGGGGCAGCTGATCCTCGCCCACCGGCACCTTGTCGGCGCGGTAGATCAGGATGTCGGCACTCATCAGCAGCGGGTAGCCCAGAAACCCGTAGGTGGTCAGATCCTTGTGGGTCAGCTTTTCCTGCTGGTCCTTGTAGGTCGGGACCCGCTCCAGCCAGCCCTGCGGCGTCATCATGGACATGAGCAGGTGCAGCTCGGCGTGCTCGGGCACGCGGGACTGGATGAAGATGGTCGCCTGGGACGGATCGACGCCTGCCGCCAGCCAGTCAACGATCATCTCCCAGACGCTCGCCTCAATCCCCCGGGGGTTATCGTAATCGGTCGTCAGGGCATGCCAGTCGGCGGCAAAGAAGAGGCAGGGATACTCAGCCTGCAGCTTGACCCAGTTTTTCAGTACACCGTGATAGTGGCCGAGGTGGAGACGCCCGGTGGGGCGCATGCCGGAGAGGACGCGTTCAGCGAACATGAATAATCAAAGTCCAATAACGGTTGCAAGGGCAAAACGGAAAATGGCCACCAGTGGCCCGAGAATGTCGCCAAGGATACCGGTGAACAGCAGGACCAGCAGAATCGGAAAGCCGTAGGGCTCGAGGCGGGAGAACGTGTAGGCGGGCCCGGCCGGGAGCAGGCTGACAGCAATCCGCCCACCGTCAAGGGGCGGCAGCGGCAGCAGGTTGAGAAGCATCAGCACCGCATTGATCTGCATCCCGGCATCCGCCATCTTGGCCATGGGCAGGGCGTAGATGTTCTCGGGCGACATGATCGCGAAGCGGAACAGCATGGCCCAGCCAAGCGCCATCACCAGATTGGCGAAGGGCCCGGCAGCGGCAACCCACAGCATGTCGGCCTTGGGCCGGCGCAAGCGCCCGAAATTGACTGGTACCGGCTTGGCCCATCCGAACAACATCGGCGAGCCACCCGCAAGCGTGCTCGCCACGACGATCAGGGCCGGTACCACGACGGTCCCCATCGGATCGATGTGACGCAGCGGATTGAGGCTGATGCGCCCTGCCCGCTCGGCCGTGGAATCGCCGAAGTGACGCGCCGCATAGCCATGCGCCGCCTCATGAAGCGTGATGGCGAACAGCACGGGCAAAGCCCAGATTGTCAGGGTGGATATGAGTTCTTGCATGGATCACGACGCCGAAGGGGCGCGATTCTAGCAGACTGGACGCCTCAAGCCCCGGACGAAAGGCCGCTTACAGGCCAAAGGGCGCAAGACTGCCCCGCCCTTCCCGCACCAGCACCGGGGAACCGCTGGTCAGATCGATCACCGTGGTCGCCTCTCCCCGACAGGGGCCGGCTTCGATCACAAGATCCACCTCCTTTTCAAGACGGTCGCGGATTTCCTCGGCGTCCGTCAGCGGAAACTCCTCGCCCGGCAGCAGCAAGGTCGAGCTCAGAAGGGGCTCACCCAACTCGGCGAGGAGGGCCGACACGACAGGATGATCGGGGATGCGCAGGCCGATGGTCTTGCGCTTGGGGTGCAACAGGCGCCGCGGCAGCTCTTTGGTGCCTTCGAGGATGAAGGTGTAGGGCCCCGGCGTAGTGGCCTTGAGGAGCCGATACTGGGTGTTGTCGACCCGGGCGAAGGTCGCGATCTCGGAGAGATCCCGGCACAACAGGGTGAAGTGATGACGCTCATCCACATCACGGATGCGGCGGATGCGGGTCAGTAGCGGGTTGTCGCCGGTATGGCCGCCGAGGGCATAGGCCGAATCGGTGGGGAAGGCCACCAGGCCGCCATCACGCATGATCTGCGCAGCCTGCTTGATCAGGCGCGCCTGGGGCTGTTCCGGGTGAAGCGAAAAAAACTGGGCCATGGTTCAAAAGTAAGCAAAAAAGGAAGGCGTCACGCCAGGCGGGTCCACACCGGCGTGAGGTCGGGAGGCAGCGGTGGCGCGCGCCCCAGGTCAATGGGACTGTCCTCCGGGCCGTGAAAATCGGAAGCGCGCGAGGCCATGAGGCCGAACTTGCGCGCCAGTCGGGCGAAGGCCAGCAACTGACCGCCGTCATGCGCACCACAGGAAACCTCGATGGCATCACCACCCAGGTCCCGGAAGCGCTCGAAGAGAATGTCCATTTCAGCATGGCTGAGGCGGTAACGCCCGGGATGGGCAATCACGGCCAGACCGCCGGCCCCCTTGATCCATGACAGCGCATCTTCCAGGGTGGCCCAGACATGTTCGACGTAGCCGGGTTTGCCCCGGGCCAGGTAATGCAGAAAAACGTCATGGACGTTCTTCGAAATGCCAATTTCGACCAGGTAGCGAGCGAAATGGGCCCGACTGACCAGAGCCGGGTTGCCGGCATAACGCAGGGCGCCTTCGAGCGCCCCCCGGATCCCGATCCGCTCCAGTTCAGCGCCAATTCGTGCCGCACGTCCATCACGCCCCCCGCGAACCTGGGCCAGGCCGGCGATCAGCGCTTCATTGGTCGGGTCGATCCCCAGCCCGACAATGTGCAGGGTCTGATCGAGCCAGGACACTGAAATCTCGACCCCTGGCACAAATCGCAAGCCCAGCGCCTGCGCCTGTGCAGCGGCCTCGGGCAAGCCGAGGAGCTCATCATGATCGGTCAGGGCAAGCAGCTCGACCCCATTGGCATGGGCGCGACGAACCACCTCTCCTGGCGGCAACGTTCCGTCGGAGGCGGTGGAATGACAGTGCAGATCGGCATTCAGGGTATTCATGATTCCTTTGACCGCAGGAAAGTCTCAATGATCCGGGCCACTTCGCCCGGTTGATCATGATGCAGGTTGTGCCCACTGTCCGGCACCCGGACTTCGCGCAGATCCCGAAACGCGGCCCGGGCCTCGGCGTGCGCCTCGTCGTCCACACCCAACCGGTGCCGCAAGGTCGGCGCCTCCGGCTCGATCCACAGGGCTGGCGCACTGACCCTGCGCCAGCAGGCGAGTGCTTCGGCACGCCGGTAAAGCACCGGATTGATTCGCTTGTGCGCCGGATCGCCGGCCATGCGGATGGCGCCTTCACCATTGTCCTCGCCAAGATGCTTCGCGAGGAACGCAGCCCTCTCCGCAGACAAACGCGGATTGTCCGCCTGCAGTCGGGCGGCCAGCGCATGTAGATCCGGATAGCCGCGAAAAACTGCTGGCGAGGCCAGGTCATTCAACCACTTCTCCAGACGTCCCGGCGACTGCGCGGGCCCCGTATCGGCCAGCCCGAAAGCATCCAGCGCCACCAGACGGGCGACCCGCGCCGGACGCACACCAGCGTATACACAGGCCACGTTGCCACCCAGACTGTGGCCGACGAGATTCACGGGCTCCTCCGGCGAACACGCATGCAGAATCGCATCCAGATCTCCCAGGTAATCGGGAAACCAGTAAGCATCACCACGCCATTCGGTCTGGCCAAATCCACGCCAATCCGGCGCCAGCACATGCCAGCCGGAATCCAGCGCATCCACCACAAACTGGAAGGACGCGGACACATCCATCCAGCCGTGCAGCATGAAGATCATCGGCGCCCCGGGTTCGCCCCACTCACGAAGGTGATAGCGCAAACCGCGGACAGGCAGAAAACGGCTTCGGGACGGCGTCATCCGTCCAAGTGTATCAGACGCTTGCCCCTCTCCGCCCGCGATGGTAAGGTGCGCGCCGTCGTGTGGGAGAGAGTTCGCGTGGGTCATCCGCGAGCCGCCGAAGGCGCAACCCCCGGAACCGCTCAGGCAAAAGGACCGCCGACGAAACAACAATCTGGAGAGCGATGCTGCCCGCCCACCGTGCGTTGGCCGCATCCACCGAAGGGGCACGCAGGCCGGTCCATGCACCGCTGCAATCTCTCAGGTACAAAGGACAGATGGGGCCGAAGCGACTTTCACGTCGCCTCGGCCCCATTGCTTTTCTACACTGTAACGATTGCACCGGAGAGCCCCATGACCCAACAGACCCCCCTTCACGCCACCCACGTCGCTGCCGGCGCCCGCATGGTCGACTTCGCCGGCTGGGACATGCCGGTCAATTACGGCTCCCAGATCGAGGAGCACCACGCCGTGCGCCGCGACGCGGGCATGTTCGACGTCTCCCACATGCTGGCCCTGGACCTGGAAGGCGCCGACGCGAAGGCCTTCCTGCGCGGCCTGATCGCCAACGATGTGGCCAAGCTCGTCGAACCCGGCAAGGCCCTTTATGCCTGCATGCTCAATGAGCAGGGCGGCGTGATCGACGATCTGATCGTCTATTTCCTCTCCGATACCGCGTACCGCATCGTCGTCAACGCCGGCACCGCCGACAAGGATGTCGCCTGGATGCAGCAGCGCCTGGCCGCCACCGGCGCGGCCGCCACGCTCAGCGTGCGCCGTGATCTGGCCATGATCGCCGTCCAGGGCCCCAACGCCCGCGCCAAGACCTGGGCCGCCATCCCCGGCGCCGAAGCCGCATCCACCGCACTCAAGGTTTTCCAGGCCGCCACCTTCGGTGACATCTTCATTGCCCGCACCGGCTACACCGGTGAAGACGGCTTCGAGCTGACCCTGCCGGTGAGCAAGGCCGCCAGCACCTGGGCCGCGCTGGCTGCTGCCGGCGTCAAGCCCTGTGGCCTCGGCGCCCGCGACACCCTGCGCCTGGAAGCCGGCATGGCCCTCTACGGTAACGACATGGACGAAACTGTCTCCCCCCTCGATGCCGGGCTGGCCTGGACGGTGGACTTCAAGGACGAAAACCGCGATTTTGTCGGTAAGGCTGCCCTCGTCGCCAACGGCGCACGCCAACAGGCCCTCGGCCTGATCCTGGAAGACAAGGGCATCCTGCGCTCGCACCAGAAGGTATTCACCGCCCAGGGCGAAGGCGAGACGAGCAGCGGCAGCTTTTCGCCGACCCTCGAGAAGTCCATCGCCCTGGCCCGCCTGCCTCTCGGCGTCGCGGCCGGCGATGCGGTCGAAGTGGACATCCGCGGCAAGCGCCTGAAAGCCCGCGTCGTCAAGGCCCCCTTCGTCCGCAACGGCAAGGCTCTGGTCTGACTGGTCAGAAATCCAATCCACCCCCTTTCATCCGACTTGAACAAGGACACGACATGAGCACCCCCACCGACCTGCGTTACACCGCCTCCCACGAATGGGTTCGCGTCGAGGCTGACGGCACCCTCACCATCGGCATCACCGATCACGCCCAGGAAGCCCTCGGCGACGTGGTCTTCCTCGAGCTGCCGGAGGCCGGTCGCAGCGTGGCCAAGGAAGAAGCCATCGCCGTGATCGAATCCGTGAAGGCCGCCTCCGACATCTACGCCCCGGTCGCCGGCGAAATCCTTGAAGCCAACCAGGCCGCCCTCGACGCCCCCGAGTCCGTCAATGCCGACGCCTACGCCGCCTGGCTATTCAAGATCAAACCGGCCAACGCGGCCGATGTGGACGGCCTGCTGGACGCCGCCGGCTACGAAGCCGCCATCGGCTGAACGCTGATTGCCTGACCGCGGGCGCGCCGGGCTGGTGCGCCCCACCCTGCTGTCGCTGTCACCCAACCGAGTTCTCCCATGTCGAAGACCCTTCTCTCTGCCCCGCTCGCCACGCTCGAACAGGGCGATGACTTCATTCGCCGCCACCTCGGCCCCTGCTCCAACGAACTGCCCGGCATGCTCGCCGCCGTTGGCGTCGACGCCCTGGACACGCTGATCCAGCAGACGGTACCGGCCGGCATCCGCCTGTCCGCCCCGCTGGCCTTGGGCGAGCCGATGGCCGAGCATGTGGCCCTGGCCCGGCTCAAGACCATCGCCGGCAAGAACGTGCTCAAGAAGTCCCTCATCGGCATGGGCTACTACGACACCATCACGCCCAAGGTCATCCTGCGCAACGTGATGGAGAACCCGGGCTGGTACACCGCCTACACGCCCTACCAGGCCGAGATCGCCCAGGGCCGCCTGGAGGCTCTGCTCAACTTCCAGCAGATGGTCATCGATCTGACCGGGCTGGAACTGGCCAATGCCTCCCTGCTCGACGAAGCCACCGCGGCGGCCGAGGCCATGGCCATGGCCAGGCGCATCTCCAAGGTCAAGGGCCAGGGTTTCTTCGTGGACGAAGGGGTCTTTCCCCAGACCCTCGACGTGGTGCGTACCCGCGCCGGCTACTTCGGCTTCGAGCTGATCGTCGGCCCGGCCGCCGAAGCGGCCCATCATGACGTTTTCGGCGCCCTGCTCCAGTACCCCAACGAACGCGGCGAAGTGGCCGACATTTCCGACGCCATCAGCGGCCTCAAGGCCAAGGGCGCGGTGGTGGCCGTCGCTTCCGACCTGCTGGCGCTGGTCCTGCTCAAGTCTCCGGGCGCCATGGGTGCCGACATCGCCCTGGGCTCGGCCCAGCGCTTCGGCGTTCCGCTGGGCTTCGGCGGCCCCCACGCCGCCTTCTTCGCCACCCGCGAAGCCCATGTGCGCTCCATGCCGGGCCGCATCATCGGCGTGTCGAAGGACGCCCGCGGCAAGACCGCCCTGCGCATGAGCCTGCAGACCCGCGAGCAGCACATCCGCCGCGAGAAGGCCAACTCGAACATCTGTACCTCCCAGGTGCTGCTGGCCAACATGGCCGGCATGTACGCCGTGTATCACGGCCCGGAAGGCCTGCGCACCATCGCCGCGCGCATCCACCGCCTGGCCGCCACCCTGGCCGAAGGGCTCAAGCAGGCCGGCTTCGAGATGGCGTCCGAGGTGTTCTTCGACACCCTGCAGGTCAGCACCGGCGCGCGCACGGCGGACATCTACGCCGCCGCCCAGGCCGTCGGCTACAACCTGCGCCACGTGGATGGCAAGGGCCTCGGCATCTCCATCGACGAGAAGACCACCGCCGCCGACATCGCCGCCCTGCTCTCCGTCTTTGGGGCAAAAGCGGATGTCGCAGCGCTGGACGCCAGCGTTGCTGCCCGCGGCGGCAACCTGCCGGAAGCCCTGCTGCGTGACGACGCGATCCTGTCGCACCCGGTGTTCAACACCCACCACACCGAACACGAGATGCTGCGCTACCTCAAGCGCCTGCAGAACCGCGATCTGGCGCTGGACCACTCCATGATCTCCCTGGGCTCATGCACCATGAAGCTCAACGCCACCAGCGAGATGATCCCCGTGACCTGGCCCGAGTTTGCCGACATTCACCCCTTCGCCCCGGCCGACCAGACCACTGGCTACCTGGAGATGATCGAAGGCCTTGCCGCCCAACTCCGCGAGATCACCGGCTTTGACGCCATCTGCATGCAACCCAACTCCGGCGCCCAGGGCGAGTACGCCGGGTTGGTCGCCATCCAGCGCTACCACGCCTCCCGCGGAGATCGTCATCGCAGCGTCTGCCTGATCCCCAGGTCAGCCCACGGCACCAACCCGGCCACTGCCCAGATGTGCGGCATGGACGTGGTGGTGGTGAACTGCGACGACAACGGCAACGTGGATCTGGACGACCTCAAGGCCAAGGCCGAACAGCACGCCGACAAGCTCGCCGCGCTGATGATCACCTACCCGTCCACCCACGGCGTGTTCGAAGAAGCCATCCGCGAGATCTGCGCCACCGTGCACCAGTACGGCGGCCAGGTGTACATGGACGGGGCCAACATGAATGCCCAGGTCGGTCTCACCTCCCCCGCCACCATCGGCGCCGACGTGAGCCACATGAATCTGCACAAGACCTTCTGCATCCCCCACGGCGGCGGTGGCCCGGGCATGGGCCCGATCGGTCTGAAGGCCCATCTGGCGCCCTTCATGGCCGATCACGTGGTCGCCGCGACCGGCAGCGAGGATCGCCCCAACGCGGGCCAGGGCGCAGTCTCCGCCGCCCAGTTTGGCTCCGCCAGCATCCTGCCGATCTCCTGGATGTACATCACCATGATGGGCGGCCGCGGCCTCAAACGCGCCACCGAAGTTGCCATCCTCAATGCCAACTACGTGGCCAGCCTGCTCAAGGAACACTACCCGGTGCTCTACACCGGCAGCCAGGGTCGCGTCGCCCACGAGTGCATCCTCGACATTCGCCCCATCAAGGCAGCCACCGGCATCTCCGAGGTGGATATTGCCAAGCGGCTGATGGATTACGGCTTCCACGCCCCCACCATGTCCTTCCCTGTGGCGGGGACCATCATGGTTGAACCGACCGAATCGGAAGACAAGGGCGAGCTGGACCGCTTCATTGCCGCCATGGTAAGCATCCGCAACGAGATCCGTGCCATCGAGGACGGCCGGATTCCCGCCGACAACAACCCGCTCAAGAACGCCCCTCACACCCAGGCCGACTTCCTCGGCGACTGGGACCGTCCCTACTCCCGCCAGGAAGCCGTCTTCCCCCTGGCATGGGTAGGCGACAACAAGTTCTGGCCGAGCGTGAACCGTATCGACGACGTTTACGGCGACCGCAACCTGTTCTGCTCCTGCGTACCGATGGACGAACTGGGCTGACATTCAGACAGGCGTTGCGGCTTCTCTCCCGAGGGAGGACCGCAACGGCCAGTCAACGAGCCAGCAGTGCTTTCAGGTGGGAGACTGGGATGGCATAGGAAATGCCGGAAGGGCTGGAGATGGCGTTTTCCTTCATCCCCTTGATGAAGACCATGTTGAGGATGCCCAGCACTTCACCACTATTCACGTCATAAAGCGGGCTGCCGCTGTTGCCCGGATAGGACACGATGTCCAGTTGAAACACCGGGTAGCGCCCCACGGATAAGCGCCGCACCGCCCCGGGGTCAAGCTGGCTGGCCGATGGCAAGGGCTGACCAACCGGCGTGATGGCGGCAATGATGCCCCGGTGGGTAACCGGAACGATGCCCATGCTCGCACCAAGGGGAAAGCCCGTCAGCGCCACATCCTGTCCGTCGCGCACCGCTTCGGAATCCCCCAGCCGCAGGGGTGGCATAGGCAGGCCGGCAATCCACAGCACCGCAAGATCGTGATCCGGGTCGCGCGCATCCCGCTCCACCAGCCGTACGCTCACCCGACCTGAGCCCGACTGCGCTATCACCAGGCGTTCTTCCGAACCGCGGCTATCCGGGGCTGCGGCAATCACATGGGCGTTGGTCGCCACCTGCTTGCCGTCACCTACGACAAAGCCCGTGCCCAGAAAGCGAAACTGAGGGCTACGGGTAGGCAGGAAGGTGCCCACAGCGACAACGGAAGGTTTAACCTGAGCGACGGTGTCCGGGAGATCGGCAAAGGCCGAAACGGGCGCCAACAGCGCGAGGCACACACCCAGAAAAAGACGACGGGTGAGGGCCAGCTTCACTGCCCCGCCGCCTTGAGGGCCTGCAGGGCCGGCGATGCGCCTACCACGCGGGCATCGAATGGGTGCTCGTGACGCTGGAAGAAGGTCAGGATACGCCGCACGTAGTTCTGGGTTTCCTTGTAGGGCGGAACGCCCCGGTAGCGATCTACAGCCCCCTCGCCGGCGTTGTAGCCCGCCACCGCCAGGGCCACATTGCCCTGGTAATAGGCGAGCAACCAACGCAAGTAAGCCAGGCCACCCTTGATGTTCTGCACCGGGTCATAGCTGTCCTTGACGTTGAAGCGGCTCGCCGTCTCGGGAATCAGCTGCATCACACCCATGGCGTTCTTGGGTGAGGTGGCATTCGGATTAAAGTTGGACTCGGTAGTGGCGATGGCGAGGGCCAGCCGCGGCTCGATGGAGAAACGCGGCGCCAGGGTGGTGATCAGCTCGACCATTTTCTTCTTCTGCTCGGGCAGCGAAGCCAGATATTTCTGGGTATCCCAGCTGTCACGCGCCGCAAAGCCCCGGTCGGACGCGCGGGGCAGCAGGCAGTCTGGCACCACGCCAGTATATTCACCCACCAGCCGGCGGGCCTTTTCGGCACCGACGTGGCCCTTGGTCAGGGCCATCTCGAACAGCGTCGCTGCATACCCGTCGTCGCGATCGACGCCACGCCCGTTGGCATACATCCAGCCAAGGCTGTACATCGCCTCGGCACTGCCGGCACGGGCCGCCTCGCAATACAGGTCTGCCGCCCGCCCCGTATCCCGCGGAACGCCCTCCCCGTGCTCGAAGGCGAGCGCCTGTTCAACGAGCCCACGGAGATCGCCCACAACGGTATCGGGAGCAACAGCATTGGCTGGCCCGGCCGTCAGGGCGAACCCCGCCAGCAGGGCCGGACCGAGCCTCCGGGCGGACAAGGACAGCACAGCCCGGAGTCTGGCGATCAAAGCCGCCACACTTTCGCGCCAGCCGCCTCAAGGGTAGCCGGGTCGTAGAAGCTCTTCACATCGGTGAACACACCGTTGGGCACCAGCTTCTCGCACAGTTGCGCCGCGCCCAGTTCGGCATACTCCTTGTGAGCCACGGCGGCCACGATGGCGGATGCACGGGGCAGATCGTTCCAGGCCGTCAGGCTCACGCCATACTCGTGCTCAGCCTCGGCGGACTCAGCCACCGGATCATGCACCAGCACATTGCAGCCGAAGCTCTGCAGCTCACGGATCACGTCGATGACCTTGCTGTTGCGCAGGTCGGGGCAGTTTTCCTTGAAGGTCAGGCCCAGCACGATGACGTTAGCGCCCTTGATGTTGTGCCCGGCACTGATCATCTCCTTGACGGTCTGCTCGGCCACGTACTTGCCCATGCTGTCGTTGATGCGACGGCCGGCGAGGATGACCTGCGGGTGGTAGCCCAGCATATCGGCCTTGTGGGTCAGATAGTAGGGATCCACGCCAATGCAGTGACCGCCCACCAGGCCCGGACGGAAGGGCAGGAAGTTCCACTTGGTGCCGGCGGCCTTCAGGACTTCGATGGTGTCGATGCCGATCTTGTGGAAGATTACCGACAGCTCGTTCATCAGGGCGATGTTGAGG
>NZ_JBIJDC010000128.1:0-12585 GCF_044344315.1 Zoogloea sp. | reverse complement strand
GCGTGGATGGTGATGACGATGTCGTCGCAGTGGCCGGCCAGGGCTTCGTCGATGGCGTTGTCGACGACTTCGAAGACCATGTGGTGCAGGCCGGTGCCGTCGGAGGTGTCGCCGATGTACATGCCCGGGCGCTTCCTCACGGCCTCCAGCCCTTCGAGCTGCTGGATGCTGGATTCGTCGTAGTTGTCGGCGGGTGCAGGTTGTTGCGGCGTATCGGACATGGCGTTCTCGGTTCTGCTAATGGTTTCCGGCGAAGTGCGTTGCCTGCCGGCTTTGTCGTTTCTGTTTCAAGGACAAAGAGTCAAGGCGCGTGAAGAAACCGTAGCGAGCGCGTCGAGGTCGCGATGAGGAGCGGAGCCGTACTGGAGTACGGCGAGCACCGGAATCGCGAGATCGGCGTGCGCAGTAGGTTTATTCATGCGCCGTCAGATGCGCATGGGCATGACGACGTACTTGAAATCGGCGTTTTCGGCTAGGCCGAAGAGGGCGCTGGCGTTGCCGTCGTTGAAGCGGATTTCGATCTCGTTGGCAGAGACGTTGGTGAGCACGTCGACGAGATAGGTGACGTTGAAGCCGATGTCCAGGCTGTCGCCGGTGTAGTCGACTTCCAGTTCTTCCAGTGCTTCTTCCTGCTCGGCGTTGGTGGACACGAGCTTGAGGCTGCCTTCGGAGAGCATCAGGCGCACGCCGCGGAATTTCTCGTTGGTGAGAATGGCGGCGCGTTGCAGGGACTGCAGCAGGGCTAGGCGGCTGGCCTTGACCAACTTGGGGTGGCCCTGGGGGATGACGCGCTCGTAGTCGGGGAACTTGCCGTCGATGAGCTTGGAGATCAGTTCGATGGTGCCGAAGCGGAAGACGATCTGATTGCCCACCAGGGTGACTTCCAGGGGGTCGTCGGAGTCGGCCAGCTGGCGGGCCAGTTCGACCACGGTCTTGCGCGGCAGGATCACGTCGGTGCGGGCGTAGTCGCCGACCAGCGGGGACGCAGCGTAGGCCAGGCGGTGGCCGTCGGTGGCGACCATGCGCAGCAGGTTGCCGGCCACCACCAGCAGCAGGCCGTTGAGGTAGTAGCGGATGTCTTGCTGGGCCATGGCGTACTGCACCAGGGCGAGCTGCTTCTTGAAGGCTTTTTGCGTGGTGGTGAAGTGCACGCCTTCGCCTTCGGGCGGGGCCAGCCGGGGGTAGTCGGCGGCGGGCAGGGTCTGCAGCTGGAAGCGGCTCTTGCCGGCTTTCAGGGTGATGCGCTTGTCGTCGAGGGTGAGGCTGACGTCGGCGGTGTCGGGCAGGGCGCGCAGGATGTCCTGCAGCTTGCGGGCGCCGACGGTGATGGCCACGTCATCCGAGCCGAGGGTGGCGGGGGTGCTGTTGCGGATCTGGATCTCGATGTCGGTGGCGAGAAGCGTGAGGGCGTCGCCCTTCTTCTCGATCAGGACATTGGAGAGGATGGGCAGGGTGTGGCGTTTCTCGACGATGCCGGACACCGATTGCAGCGGGGCGAGAAGGGCGTCGCGGGGCGCAGTGAAAAGCAGCATGGACTCAGGTCTCCGTATCTTATTTACAGGGGCAGGCGCGTGCAGCGGGCGTCCGTCCGGCAATCTTGGGGGCGAAAGGTTTCATCAGCCGCGCAGCACCTGGGTGAGAACGTGCAGGTCGTGGTTGAGCTGGGTGTCGCCGAGGCGCAGTTCGGCGATGGTGCGGCAGGCGTGCAGCACGGTGGTGTGATCGCGGCCGCCGAAGGCCTCGCCGATGGCCGGCAGGCTCATGGGGGTGAGATCCTTGGCGAGGAACATGGCCACCTGGCGCGGCCGGGCGATGACCCGGGTGCGTTTCTTGGAGTGCATGTCGGCGACCTTGATCTTGTAGTAGTCGGCCACGGTCTTCTGGATGAACTCGGCGGTGAGCTGGCGGTTGTGGGCGTTGAGGAGATCCTTGAGGGCCTCCTTGGCCACTTCCAGCGTGACTTCCTTGCCGTGGAAGCGGGCAAAGGCCAGCACCTTCTTGAGGGCACCTTCAAGCTCGCGCACGTTGGAGCGGAGGTTTTTGGCGATCAGGAAGGCCACGTCCTCGTTGAGGGCGATGCGCTCGACTTCGGCTTTCTTCTTGAGAATGGCGACGCGCATCTCCAGTTCGGGCGGCTCGATCTGCACCGTCAGGCCCCAGTCGAAACGGGAAATCAGGCGGTCTTCGAGGCCCTGGACGTCCTTGGGGTAGGTGTCGCTGGTGATGATGATCTGCTTCTTGGCCTCGGTGAGGGCGTTGAAGGCGTGGAAGAACTCTTCCTGGGTCCGGTTCTTGTTATTGAAGAACTGGATGTCGTCGATGATCAGGACGTCGAGGGAGCGGTAGTAGCGCTTGAAGACGTCGAAGGACTTCTGCTGGTAGGCGCGCACCACGTCGGCGTAGTAGTCCTCGGCATGCACATAGCGGATGACCTTGCGCGGGTCGGCCTTGAACACGGTGTTGCCGAGGGCGTGGATCAGGTGGGTCTTGCCCAGGCCGACGCCGCCATAGATGAACAGCGGGTTGTAGGACACGCCCGGGTTCTGGGCCACCTGCAGGGCGGCAGCGCGGGCCAGGTCGTTGGCGCGGCCGGTAACCAGGGTGTCGAAGGTGAAGTCGGGGTTGAGGCGCGACTTGTCGTAGTTGGCGGTGTCGGCGGACACCGGCGCTTCGGCCGCGGTGCTGCGGATCACCGCAGGCGCCGACGCTGCGCTGTTGGCACTGCTGGAGCTGGGGGCCGAAGGCGCGCTGGCCGGTGCGGGTGCACTGGGCGGCGGCGGGCTGGCACGGCGCAGGCCGCCGGCCGGGGCCAGGCTGACTTCGATGGTCGGCAGGCCGCCGAAGAATTCCTCGCCCAGCTCTTCGATGCGGCGCAGGTAGCGGTCACGCAGCCACTGGCGATGGAAGTTGGACGGCGCCACCAGACGCATGCCGGCTCCGTCGTCACCGGCAAGCTCTTCGGCACGCAGGGGGAGGATCCAGGTCTTGAACTGCTGGGCGGGCAACTCTTGCTCCAGACAGTTCAGGCAATGCGTCCAGAACGCAGCGCATTGGGGCGACGATGAGGCTTCGGGCACGATATTGGGCGGGTGGTTTCTGAGTGCAGAACGCGCGCCGGATATATGTTTCCGGCGAACTCAGGCCTGGGGCCGGAGCGGCCAGATTCGCGCGCGGGGGGCGTCTGGCCAAACGCGTATTGTACCTGCGCGGAGGGGACTTATCCACAGCTTCAGGTGGTGCCGGAGGTACGGCCGATGGGCCTGTGGGAAGTTGCAGATGCACGCATACAGGCGGGTGTTTACCAGGGGTGGATAAAACCTGCTTGACAAACAGTGGGTTAACCTATCAAATTGCGCGTTTGACTCAACTTTTCGGGCACGAAAAATGAAACGTACTTACCAACCGTCCGTCGTCCGTCGCAAGCGCACCCACGGCTTCCTGGTTCGCATGGCCACCCGTGGCGGTCGCAAGGTCATCTCCGCTCGCCGCGCCAAGGGCCGTCATCGCCTCGCCGTCTGAGGCTCGCCTTCAGGCCGATCCTGAAATTCCTTCCCCGGCAGGCGGCACCAATGGCCCGTCGGATGAAGCGGAACACTTGGCAGGATTCGGCTTCGGCGCGTCTTTGCGACTGCACAAAACGGATGAATTTTCATCCGTTTTTGCTTTTCGGCGTGTCGTTCGCGGGCGTTACTTCGCTCTCCACTACTGCCCTGGTCAGGCCGACACGGCCCGGCTTGGTGTAGTGGTGGCGAAGAAGCTCGCCAAGCGGGCGGTGCAGCGCAATCTGCTCAAGCGCATCGGTCGTGACGTGTTTCGTCATGCCCGTGCAAGCCTGCCGGCCTACGATCTGGTGTTACGATTGTCGGCCAAGGTTGCTGACGTAAGCAAACGCTCCCTGCGCGAAGACATGCTCGCTCTGTTTGAACGCCTGCCCAAGCAAGGGGTGGCTAAATGAAGCAAGTCCTGTTGGCGTTGGTGCGCTTCTATCGCTACGCCATCAGCCCCATGCTGGGACGCAACTGCCGTTTTGTGCCGTCCTGTTCCGAATACGCCCTCGAGGCGGTCGAACGCCATGGCGCCCTGAAGGGGTCGTGGCTGGCCGCGCGGCGCGTGTGCCGTTGCCATCCGTTCAGCGGTGGTGGCTACGATCCGGTACCCTGAGCAGCGCTTCCGAACCCTTCCGCCCCAACTCCTTCCTGACACTGACTCCGATGGACAACCGTCGCCTGATCCTCCTTCTCGTCTTCTCGTTTTCCCTGGTCATGCTGTGGGACGGCTGGCAGAAGCACAACAAGCCCCCGGTACCGGCCGTTGCCGCGACTGCCGATTCTGCAGCCGGCGTACCCACGCCGACGCCGGGCGCTGCGGCAGCCGGCACCCCTGCCCTGCCGGGCCAGAGTGCCACGGCGGCCGCGCCGGCGGTGGTGGTCCCCAAGGCCGTCATCCGCACTGATGTGCTGGTGGCGGAAGTCTCGGCCCAGGGCGGTGATATCGTCCGGCTCGAGCTGACCCGTCACAAGTCCTCCGAAGATGCCAAGCGCAACTACGTGCTCTTCGACAATGGGGAAAAGCACAACTATGCGGCCCAGACCGGCCTGATCGGCAACGGTCTGCCCAATCACAAGACCCTGTTCAACCTGGCCACCTCCAGCCTCGAGCTGAAGGACGGCGAGGATGCCGTGACCCTGCGCCTCGACGCGCCGGCCACCGCCGATGGGGTCAAGGTGAGCAAGCTGATCACTTTCCGGCGCGGCAGCTACGTGGCCGATGTGAGCTACGAGATCGCCAACGGCAGCGCGGCATCCCTGGCGCCCCACGCCTACTTCCAGTTCACCCGTGACGGCAAGCCGGCCGAGCAGCCCGGTGGTTTCGGCGTGCAGACCTTCACTGGCCCGGCCTTCTACACCGAAGCCGAGAAGTACCAGAAGGTCTCCTTCGAGGATGTCGCCTCCAAGAAAGCCAAGTTCGTCACCAAGGCCTCCGACGGCTGGGCGGCAATGGTGCAGCACTACTTCGTGGCCGGCTGGGCGCCCGCCGAGGGCGAGCGCGAGTTCTTCGCCAACCAGGTGAGCTCCGATCTCTACTCTGCTGGCGTGATCGTGCCGGTGGCGGCCATTGCCCCGGGCCAGAGCGGCAAGCTGTCCATGCCGCTGTATGCCGGCCCCCAGGAGCAGAGCCGCCTCGAACAGTTCGCCAAGGGCTTTGACCTGGTGGTGGACTACGGTTGGCTGACCATCATCGCTGCGCCGCTGTTCTGGGTGCTGGAGTGGTTCCACAAGCTCACCGGCAACTGGGGCTGGGCCATCATCCTGGTCACCATCGCCCTGAAGGCCCTGTTCTTCCCCCTGTCCGCCGCCAGCTACAAGTCGATGGCCAAGATGAAGACCCTCGGCCCGCGCCTGCAGCGCCTGAAGGAGCAGTACGGCGACGACAAGATGAAGATGCAGCAGGCCATGATGGACCTGTACAAGCGCGAGAAGGTCAATCCCCTCGGCGGTTGTCTGCCCATCCTGATCCAGATCCCCGTGTTCATCGCTCTTTACTGGGTGCTGCTGGGTGTCGTGGAAATGCGCGGTGCGCCCTGGCTGGGCTGGATCCAGGATCTCTCCGTGCAGGATCCGTACTACATCCTGCCGCTGGTCATGGGTGCCACCAGCTTCATCCAGATGAAGCTCAACCCGGCGCCGCCTGATCCCATCCAGGCCAAGGTGATGATGATGATGCCCATCCTCTTCACTTTCATGTTCCTGTGGTTCCCGGCAGGTCTGGTGCTGTACTGGGTGGTCAACAACACCCTGTCCATCGCCCAGCAATGGCAGATCAACCGGATGATCGCGGCCGGTGGCAAGCCGGCCGAGTGAGTGCATAGCGGCGATAGCCACCGCCCCCGGGCGCGGTGGCATCGGCGTGGTCCGGATCTCCGGGCCGAGTCTCTCCCCGCTCGCGGCCGCCCTTGGTGGTCGCGAGCCGCAAGCCCGGATCGCCCAGTTCGCCCGTTTCCGTGATGGCAGCGGCGGGCTGATCGATGAAGGCCTCCTCCTCTACTTCCCGGCGCCCCACTCCTTCACCGGCGAAGATGTCATCGAGCTCCAGGGCCATGGCGGCCCGGTGGTCATGCAGATGCTGCTGGCCCGCTGCCTCGAACTGGGTGCCCGTCTCGCCGAGCCCGGTGAATTCACCCGTCGCGCCTTTCTCAACGGCAAGCTCGATCTGGCCCAGGCCGAAAGTGTTGCCGATCTCATCGAGGCCTCCACGGCCGCAGCAGCCCGCTCGGCGGTCCGTTCCCTTACCGGCAGTTTCTCCCGCGAAGTCCAGGGCCTGTGTGAGCGCCTGATCGACCTGCGCATGCTGGTCGAGGCGACCCTCGATTTTCCCGACGAGGACGTGGACTTCCTGATCGAGGCCAAGGCCTTCGAGCGCATCGAGGTCGTCGCTGCCGAACTGCGCGCCATCCTCGACCGCGCCCGCCAGGGCAGCCTGCTGCGCAATGGCCTGCATGTGGTGCTCGTTGGTCAGCCCAACGTCGGCAAGTCCAGCCTGCTCAACCGCCTCGCCGGTGAGGAGCGGGCCATCGTCACCGACATCGCCGGCACCACCCGCGACGCCCTGCGCGAGACCATCCAGATCGAGGGCATTCCCCTCCACATCATCGACACCGCCGGGCTGCGCGACACCACCGACGAGGTCGAGAAGATCGGCATTGCCCGCACCTGGCAGGAGATCGCGCGCGCCGACGTGGTGGTGCGCCTGGTAGACGTGCGGGCCGGTCTCACCGAGGCCGATGCCGCCATTGATGCCCGCCTGCCGGCCGGCGTCGAACGCATCACCGTCTTCAACAAGGTGGACCTGATGGCGCGTTCGCCGGAGCGCACCGAGGACGCCGCCGGCATCAGCCTCTATCTCTCCGCCAAGGCCGACCAGGGCGTCGAACTGCTACGTGCCGAGTTGCTGCGGGTGGCGGGCTGGCACCGCCACGGGGAAGACGTGATCCTCGCCCGTGAGCGCCACCTCATCGCCCTGCGCGAAGCGCTCGCCCGGGTCGAGGCCGCCCTTGACGCCCGCCATGCCCTCGAGCTGATGGCCGAGGAACTGCGCCTGGCCCAGGAAGCGGTCAACGAGATCACCGGGGAGTTCACCCCGGATGACCTGCTCGGGGTGATCTTCTCGCGCTTCTGCATCGGAAAGTAAGGCTCAAGGCCTGTTCGATTTCTTCAGCCATCCTGGCATAGATCGCTGAGGAGGCTGGCGGCGACGGCCTCCTCGGCAACTGTCAGCCCATGTGTATCCATGGCCGCACGCAGTCCGACATCCCAGATAGCTTCGATTCCGGAAGCAGCCAGATCGCGCGGTCGTGGTGGAGCAGCCATCACTGCCGCGAGGTAGTCGGCGTGGCCGAAGCGCCAGGGGGTCGCCTGCCAGGTGCGTATGACGTGGTTGCCGATGGCAATGCCGGGCCAGTCATAGTCGCCGTGGTAGTGCAGGTGGGCGCCGGCGGTGGCCAGTTGGTCCAGCAGGATGCGCTGTGCGGCAGCCGGCATGCCGTCGGTACAGATCAGCGGTGCGCAGTCGGCGCCGAGGCGGTCGGCCGCGATGGCGACGAGGTTCGGGTTCTCGCAGACGTAGATCCGGCGGCCGGCGACGGGCCAGGTGTGGGTCCGGCGCAGCAGTTGCCGTAAAGACAGGTAGCCGGGCTCACCGGGTACCCAGGTGCATGGGGCGTCCGGTGCCGCTGGCAGATTCAGCAGCAGCGCAGGGCGGGCCAGTTCATTGACGAGGATGCCTGCCCTGGCCCAGACCTCGCGCCGGCGTTCGTCGGCACGCTCCCTGTCTCTCGGGTCAGCATCGGTCTGCGTTTCATCCATCCCGGCGTCGGCCGTGCTGCTTCTTTCATGGTGGCGCCAGGCCGCCAGCACCAGGCTTGCCACCGGCCGCGCGGTATCCAGGGCATGGGCGTCGCCCAGTGTTTCGGCAGCCAGCTGCGAACGTGCTTGCCCCTGCGCCGGCAGGCGGCAAAGCACTGCGTCGGCAGCGGCGAGCAATTGTGCCGCGCGCTCGGGATCGCGTCCCAGGCGCTTCAGCAAGGTCAAGGCGGCTGGTGTATCGAGCCAGGCGCGCAGGCGTGGCCCCGCTTTGGTCAAGGTGGGTAGTGCGGACCAACGGGCCTGTAGCTCCCGCTGCAGTCTGGCTTTCGGGACGATCGGGCCTTCCAGCAGCTCCAGTGCATGGCGCAACGAATCGGCCAGGCCAGCGGCGCGCAACCGTGCATCAAGGTCGGCGATGTCCAGTGTCATTGAACGCGCCGGGCGCGAGGGCCGGCCGGTCAGCTGGCACAAGGCCGCGTGCGTGGCGATGTCGAGTCCGTCCATGCGGATGGGCGCGGGTGCTGCGTCGGGTTCGGCATTTTCGAAACGGTGGCGCAGCCGCTGGCGTACCATGGCCAGCCTGGGGCCGCCGAGCAGGCGCTGCAGGCGTGGGTCCGGTGTGGATGTCATGGGGGCGGAAATCTGCGGTCGGGATCCTCTTCGAGGCGCTTGGCACGGCCGTCCCAGGTCCAGCGTGAGACGAACACCGCGTCGATGCCTTCACGACGCTGCAGCTGGCAGATCGCTACGCCCGGCAGTTCGGCGTAGCAGGCCCACTCGCGTTCGCTGGTGATGACGAAGTCAAGGTCGAACTCGCGCACCAGCCCCATGCAGTGTGCGCGGGCTGTATCGTCAATGCCGGCGAAGGCTTCGTCTAGCAGCATCAGCCGGGGCGCCAGCGGGTTGCCTCCGTGGCCGTAGAAGCTGGCGATGGCGGCAAAGAGCGGTACGGTGAGACCCAGCGCCCGTTCGCCGCTCGAGGCCGGCCCGGACAGTTTGCGCCACTGGCCGTCCTGCTGGCGCTGGATGCGGAAGCGGTGCCAGTGCCGGTAGTCCAGAGCGCGGGCCAGCTGGTCGATCAGACTTATGCCTTCGGCATCTTGGTCGGCGCGGGCGCGTTCGGCGGCAATCTGCTGCTGCAGCATCACACCCACCGTGCGCCGGTCTTCGGCCGACCACAGATCGGCACTGGTGTTGAGCAGGCGCTTGCGGGCACTCTCCAGACCGGCAGGCGCACCCTCCTCGGCCGACAGGGGTTCCCACTGCAGGCGATAGCGCACGCCGGTGGAGGTCGGGCGCTTGTGCAGTTCGGCGTTGATCGCGTTGACGCGTTCGTCGGCGGCACGCATCAGACGCTGGATCTCGGCCGCGATCTCGGCCTGCAGGTGGTTCTCCAGCACCTCACGCTCACGCGCCGACAGCAGTTCGCTGCGCTGGGCGATGTCGTCGGCCAGCAGCCGCGCGAGTGCATCCGGGCGTTCGCTGCGGTTCTGGTACTGGATGGTGACCGTGATGCCCCAGTCGTTGGGTTCGGAGACGGCCTGATGGCCCAGGGCGCTCAGGCCGCGCTGCAACTCGCTCAGGTCTTCCGAGATGAGCTTCTGGATGCGAGTCCAGGCGGCTTCGTCATCGGCGACGTGGGTCAGCGCCTGCTCGATGCGGCGGGCCAGGTTCAGCGCCGGGTCCACGCTCCAGTGCTCAGGCAGCTCCAGATCGGGCAGCGCGGACACCAGGAGGCCGCTGGCGGCGAAGTGGCGCAGACGCTCCGCAGCTTCAGTGCGGATGAGGTTGCGCTCGGACAGTGTCTGTTCGGCTTGCTCGGCGCGCGAGGCAGCGACAGCATGCGCTTTCTGTGCCTCGCCCAGTGCCTTGACGCAGTTTTCGTTCTCGCGCTCAACGTGATTGCGCTCGGCAAGAGCGGCCGTCAGCTTGCGTCGTAGTTCGTCGACCTGCTGGCCGACAGATTGCCGCAGGGTCTCGAAGTGTATCTGTGCCTGCGCGGCTTGCTCCTCGGCCAGCAGCAGGGCTTCTTTGGCGTGTTCGAGTGCCAGGCGTGCCTCGTCCGTGCGTTGCTGCTGTTCGAGGTGATCGGGCCAGGCGCGCTGCCATTCAAGTGCGGCCTGTACAAGTAGTCCCTGGGCCTGGTCGAAGTGCTCCAGGGCCTTCTCGGTCGCGGGCAGGTGCTCGGCTTCGGGTGGCAGGCGCAGATCGGTCGCATCGCGCCACACTTGCTGGCGCAGTGCCTGCAGGGCCAGTTCGTCTTCGCGGTAACGTTTTTCGGCCTGCGCCAGCCGTTGCCGGGCGCGATCGGTTTCGCGCCCCGCCGAGGTGGCCGCTGCGATGGCGTCGTGCAGTGGCCGTTCGGACGGTGCGCCCTGCCCTTCGCGTTCGGCCTGCAGCCGGTCGGCATCCAGCGCAGCGGACTGGCGGTCGAGTTCCGCATCCGCCGCATCGAGTGCGGCCAGGGCGGTGGCGATGTCTACGAGCCGTTGCCGACGGGCGCGCTCGCGGGCACTGTGGCCGATGTAGCACGCTTCCGGCTTGTGCCAGGCCCCTGCCAGTGCCCCCATGCGGAAGCGACCAGGCGACAACCAGTTCTCGGCCTCAAGCGGATCCTCGGGACCGTAGGCCACGCCGCCCAGCAGTGCGCTCAGTATTGGCGCTGTCACCGGGCAGTTGTCCGGTAGGGCGGGGAGCAGCGCGTCATTCAGGCTGGCGCCGGCCACCGGTCCGCGCTGGAGCCAGCTGGCATCCAGCAGGGGTTTGCCCTGAATGTCGCTCAGCGAGCCGTCGGGCGAGATCCAGGCGTCGAGCAGGCCGCAGGCTTCCAGCGCAGCCTCCAGGCCGGCGCGCTCGGTCGCCTCCAGGTGGGGATGAAAATCCACCAGCTGCCACAGGGGTGCGCCCGGCCGCTCTGCACGCACGCCGCCGGCACGGGTGGCGGGTTCGGGCGGTCTTGCAGCCTCGCCGGCGCTCAGCCGCGCGTGCTCGTCTTCCAGTTCTCCACGCTGCTTGCGCAGGGTCTCGCGCAGGGTGAGGTGCTCGGCCTGGCGCTGGGCATGGTGGTGCAGGGTGGCTTGCCATGCTGCGGACAGTGCCATCTGCGCCGGGTTGTCGCCTTCGGGGCGGAGTGTCCAGTCAGCCAGTCTGCGCAAGGCGTCGTCGGTATCGAGGTGCAGCTGCACCAGGTCTCCGCAGTGTGCGGACCACGCGTCCACCAGGGCCTCGCCCGTCTGTTCGGCGTGCTTGTCGGCCCGCTCACGCTGCGCAAGCGCCTCCTCCAGTTCGTTACGGGCCGCCAGGGTCATTCCCTGGGCACTTACCAGCACGGCTTGCTGCTGGCCGACCTCGGCATGGCGGTGACGGAGATGGGCGATGTCCTGCCGGCGCCGTGACAAGGCACTGCGCAGGGCGCCAGTGGTCGCCTGGGGGTCTGGTGGCGTTTCAGCCAGGGCTTCGGTACTCGATGCCAGAAGCGGATTGTCGACAACTTCTGCCTCCAGGCCGATGGCTTCCGCTGCTTGCAGGGTGCGGCTGCGGGTGGACTCCAGTTCATGGCGCGCGCGTGCCGCGTGTCCGGACCGTTGTTGGCTGCGCTGGGCTTCGCGTTGCAGGGTTCCGTGGGCGGCGTCATGGTGGCTGATCGCGCGCTCCACGGCCTTGGCGCGTTGATTGGCCTCGTTCTCTGCCTGGGCAAGGCGATTGGCGTCCTGGTTGGCCGGGTCGCTCTGCAGCGTTTCGACCTTTGCGCGTGCGGCGGCCCAGGCTTGCCTGGCGAGCTCTTGTGCAGCGCTGGCATGGGCTTCCGCCTCCTGCGCCTGCTCACGTAGGGTCTGGGCCTGGTTTCGTGCCTCGCTGGCATTGTCGAAGCCGGTCTGTGCCTGGCGCAGCTCACGCGCCTGACGGCGTGCAAGCATGCCGGCGTAGCCGCGGTAGCGCCGCTCGAACTGGGTAATGGCGTGCTCTAGCCGGCGGGTCTCTTCCAGCTGCTTGCGGTCCTCTTCCAGTTGATTCAGCGCCTCGGCCACGTCGGCTAGCAGCTCGGCCAGCAGCGGCGGCAATGATTCGCTCAGCGCGTTGGACAGGCCGGCCTCATCGGGCTTCTTTGACAGCTGCGGTTGGCGCAGCTGGATCAGGGTGTCCATCAGCGCGTCGTAGCGACGCGCACCGAGGTGGAACAACCTTTCGTCCACCGCACGGCGATAGCCCTGCGCACTCTCGAATAATTGTCCCCGGCCGCCCAGCGCTTCGCGCAGGCGCTCGCGCGTGAGCACCTGCCGCTGGGCGGTGGTCAGCCACAGATCCTGGCCGATGCGTGGGTCCGGGCCCGTGCCGTCGCCTTCCATCAGGAAAAACCAGCTATCCACCTGTGCCCGACTGGCCACCGCGGACAGGCCGACACCCAGGGTCAGATAGTGCATGCGGCCGTCGCGTTCGCGCCGGCCGAACTCGATCCAGCTGTAGCCGATACGGCGTGGGTAGCTGCCCAGCAGCAGGTTCCAGGCCATTTTCTTGCCGTTGTCGCCATCGGGTTCCACCCGTGACGGACGCAGTTGCGCGTCGAACAGCAGCGGCAGGGTCAGTGACAACACCTTGGACTTGCCGGTGCCGTTGTTGCCGCGAAGTAACAGATGGCCGTCGTGGAACCAGAATTCTTCGCTGTCGTACTGGAACAGCTCGACCAGTCCCAGGCGCAGCGGTTGCCAGCGCTCGCGTCGGGGCT
>NZ_JBIJDC010000186.1:0-3640 GCF_044344315.1 Zoogloea sp. | reverse complement strand
GCGCAGGGGAGTCGGCCGAAGGCCGACCGGTGAAGCCGGGTCGCCTTCTTTGCCTACTTTCTTGGCGAAGCAAGAAAGTAGGTCGCCCGCCGGGGCGAACACCCGGCCAACGTCACGCCAAACACCGGAACGCCGTCCCGTAACGGCTCAACCCGCGGAAGGTCGAGTGAATTCGGCCCCACAGGCCCCGCCCCTACCCTCCCTTCACCATATCCCACGCCAGCTTGGCGATGAGCACCGACACCACCAGCAGAAAAGCCTGCCGGACGAAGGCGGTGCCGCGGCGCAGGGCCAGCCAGGTGCCCACATGGGCACCCGCCAGGTTGCACACGGCCATCACCAGCCCCAGGGTCCACAGCAGAGGGCCATGGCTGGCGAAGAAGCCGATGGCCGAGACGTTGGTGGCCACGTTGATGAGCTTGGCGCTGGCCGAGGCGCGCAGGAAATCCATGCCGAACAGGCGCACGAAGCCGAAGATCAGGAAACTGCCGGTACCCGGGCCAAAGAAGCCGTCGTAGAAACCGATCACGGCACCGAAGGCCACCGCGCGCCAGCGGTCGGCCGGGGTCAGCTCGCGGGTTTCGGCGTGGCCGAAGTCTTTGCGCCGGAAGGTGTAGATGGCCACCGCCAGCATCATGACCAGCACCAGAGGACGCATCGCGTCGCGGGGCAGCCAGGCAACCACGGCCGCGCCACCCCAGGCGCCAAGCAGGGCAGCCAGCGCCGCCGGCACCACCACCTTCCAAGGGATGGACACAGCCCGCGCATAGCGCCACAGGGCGGCGCTGGTGCCAGCGATGCTGGACAGCTTGTTGGTGCCGAACAGGGTCGGAATGGCCACCTGGGGATAATGGCTGAGCAGCACGGGGATCTGGATCAGGCCGCCGCCTCCGACCACCGCATCGACCATGCCGGCAAAGAAGGCGACAGCGCCAAGAAACATGAACTCAAGGGGCATGGGGAGCAATCCGAAACTCATCAGGCCGGGCGCCGTGCGGCCACCGTCAACGGCGCGCCCCAGGCCTGCCCGCACACCAGGTCGGGACGACTGGCGTCCTCGTCCACCAGATCGGCGTACTGTCTTACCAGTTGGGCCAGGGAATCGGTCTCCAGTTTCCCGGCAAGGCGGGCGCGATGGACCTCCACTGTGCGGGGCGACACGGCCAGAGCACGGGCGATCTCCTTGTTGGTCAGGCCCGCCACGACCAGGCCCAGCACCTCCCGCTCCCGCTCGGAGAGACGGGTGTAGAGGCTGCGCGCATGGCGGGAGCGCTGCTGGCGCTGGCGTTCAAGCGCATGCTGGCCCACCGCCTTGCGCAGGACATCGGGGAGGCTGTCCTGCGCGGCGGGCAGGGGCAGGAACTCTCGCGCTCCCGCCTTGAAGGCCCGCCGGCACAGATCGACGGTGGCGTCGCGGGCCAGCACGATCACGGGCAAGTCCACACCCAGGGGGCCGAGCCGGTCCAGCAAGGCCAGTTCCGGGCCTGTGCCGGCAAGCTCCACGAGAAGGGCTCCGGTGGCTTCGGGGTCAAGCGCCGACAGGAAGCTGTCGGCATCCGGCCAGGCCCGGAAACCAAAGGGCAGACTGCTCGCCAGAAGAGCAACCTGCCCGCAGGCAGCGACATCCCGCGTGACAAGATGGATGGAGGGCAAGGGCGCCAAACACATCATGGGGTTTTTCCTTGTTACGGTTCGAGGGCTGGGGCGGCTGCACAAAGAAACATCCCGCCGGCTGCGGGGCGGACACACCGGAAGAAAAGGGCCCGACCCCGGAAGGGGGGCGGGCAAGCGTGCCTCCCCCGAGGGAGGAAGGCACAGGGAGGGATTGCTCAGACCGTGGCGTTCGCAGGCCCAGGCTCACCCGCAACCGGCAGCGCTTCGTCGACTTCATCCAGGCTGGGGTCCACCGGGTCGATGGCCTTCTCCCACTTGGCGACGGCGGCGGTGGCGATGGCATTGCCAAGCACATTGGTGGCGGTGCGCCCCATGTCGAGGAAGTGGTCAATGCCCATGATCAGCAGCAGGCCGGCTTCGGGCAGATGGAACATGGGCAACACGGCCGCGACCACCACCAAGGACGAACGGGGCACGCCGGCCACGCCCTTGCTGGAGACCATCAGCACCAGCAGCATGGTGATCTGCTCGCCGAGGGACATGGGGATGCCGTAGGCCTGGGCCACGAACAGGGCGGCAAAGCCGGTGTAGAGCATGGAGCCGTCCAGGTTGAAGGAATAGCCCAGGGGCAGCACGAAGCCGGTGACCCGGTTCTTCACCCCGAACTTCTCGAGCTGTTCCATCAGCTTGGGGTAGGCCGATTCGCTACTGGCGGTGGAGAAGCCCAGCAGCATGGGGCTGCGCACCAGCTTGATGAGCCGGAACACGTCGCGGCCGAGGACCAGATAGCCGGCACCGATGAGCACCGCCCACAGCACGAACAGGGCGATGTAGAAGCTGGCCAGCAGCTTGCCGAACACACTCAACATGCCTACGCCCTGGGTGGTAACCACCGAGGCGACGGCAGCAAAGACACCCAGCGGGGCAAAGCGCATCACGTAGTCGGTGACCTTGAGCATCACATGGACGACTTCATCCATGGTCTGCACCAGGCTGCGGGCGGCCTGGCTGTGCAGGTTGCCCAGAGCCAGGCCGAAGAACACCGAGAACACCAGGATCTGCAGCACCGAGTTGCCGGCCATGGCTTCGATGATGCTCTTGGGGAAGACCTGGGTGATGAAGTCCTTGAGGTTGAGGGCGCCGGTCTTCAGGTTGGTGGCGGTGCCGGCCTCGGGCAGCGCCATGTTGAGCGCGTGGCCCGGCTGCAGCAGGTTGGCAAAGACCAGCCCGATCACCAGCGATACCAGCGACGCACCGACGAACCAGCCCAGCGCCTTGGTGCCGATGCGGCCGACGGTTTTCGAGTCACCAATATTGGCCAGCCCCGACACCAGGGTGGCAAAGACCAGCGGCGCGATGATCATCTTGATCAGGCGCAGGAAGATGTCGGTGATGACGCCGAAGTAACCGGCGATGTCCCTGGCCGCTTCCGGAGTCGGCGCGGCCTGGTTGCAGACATAGCCGACGAGGATGCCGAGGATCAGCGCGGCAAAGATCAGCAGTGAGGATTTGTTGGCTTTCATGATCGTATCCCGGTGATGGCTCAGGCGACCTTGCGGGCAGGCAGGGCGCGCGGACGGGTCAGCACTTCGGGGCGCAACACCTCGGCAAGCGCCTCGGCGGTCATCAGACCGCGCTCCAGCACGATCTCGGCTACGCCGCGGCCGCTGGCATGGGCCTCGGCGGCCACATCGGTGGCGTGGGCGTAGCCGATGTAGGGGTTCAGCGCGGTGACGATGCCGATGGAGCGCTCGACGCTGGCGCGCAGGGCGTCCCGGTTGGCGGTGATGCCATCCACGCAGCGATCGGCCAGCACGACGCAGCCCTTGGTCAGGTGCAGCACGCTTTTGAACAGGCTGTGGGCGATGATGGGCTCGAAGGCGTTGAGCTGGAGCTGACCGGCCTCGGCGGCGAAGGTGACGGTCATGTCGTTGCCGATGACCTCGAAGGCGATCTGGTTCACCACCTCGGGGATCACCGGATTGACCTTGCCCGGCATGATGGAGGAGCCGGCCTGGCGCGGCGG
>NZ_JBIJDC010000035.1:0-40087 GCF_044344315.1 Zoogloea sp. | reverse complement strand
CTCTTCGGCGGCAACAATGTAGCCGGCCAGGATCGGCAGCACGGCGCCGTTCATGGTCATGGACACCGACACCTTGTCGAGGGGGATCTGATCGAACAGGATCTTCATGTCCTCGACGGAGTCGATGGCCACACCGGCCTTGCCCACGTCGCCCACCACGCGGGGGTTGTCAGAATCGTAGCCCCGGTGGGTAGCCAGGTCGAAGGCCACGGACACGCCCTGACCGCCGGCGGCCAGCGCCTTGCGGTAGAAGGCATTGGAAGCCTCGGCGGTGGAGAAGCCGGCGTACTGGCGGATGGTCCACGGGCGGGCCGCATACATGGTGGCCTGAGGGCCGCGCAGGAAGGGCTCGAAGCCCGGCAGCGTGTTGGTGTACTTGAGGCCTTCGAGATCCGCCGCGGAGTACAGCGGCTTGACCGTGATGCCCTCGGGGGTCACCCAGTTCAGCTTGGCGACATCGCCACCGGGGGCCGACTTGGCGGCAGCCTTGTTCCAGGCGGCCAGATCGGGTTGGGGAAAGGTCGGTTCGGTGTTGTTCGCCATGGCTTTTCTACCCTCACGTAGCGTGGGCCGCTTGGCAGCCCTTGGTAATTAGTGACGCCAGTACCGGCCGTGACCCCTGGTCACGGCCGGCTGCCGTGCCCCGCGCAGGGCAGTTTTCTCCCTCCCTCTATTTTTTGTGGTCTGACGGCTATGCTGCCGCCTGACCGACACAAGGGTGACATCCTGCGCAGGAACTTGACTTGCTATCTTGTAGATAATACTTTATCCATAATTATGGATGCAACAGCTGAAGACGACACTTTTTCGACCTTGTCACTCAAAACCATGAACGCAGGCCGGATCGCCCCTCTCGCCCTTTACCAGGAAGTCGCGGAACGCCTGCGCCAGCGCATTTTTTCCCACGAACTGCCTCCGGGCACCTGGGTGGATGAGCAAGCCCTGGCCACCCAGTACGGCATCTCCCGCACCCCCCTGCGGGAGGCCCTGAAGGTGCTCGCGGCCGAGGGCCTCGTGACGCTCAAGCCCCGCCGTGGCTGCTACGTCACCGAGATCTCCGAGCGCGACCTGGACGAGATCTTCACGGTCATGGCGCTGCTCGAAGGTCAGTGCGCAGCGGACACCGCGCGCAAGGCCAGCGACACCGACCTGCAGCGCCTGCTCGATATCCACGCCGAACTCGAAGAGGCAGCCCGCACCAGCGACATCGACGGCTTCTTCGAAGCCAACCAGGCCTTCCATCAGGAGGTCCAGTTGATCGCCGACAACCGCTGGCTGACCCAGGCCATCACCGACCTGCGCAAGGTCATCAAGCTGTCGCGGCACCATTCGCTGTTCATCGACGGGCGCATCGAGCAGTCCCTGGCGGAACATCGGCTCATCCTCGAAGCCCTCGGCAGGCGGGATGTCGGCGCCACCGAGATGGCCATGCGCGAGCACATTTCCAGCGGCCGCCGGGCCCTGGCCAAGATCGCCGCCAAGCGGGAAGCCACCGCCTGACAGCTTTTTGGTCATCGCCCCTAGGGGCGGCCAAACAGAAACCCGACCCAGACAAGCAAAACCCCCGACCAGCTGCCCGGTCGGGGGTTTTTTGTTGCCTGCACGCGCCCTTGCGGGCGCTGCGGATATCAGTGGGCGCTGGCTTCAGCGGCACCGAAGCCGGTCTGGGCCCGCACGTACTGATCGTCGAACATGGCGCGTTCGGCATTCCCCTCGGGGCTGTTGTCCAGCTTCGAGAAGATGTAGGTCAGCAGGAAGGCCAGCGGCATGGAGAACAGGGCCGGCTGGTCGTACGGGAAGATCGCCTGGGCGTTACCCAGCACAGTCACCCACACAGACTTGGAAAGCACCACCAGCAGCACGGCAGCAACCAGGCCCGAGTAGCCACCAATGATGGCCCCACGGGTGGTCAGACCCTTCCAGTACATGGACAGGATCAGCACCGGGAAGTTGGCCGAAGCCGCAATACCGAAGGCCAGTGCCACCATGAAGGCCACGTTCATCTTCTCGAAGGCGATGCCCAGCACGATGGCCACGAGGCCGAGGCCCACGGAGGCAAAACGCGACACGCGCAGCTCTTCGGTCTCGGTCGACTGGCCCTTGCGGATCACACGGGCGTAGATATCGTGGGAGATGGCAGCCGCACCGGCCAGCGCCAGACCGGACACCACGGCCAGGATGGTGGCGAAGGCCACAGCAGACAGGAAGCCCAGCAGCAGGTTGCCACCCACGGCCTTGGCCAGGTGCATGGCGATCATGTTGCCGCCACCGATGACCTTGCCGCCAATCTGGCCGCCTTCAAAGAACTCGGGGTTCTGGCCGACGATGATGATGGCAGCGAAGCCCATCAGCAGAATCACGTTGAAGAAGTAAGCCACGAAACCGGACGCGTAGAGCACCGACTTGCGGGCTTCCTTGGCGTTGGTCACGGTGAAGAAGCGCATCAGGATGTGCGGCAGACCGGCCGTACCGAACATCAGGCCCAGGCCCAGGGACAGGGCGGTGATGGGATCCGGCAGCAGGGTGCCCGGGAACAGCAGCTTCTCACCCAGACTGTGCAGGGAAACCGCCTGACTCATCATCTTGTCGAAACTGAATTCGAACTGGGACATGGCCAGAACCGCCACCAGCGTGCCGCCAGCCAGCAGCATGCAGGCCTTGATGATCTGCACCCAGGTGGTGGCGACCATGCCACCGAAGGTGACGTAGACCATCATCAGGGCGCCGACCACAAACAGGGCGATGTTGTAGTCCAGACCGAACAGCAGCTTGATCAGCTGGCCGGCACCGACCATCTGGGCCACCAGATAGAAGCACACCACGGTGAGCGAGGACACCGCCGCCATCGTCCGCACCTTGCCCTGATTGAGCCGGTAGGAGGTGATGTCAGCAAAGGTGAACTTGCCCAGGTTGCGCAGGCGCTCGGCCATCAGGAACAGGATGATGGGCCAGCCGGCGAAGAAGGCGATCATATAGATGTAGCCATCGACGCCCTTGGTGTAGACCAGCGCAGTGAGGCCCAGCAGGGTGGCGGCCGACATGTAGTCGCCGGCAATGGCCAGGCCGTTCTGGAAGCCGGTGATACCGCCGCCGGCGGTATAGAAATCAGCGGTGGACTTGGTGCGGCCGGCAGCCCAGTAAGTGATGCCCAGGGTCATCGACACAAAGAGCACGAACATGCCGATGGCGTGCAGATTCAGAGGCTGCTTCTCGGTGGCAGAAATGGCATCACCAGCGAAGGACAGGGCCGGCGCCAGCAGGGCCAGCAGCGCGAGGTTCAGACGGGCAAGCATTACTTCACCTCCTTGGCAGCGTCGCGGACGATCTCGGTGGTCATGTCGTCGAACTCGCTATTGGCGCGCTTGACGTAGTAGGCGGTGAGCAGCCAGAAGAAGATGAACATGAACAGCTCGGCGGCGATGCCGACGGTCACGTAGGACCCTTCGGACAGGCGCTGACCGATCAGATTGGGGTTGAAGGCCACCACCATGAAAAAGCCGTAGAAGATCGTCAGAACGATCACCGACAGCAGGGTGGCGAAACCCTGGCGCTTCGAAACCAGTTCGGCGAAGCGGGGGTTCTTGCGGATACGAGCGTAAACCGCATTCTGGCTAGCATTGGTCGACATCTTTTCCCTCCCGAGAGAAAGTCAGTGAATTCGGCGCGATCTGCCTGTTGGTGTTCTTGGAGCGGCGATCTGTGGAGCTTTTTTTGTGTGGTACGACCGGCGGGCGAAGTCGCGCCATTAACGACGCCCAGCCAGATGATATAGCATATAGAAGACCCCATACTACAACGTACGGTGATTTTGTTGCGGCGCAACAAAAGCGCGCCAGGCACTCGACTCAAGGAAACCGCCCCCCATGCCCGGAGAAATCCTCTTCAGTCAGGACGCAGGCATCGCCACCCTCGCCCTGTCCAATCCCGACAAACTCAACGCTGTGGATGCCGGCATGTGGCGGGGGCTGCGGGCACGCATGAGCGCGATCAACACCGACCCGGACGTGCGCTGCGTAGTGCTGCGGGGTGCGGGCGACAAGGCCTTCGCCGCTGGTGGCGACATCGAGGAGTTCCTCACCGTGCGGGCTACGGTGGATGACGCGCTGCACTACCACGAGGATCTGGTGGCCGCAGCCCTGGATGCGGTGCGGGCCTGCCCGGTACCCACGGTGGCGATGATCCAGGGCGCCTGCGTGGGTGGCGGACTGGAGATCGCCGGCTGCTGCGACCTGCGCATTGCCGGCGAATCGAGCCGCTTCGGCGCGCCGATCAACAAGCTGGGCTTCTCGATGTATCCAGGTGAGATGGCCGGCCTGCTGGGCCTGGTCGGCCCGGCCGTGCTGCTGGAGATCCTGCTGGAGGGGCGCATCCTGAGCGCCCGGGAGGCCCTGGCCAAGGGCCTGCTGACCCGGGTGGTGGATGACGAGGAGGTGGAGCGGGAAGCACTGGCAACGGCCCAACGCATCCTGAAGGGGGCTCCACTGGTGGCACGCTGGCACAAGCAATGGGTTCATCGCCTGATGGATGGCCGGCCGCTCAGCGCCAGCGAGAAGCGCGCCGCCTTCGACTTTCTCGCCACCGACGACTACCGGGAAGGCCTGGACGCCTTCCTCAACAAACGCACGCCCGAATTCAAGGGGCGCTGAAGCCCCTCAGCCGCCCAGCACCGTATGCAGCATCTTCAGGGACAGCAGCACCAGCACGGCAGCAAAGATCTTCTTCAACACCGCCACGGGCAGACGATGGGCCAGCCCTGCGCCAATGGGGGCCGAGAAGGCTGACACCGAACTCACCAGCACCAGGGCCGGCACGTTCACGAAGCCCACCGTCCACTCCGGCAGGCCCGCGACACCCCAGCCATTGATGAGATAGCCCACCGCACCGGCCAGGGCGATGGGCAGACCGATGGCGGCCGAGGTGCCGATGGCGTTCTGCATCTTCACGTTGCACCAGGTCATGAAGGGGACCGACAGGGACCCACCGCCAATGGCCACCAGCGCCGACACCACGCCGATGACCCCGCCCACGCCGGCCATCCCGGCCGTACCGGGCAGCTCGCGGGAGGGCTTGGGCTTGACGTTGAGGATCATCTGGATTGACACATAGGCCATGAAGCAGGCGAAGAAGATCGCCAGCGGCGCCGTCGCCACTCGGGACGCAATGAAGGTGCCGCCAAAAGTGCCCAACAACACGCCAGGGGTGATGCCCCGGACAATGTCCCAGCGCACCGCGCCATGCTTGTGGTGGGCACGCAGACTGGAGATGGACGTGACCACGATGGCGGCCATCGATGTGCCCAGCGCCACGTGTACCAGGTGTTCCCGGGGGAAACCCTGGGCGGCAAACAGGGTGGTCAACATCGGCACCATGATGCCGCCCCCACCCACCCCCAGCAGCCCTGCAAAAAAACCCACCAGACCGCCCAGGGCCAGGTAGGCCAACAACCATTCGATACCCATTACGCTCTCAATTCACCAGATCTGTCGCGCCAAGCAATTGCCCGACGATGAAGCGCCACTCGGCCGGCGCCACCGGCGTGATGGAGAGGCGGTTACCGCGAGCCAGGACGCGCATGTTCTCCAGTTCCGGGTGACTGCGCAATTCGGACAAACCCAGCAGGCGGGTCTTGCGCACGAAGGCAACGTCCACGTGCATCCAGCGCGGCGTCTCGGGCGTGGCCTTCGGGTCGAAATACTTGTTCGCCGGATCGAACTGGGTGGCATCCGGATAAGCCGTGCTGGCTACCCGGGCAATGCCGGCAATGCCCGGTTCGGCGCAGCCGGAGTGATAGAACAACACCCCGTCACCCACCCGCATGCCGTCACGCATGAAATTGCGCGCCTGATAGTTGCGCACCCCGTACCAGGGCACGGTCTGGCCCGGACGGGCTGCCAGACCGTCAATGGACACGTCATCCGGCTCGGACTTCATCAGCCAGTACTGCATGCAGGGCTCCCTCTCAAAACCATGGCAATGGACTGTCCGGCCCCACGCCGGGCAAGTGCGGATTGAGACGCCGCGCCATTGGGAGGAAGATTCTGGCACACAATACCGGACCTGCCCGCGCCAGACTCGCCCAGCCAAGGAAGCCCGACCGAATGCCCTTGCCCTGCCTGCTTTCCGCCTGCCATCCCTCCCGCACCGCGTGCTTGCCGACGGTCTTCCTGCTGGCCCTGCTGGCCGCAATCGCCCTGGGGCTGCCCGGTCCGTCCGCAGCCGCCGCCAGCACGCCGGCGGCGGCCATCCAGCAAAGCCCCCCCACCGCAGCCCCCGCGGAGGGCGAGGCCGACCTGATCCTGATGAACCGTCATGTGGTGCGCTTCCGCAGCAGTCTGCTCGGTTCGCCGGCGAGCCAGCGTGCCGAGCGGGGCGAGCGCAACCTCGCCGCCATCCTGGCCCGGGACGAAAACGACGAGGTCAAGGTCCAGCACAACCAGATGGGCAACATCTTCCTGGTGGGTGGTCAGATGGCCTTCATCCTCAGCCACGACGATGTGGACAAGCTCAGCGGCGAGACCCTCGAAACCCTCACCCTCACCACCCTGGACAAGCTGCACCGGGTAATCGCCGAAACCCGCGAGAGCCGCGACAGCGAAGCCATGGCCCGGGGTGCCGCCACTGCCGCGGGTGCAACGGCGGTGGCGCTGATCGTCGCCCTGGTGCTCAGCCGGCTGCACAAGGGCGTCGGTGGGCGCCTGGTCAGCGCCATCGACTCGAAAGCCGAGCGCCTGAGGCTCGGCGGCGCCGAACTCATCCGCCGCGACCGCATCCTGGCCGCCGTGGGCTGGCTGATGAACGCAGGCTACTGGCTGCTCGTCCTGCTCCTGGCCTACGCCTGGCTGGGCTTCGTGCTGGCCCGCTTTCCGTTCACACGGGTGTGGGGCGAACAGCTCAACGGCTACCTGCTGGGCATCGCCGTGGATCTGGGCAAGGGCATCCTCACAACGCTGCCCAACCTGCTTATCGCGGCCATCATGTTCCTGCTTGCCCGGGGCGTGGTCGGGCTGCTCAAACCCCTGTTCGACCATGTGTCATCAGGTGAATCCGGCATCGGCTGGCTGGACCGGGACACGGTGGAACCGACCCGCAAGATCGCCAACATCCTGATCTGGATCTTCGCCCTGGTGATGGCCTACCCCTATCTGCCGGGCTCCCACACCGAGGCCTTCAAGGGCATGTCGGTGCTCATCGGCCTGATGGTTTCCCTGGGCGCGTCGAGCATTGTCGGGCAGGGTGCCAGCGGGCTGATCCTGATGTACTCCCGCACCCTGCGCAGCGGCGAGTACGTGCGCATCGGCGAGCACGAGGGCACCATCGTCGGCATCAACCTGTTCACCACCCGCCTGCGCACCGGCCGCGGCGCGGAGATTACCCTGCCCAACGCACTGATTGTCGGCAGCGCCACACGCAACTATTCCCGCACGGTCAGCGGCGAAGGCTTCATGGTGGATACCAGCGTAACCATCGGCTACGACACCCCCTGGCGCCAGGTAGAGGCCATGCTCATCGAGGCGGCGGGTCGCACCCCCGGCATTCTCGCCACGCCCACGCCGCGGGTGTATCAAACCGCCCTGTCCGACTTCTACCCCGAGTACTGCCTGGTCGCCCAGGCGCTGCCTGCCGGCGCCCTCCCCAGGGCCGAGGTCGTCAGCCGCCTGCATGCCAACATCCAGGACGTATTCAACGAACACGGGGTACAGATCATGTCGCCCCACTACATGGCCGATCCGGCCGCCGACAAGGTCGTGCCGCCGGAAAAGTGGTTCACGCCCCCCGCCGGCAAGCCCGGTGCATGAATGGCGTGGAGTATCATCCGGGCCTGTCCATAAGCCCATTCCGACCCCAGGAGCCCCCATGAGCACCACCCCCGAGCGCCGCAAGAACCTAAGCCTGCGTGAGCTGGTGGACAAGGCCTACGTCATCATCGAGCCCTTCTTCGACCCCGCCAACGCCTGGAACGGCCAGTCCCTGGAGCACCTGGCCTACCGGGTGGTGCGCGAGAACCTGCCTGACATCGCCCCTCAGGACGTACAGGTCATCGTGTCCGTCGCCACCCGCATCTATCGCAGCAAGCATACGACCCAGTAAGCCGCCGGTGACCCGCTTTTACCCCCTGCTTTTCGTGCTCCTGTGGAGCACGGGCTTCATCGGTGCCAAGTACGGCCTGCCCTACGCCGAACCCCTCAGCTTCCTGTCTACCCGCTACGTGCTGGTCATCGCCGTGATGGGCATGGTGGCCCTGGTGACCCGCGCGCCCTGGCCGGCCTCGCCGCGCCAGTGGCTGCACATCGGCGTCACCGGCGTACTCGTGCATGCGCTCTACCTGGGCGGCGTGTTCACCGCCATCCGGCACGGCCTGCCGGCGGGCATTACTGCCCTGGTGGTGGGGCTGCAACCGCTGCTCACCGCCCTGGGAGCCGGCACCATCCTGGGTGAGCGCGTGCTGCCCCGCCAGTGGGCCGGGCTGGTGCTGGGCTTTGGTGGCGTCGGGCTGGTGGTGGCCCACAAGGTGGCCGCAGCCACCAGCACGCCGGAACTCACCGCCATGCTCACCCCGGCGGTGCTGGCGCTGCTCGGCATCACCGCCGGCACCCTGTACCAGAAGCGCTTCTGCCCGGCCTTCGACCTGCGCACCGGCTCGGTCATCCAGTTTCTGCCAACCCTCGCCCTGTCCGCACTGCTCGCCAGCCAGACCGAGAGCATGGTCATCGAATGGAGCGGCCAGTTCATCTTCGCCCTGCTATGGCTGGTGCTGGTGCTGTCGGTGGGCGCCATCAGCCTGCTCAACCTGCTGATCCGCAGCGGCAGCGCGGTGAACGTGGCCAGCCTGTTCTACCTCACCCCGCCCACCACGGCACTCATCGCCTGGGCCGCCTTCGGCGAGACCCTCACCGGCCTGGCCCTGCTGGGCATGGGGCTGACCGTGTTCGGTGTGTGGCTGGCGCGCAAATGAGGGTCAATGGCCCGACCGCCTCGGCCAGCGTCGCCACCCGCATCCTCGGCATCGACCCGGGCCTGCGCAGCACCGGCTTCGGCATCATCGACACCCTGGGCAGCCAGCTGCGCTACGTGGCCAGCGGCTGCATCAAGACCGGCGAAGGCAGCCTGCCGGAACGCCTCAAGATCATCCTCGACGGGGTGCGCGAGGTGATCGCCACCTACAAGCCTGACCAGGCTGTGGTGGAGATCATCTTCGTCAACGTCAATCCCCAATCCACCCTGCTGCTCGGCCAGGCCCGGGGCGCGGCCATCTGCGGCGCCGTGTCCTGCGACCTGCCGGTGGCCGAGTACACCGCCCTGCAGGTCAAGCAGGCCGTGGTCGGCCACGGCAAGGCCGCCAAGGAGCAGGTCAGCCACATGGTGCAGCGCCTGCTGTCCCTTGAAGGCGCGCCTTCGTCCGACGCGGCCGACGCCCTGGCCTGCGCCATCTGCCACGCCCACGGCAGCAGCGGCATCGCCGCCATGGCCGGCATCGGCACCCGCAAGCGCGGCGGGCGCCTGTCGGCCTGAGCGGCCCTCAAGGCGCCCGTTTCAGCACGTGCAGCAAGGCCCGCTGGGAAGGCCCCAGCACCTCTGACAGCGCCACCTTGTCCAGAGACGCGAAGAAAGCTTCCAGCGCTGCCCCCAGCACCCCCTTGAGCTGACAGGTGGAGGTGAGCAGGCAGCGGCTCGTCTCGTGGAAGCACTCCACCAGGGCCAGATCGGCCTCCATCTTCCGCACCACATCCCCCACCGCAATCTGCTGCGGTGGCCGCGCCAGGCGCAGGCCGCCACCCTTGCCGCGCAAGCCTTCCACAAAGCCATTGCGGATCAGCTGATTGACGACCTTCATCAAATGGCTGCGGGAGATCTCGAAGCGCTCCGAGATCTCCTGAATGGTCACCAGGCGCTGCTCGTTGGACGCCAGATAGATCAGGACGCGCAGGGCGTAGTCCGTGTGCTGGGTGATGTGCATGGATGACGGATGGCCGGAAAGGAGCTTCAACCCTTCGATTATAAGGGCTTTTCCAAAAGATTCATTTAAGTTGACTCTTTTAAAGATGCATTCTAGAGTCCACTTAACCCAGATCCACCCACGGAGAGAACCATGACCACCCACGAAAGCACCCCACTCGAGCACCCCGTCCTGGCCCAGGCCTGCGCCGTCATGCGCGAAGCCTATGAGCGCGGCTGGATCAGCACCCGCGACGGCAACGTGTCGGTGGCCATGAGCGACCGCCGTGGTTTCCTGGTGTCGGCCAGTGGCGTCATCAAGCACGCCCTGGCGCCGAGCCAGTTTGTCTTCGTCCCGGCTGACCCGGCCGCAGCCGGGGCCGCCAACACCGCCCTCCGCCCTTCGGGCGAGCTAGACCTGCACCGCCGCCTGCAGGCCTTGCTGTCCGGGCGGGCCCTGACGGTGCTGCACCTGCACCCCACCCACATCGTCGCCGCCCTCTACGCCGGGCGGAATCTGGCCGACCTGTCGGCCGACTTCCCCGAGGTCACCCGCTACACCCGGGTCGGGCCGAACATCCCGGCGCTGCCGGCCACCAGCACGGAGCTGGCCGAAGCCTGCGAGGCCGCTTTCCAGCCAGCTCTCGGCCCGGCCCCCCACATCCTCGGCCTGGATCGCCACGGCGTGGTCGCCGTCGGCAAGACCCCATGGGAGGCCTTCGAGCATGTGGAGCGACTGGAACACATCTGCCGCATCGCCCTCGCCGCAGGTCATCGCCACATCCACCATCCTGACGCCATCGACGAGGAGACCGGTCATGTCACACGCCGCCCCTGACCCGCGCCGGGTCCTCACCACCGGCCGCGCCATGATGGCCCTCGCCGCCATCGGCATGCTCGCCTCGACCCTAGTGGCCTACCCCCTGGCAGAGCGCTTCAGCCTGGGCATGCAGATTGCCGGCCACCTGGCCCTGCCGGTGTCGGCGGCCTTCTTCAAACTCGGCTACGTGGTACGCCTCGCCGCCCACCACGCCCTCGGCAACCTGCAAGCCGGCTGAGTTCGACGCAGAAACAACAAAGAACACCCCCAAGCCCAACAGAGAGAACCCCGACATGCTGTCCACCACCGCGCGCCCCCTCATCGAAGCGACCGTACCTGTGCTGCTCGCCAACGGCGAGGCCATCACCCGCCATTTCTACGGCCGGATGTTCGGCGCCCACCCGGAGCTGAAGAACCTCTTCAACCTCGGCAACCAGGCCACGGGCGACCAGGCCCAGGCCCTGGCCGGCGCCGTGTATGCCTTTGCCGCCCACATGGACAAGCCGGCGGTCATCGGCCCCGTGCTTGACCGGATCGCCCATAAGCACGTCAGCCTGGGCATCACGCCGGCCCAGTACACCATCGTCGGACGGCACTTGCTGTCCGCCATCGGCGAAGTGCTGGGCGACGCCGTCACCGCCGACATCGCCGACGCCTGGGACGAGGTGTACTGGCTGATGGCCACCGAACTGGTGGCCCGCGAAGCCCGCCTCTATCAGGAGCGGGACTGGCAGGCCGGGCAGGATTGGCCGCAGCTCGAAGTGGTGGCCCGGGAAGCCACCAGCGCCGACACCCTCACCATCACGCTGAAACCCGCAGACGGCATCCCGCTGCCAGCCTTCGTCCCCGGTCAATACCTCAGCGTTGCCATTCCCGTGCCCGCGGCCGGCCTGACCCAGGTGCGTCAGTACAGCTTCTCCGATGCACCCGGCGACGACGCCTGGCGGATCACTGTGAAGCGCGTCGCAGCGGGCGAAGCCGCCCCGGCCGGCGTGGTGTCGAACCGCCTCCACGACGCCATCCAGATCGGCGACACCCTTCGTGTCGGCCCACCAGCCGGCGACTTCCAGCTAGGCGAGGGCGATCATCCGGTGATTCTGATCAGCGCCGGCGTGGGCATCACGCCCATGGTGTCGATGCTGCGCCACTTGGCACGCACCCGCCCGGAACGCCCGGTGGTCTTCGCTTATGCCACCCAGGACGGCAGCCGCTACCCCCACCAGCACGACGTTGAGGCAAGCCTCGCCGCCCTCGACGACGGCCGCTACCACTTGTGGCTGGAAGCACCAACCGCAGATGACGCCCCCGCCTTCCCCGGGCGCATGGACCTGGGCCAGCTCGAGACGCTGCCCGCCGATGGTGACTTCTACCTGTGCGGCCCCCTGCCCTTCATGCAGACCCAGCGCCGCTGGCTGCTGGGCGCCGGCATCCCGCGGGAACGCATCCACTACGAAGTCTTCGGCCCCGACCTGTTCGGCGACCTGCAATGAAGTTTGCGTCCCCCTGGCCGCCTCACCCGACAAATGAAGCAAGGGGGGCTTTCCGCAGGCTCCGACGCCGACAAGAGGCCCGTGGGGTCGAGCTTACTCGACCGCGCGGACTCCGATCAAAGGCAGACCAGTGATTTAACGCGCGAAGGTCGTGAGCAATCGATCCCCGCTTGTTATCCAACATTCGTGCTGGCAAAACGGGAAGAGGCCACATCCGCATGAGGTCGACCTCACAGGAGCCGCCACGCAGGCATCGGGGGTGCCCCCCCTTGACACCCCAACCAGCCTACCCGTCCGGTCGGGCAGGCTGGCCACTAGAATGGAGCCCTTCTCCCCGACCAGCCCCCCTCGCCCATGCCTCGCCTCATCGAATTCGACACCCCTCGCCTACGCCTGCGTCAGTGGCGCGAGGATGACCTGACCCCCTTCGCCAACCTCAATGCCGATCCCGAGGTAATGGCCCATTTTCCAGCCCCCCTCGAATACCCGGCCAGCAATGCCCTGGCCCTGCGCTGTCAGGCCCTGATTGCAGAGCGGGGCTGGGGTTTCTGGGCGGCAGAGCTGAAGGAGAGTGGGCAGTTCATCGGCTTTGTCGGGCTGCACACCCCCATCGCCGAGCTGCCGTTTGCCCCCTGTGTGGAAGTGGGCTGGCGTCTGGCCCGGGCGCACTGGGGGCGTGGCCTGGCCTCGGAGGCCGCACGGGCGGCGCTGACGGTGGGTTTCGAACGACTGGAACTCGCGGAGATCGTATCCTTCACCGCCCTGGGCAACCTGCGCTCCCAAGCGGTGATGGAACGCATCGGCATGCACCGGACCGATGAGGACTTCGATCATCCAGCCGTGCCGCCAGGCAGCCCCTTGCGGGCGCACTGCCTGTACCGGCTGGACCGTGGCCGCTGGCAGCAACAGCCAGGCTGAGCAGCCCGACCGACGAGCTCAGGGCTTGGCCGGCTCCATGGCCTTGGCACGCATGCCGCCGCGGCGGCCACCCCGGTGGGCATCGTCAAAGATTTTCTGCTGTTCGGGGCTCAACTGCGCATAGAAAGCCTTGAGCACAACGATGTGCTCGGTCATGGCCGCCTGGTGGGCCTTCATGTGCTCCAGCATGCGCTCGGCCCGCTCGGGGGTGGTCAGGGTGGCTGCGTCGCCGGCCTTGGCCGCGTCAGGCCGGCCCTTGCCCATGGGGTGCTCCGACTCAATCAGTTTCTTCCACGCCACCTCCTGCTCGGCATTGAGCTTGAGGGCATCGTGCAGCTTGCGGTGATGCTGCTCCATGCGCTCGGCCCGATGTTCCCCCATGCCCTTTGCCCCCATCGGGCCACAGGGCATGTCGGCCAGAGCAGGCAGGGACGAGAAGCCCAGCAGGGCGATCAGGGTGGCAGCCGGGGCAATGTGACGGAAACGCTTCAACATGGTGAATCTCCTCATGGGACGTGGTGTCCGGACAGCATATCCGGATCTGCCGTACCAGACCGGCCCGCACAAGCACCGGTTCCACCCCAACTGTAAGCGCCTATTGCCTGGCCAACACATTGAGCCCCGGCCTGAGCTCGGCAGCGTCGACGTAGCCTATGGCGCCGGGCGTCTTCTGCACGAACTCGATGACGGCTGCGGCGGAGTCCATCTCCTTGGGGGGCAGACCCTTGCCGATGAAACGACGGACCGTCCAGTAGGCCACATAACGCTCCTCGTCCTGCTCGACATAGGTGTTCAGGAAGCGGTTGCGCACGGGGCTGCCGGGCGGGGCATTCACGACAATGACGGGCGCCCCATTCACTTCAGTGGATCTCCCGGTGTAGAGCTTGCGCAGCACCGTCGCATTGAGCCTGGGGAGCTGGGGATGGCCGATCACGACGACGCCGTCGGCCTGTGCCGGCGCGGCCACCAGAACGGTCAGCCCAAGGAGAGCAACGCACATCCTGATGATGTTCATGGCCCTCTCCCTAGAACACGAAACTGTAGGAGAGGGAGAACACATTGATGCTCTGGAAGCGCACATCGCTCCCCGCTGGCGCATCAACCAAGCTTGATCCCGACCCGACCCGGGTCCGCGCCCATTCAGCCTTGAGTTTGCTGGATGGAGTCAGGGCATAGGCGCTTCCGACAGCCCAGGTCTGCTGGTCATGGATTTCCAGGCCGTCGGCCGTGGCACGCTGGGACAGGTTGATCAGATCGGCCTGGGGCACCCAGGCCGGCACGCGGTTGTCATTGACCGCGTGGTACAGATCGATCATGTCCTGGTCGGAGCGGAGCCAAGCGTAATACACGTAGGGCGTCCAGGCGCCGGTCCGGCGCCGCAGGGACACATAGCCCGCGGAACTGTTGACGCCCCGGTCCATGTCCTTGAGCTGACGTACGGCGTACTCGGCGCCCAGGCGGACCTGCCTCCCCAGGCCCACATCCATGGCCGCATTGGCGATCACCATGTCCATGGTCCGGCGTTCGGGCATGCCGGGGCCGGGCAGGAGGTTGTAATACGCCACGCCGGGCAAGGGCGAGATCAGAACAGGGCGATCCACCCAGTTCGTGCCGTCAGCCAGCTTGGAGCTCGCTTCGTGAACGCCGATCCGGTACTGATCGCCGTCATTGCGATAGGTCAGCGCCAGGCCCCGAGCCACAACATCGATGGATGCGAACACCGGCCCGGCTGCCAGATACCCCGGCACCCCGTCCCTCGCATACTGGCGCCAGTTGCTGCGGGTCTTGCCCCAGTACCCATCCACGCTCAGCTCACCCCGGCCCACATCCCAGGAGCGCGTCACCGACGCACCGGTGAAGTCCAGGGTCGGCGCAATCGAGTAAACCTCGATGGGTAGCCGGGCGTAATCGAAGGACACCCCCACGTCCATGCTCTCGGCGCCAAGATACATGGGGATGCGTAGCTTGCCGACGCGCAACAGCCAATCGTCATTCGGACGCCACGACAGGAAGCCCCAGGAGAGCCGGGGAGCCCAGCGGCTGTCGCTGTCCTCGTCCGGCGCAAACTTGAACTGGGCGGTGGCGCTCCAGCGCCGCGACAGGGCCGTATCCACCTGCAGCGCCAGCCGGCTGTCCCGGTCGAAAGTACCCTGTTCGTCGATGAAGCGCTGATAGGAATAGGGCGTGTCGGAGAGGGCATAGCCCAGAGTGCCGAAGCCCGACACCGTCACATCGGCTCCGTGCACGCCGACGGCGGCGAGCGCCAGACTCAGTGGCAGCAACAGGCGGACGGATCGCTTCATGGGCGGGGGGGCTGAAGTGATTCAGCCCGGAGACAGCGCAGAAAAGGGCGCCTATTGCACCGGAAAACAGGCACGCCCGCAAGACAGACGACGCGAAGTCCAGGCAGGCCCTATGCCATCCTGCAGTTGGAAAACCCCTTTTCTGCGCCGCGGGACATTACAGTTTTTCCGAAGCATGGCGCAGGATAATCCGGCTGGATCGTGACGCAGCGCGGGCATACCATCGACCTACAGCCACGTCCGCAGCCCTTCAAGGGCAAGCGCGAGCACCAGGACGCTGCTGGCCGCCATCCGGAAAGGTAGTTTGCATGTCAATCATCGTCAGCGACTTCACGGCCATCGGCGCAGCCGTGTTACTGGCCGCCGTCGGTGGCGAAGCATTTCTGAAGGCCATCCTGAGCGCGGCCACCCACCTGCGCGTGTCCCGGGCCCTCATCGCCTCCACCCTGGCCGCCTTCGCCACCTCCAGCCCCGAACTCACCGTATCGGCCACAGCCGCCATCGCCGGACAACCGGAGATCGGACTGGGCGACGCCCTTGGCAGCAACGTGGTCAATATCGCCCTTGTCTTCGGCCTGGCACTCCTCCTTGGTCCGATTGCGACGAAGCCCGGCGATTTCGGCCGGGACTTCCGGCTCGCCCTCGCGGCACCGGCCCTGACCCTGATCCTGTGCATTGATGGGTCGCTCGATCGCCTGGATGCCGCCGTTCTGCTCGCAGCCTTCACCCTCTGGCTCACCTTGAGCCTTCGAGCAGGGATGAAGGAGCGCGCGGAAGGCCTCCCCGATACCGACCCCCCGGTACTGTCGCCGCTGCCGACCCTCTTGATCGGGCTTGCCGGGCTCGGGGCCCTGATCATGGCAGGACACCTGTTCGTCGCTGGCGCCCAGGGCATGGCTGCCAGTTGGGGGCTCAACACCTACGTGATCGGCGCCATCGTGGTCGCGCTCGGAACCTCCCTGCCTGAACTGGTCACAGTCATACTGGCACGTCTGCGCGGCCACGACGATGTGGGCGTCGGCACGCTGATGGGCAGCAATATCTTCAACGGACTGGCCATCGTCGGCATGGCAGGAAGCATTCACCCCATCGTCACACCGCTGGCCAGCGTCGCGCCGACCCTGGTCGTGGGCAGCCTTGCCCTGCTCATGCTGAAGCCCCGCGCTGGCGGATTGATCCCCCCCAGCCGCGGCCTGATGCTGCTGGGCCTATACGTCAGCGCGCTGCTGGCCATGCTCGGCAGCCTCGGACGCATGCCATGAAACCCGGAACACCCGCCATGACCGCCCCCCTGCCACGCCGCCCCTGGCACGCGATTCCCGCAGCCGATGTTGCCACGGAGCTTGGCTGCGATCCGGCCCGGGGCCTGGACGCCGCCGAGGCTGCCGCCCGCCTCCTGACCCAGGGCCCCAACCGCCTGCGCCAGAAGCCCCCGCGTCCGGCCTGGCGGCGCTTCCTCGACCAGTTTGCCAACCTGCTCGTGCTGGTGTTGCTGGCGGCGGCCGTGTTGGCCGGCCTGCTCGGCGAGGTCAAGGACGCAGCGGTGATCGGCGTGGTCGTGCTCCTCAACGCCACCCTTGGCTACATCCAGGAAAACCGCGCCGAACGGGCGCTGGCCGCCCTCCACGACATGCTCGCGCCCACCGCCCGGGTGCGCCGCAACGGCGAAGTGGCGGTGGTCGATGCCGCCACCCTCGTCACCGGCGACGTGCTGCTGCTCGAAGCCGGCGAGCGGGTCACCGCCGACGCGCGGGTGCTGGATGCCCACGCCGCCGAAGTGGCCGAGGCGACCCTCACCGGCGAATCCGCCCCCGTCGCCAAGACGCCGGCGGCGGTGGCTGCCGACGCCCCCCTGGCCGAGCATCAGGGCGTGATCTTCATGAACACCGTGGCCACCCGCGGTCGCCTGGAGGCCGTCGTCACCGCCACCGGCATGGACACCGAGATGGGCCGCCTGGCCGGCCTGCTCGGCGACACCAGCGAGCCGGCCACGCCGCTGCAGGCCCAGCTCGACACCCTGGGCAAGCGCCTCGCCCTGATCGCCGGCGTGGTGGTGGCGCTGATGTTCGGCGCCGGACTGGCCCGGGGCGACGACCTCATGGACACCGCCCTCACCGCCATCGCCCTGGCCGTGGCGGCCATCCCCGAAGGCCTGCCGGCCGTGGTTACCGTGACCCTGGCCCTGGGCATGCACCGCATGGCCGGGCGCAATGCCATCGTCAAGAAATTGGCCTCAGTGGAAACCCTGGGCTGCACCACCGTGATCTGCTCCGACAAGACCGGCACCCTGACCCTCAACCAAATGACCGCCCGGGCCCTGATCTTCGCTGGCCGCCAGTACGCGGTGAGCGGGGAAGGCTACGACGGCGACGGCCAGATCAGCGGCCCCGACGGCACGCCGCCGCCCGACCTCTCGGCGGCGCTGATCCCCGCCGCCCTGTGCGCCGACGCACGCATCGTCGACGGCCAGCTGATCGGCGACCCCACCGAAGGTGCCCTCCTCGCCCTGGCCATCCGGGGTGGCATCACCCTGGCACCACTCGCCACCGAATACCCGCGCATTGCCGAGATCCCCTTCGACTCGGAGAACAAGTTCATGGCCACCTTCCACCCGGAAGGCGACCAGGTGCGCATGTGGGTCAAGGGCGCCCCCGACGTGCTGCTGGCCCGCGCCACCCGCTATCAGACCGAAAACGCGGAAACCGCCCTCGACACCGCTACCCACGACGCGCTCCGCGCGGCCAATGACGCCCTCGCCGGCCAGGCCTTGCGGGTGCTGGCCCTGGCCGGACGCCGCATCCCCGCCGCCGACTTCGACCCAGCCGGCGACCTGCATGCCTGGACCAGGGAGCTCACCCTGACCGCCCTGGTGGGCATCATCGACCCGCCCCGCCCGGAAGCGAAGGACGCCATCCGCATCTGCCGCGCCGCCGGTGTGCAGGTCAAGATGATCACCGGCGACCACCGGGCCACCGCCGCCGCCATTGCCGCCCAACTGGGCCTCGTCGGCCGCGCCCACGAAGGCCGCGAGCTGGATGGCCTGAGCCCGGCCGAGCTGCAGCGCCTGGTGGAGGGCGCAGCCGTGTTCGCCCGGGTCACCCCGGAACACAAGACGCGCATCGTCGAGGCCCTGCAGGCCAGCGGTCACGTGGTCGCCATGACCGGTGACGGGGTCAATGATGCCCCGGCCCTGAAGGCCGCCGACATCGGCGTGGCCATGGCCATCACCGGCACCGAGGTGAGCCGGGAGGCCGCCACCATGGTGCTGGCCGACGACAACTTCGCCACCATCGTGCGGGCCATCGAGGAAGGCCGCACCATCTACGACAACATCGTCAAGTTCGTGCGCTTCCAGCTGTCTACCAACATCGGCGCCATCCTCACCGTGCTCGGCGCGCCCTTCCTGGGCTTCGCCACGCCCTTCACCGCCATCCAGATCCTGTGGGTCAACATCATCATGGACGGCCCCCCGGCCATGACCCTGGGGGTCGAACCCGCCCGCCCCGGCATCATGCAACAGACGCCCCGGGCCGCCGGCGCCGCCATCCTGTCCTGGCAGCGCCTGTGGCGCATCGGCCTGTACGGGCTGACCATGGCGGCCGGCACCCTCGGCATCTACGCCTGGGGCCTGACCCGGGGCGGCCCGCTGCTCGCCGGCACCCTGGCCTTCACCACCTTCGTGCTGTTCCAGTTCTTCAACATCTTCAACGCCCGCGTCGAGCACGGCAGCGCCTTCAATGCCCAGTTCTTCAGCAATGGCAAGCTGTGGACCGCCCTGCTCGCCGTAATCGGATTGCAGGTGCTGGTGGTTCATTGGGGCCCGGCCCAGGCCATCTTCGACACCGTGGACCTGCAGCCCAGCGAATGGGGCGTGGCCGCGCTGGTAGCCTCAAGCACCCTGCTCCTCGACGAAACCCGCAAGCTCATCCTGCGCCTCGGCGCCCATTCTCCGGAGGAAGGACGATGAAGCCCGTCACCCGTATCCTGGCCGCCACCGATCTGTCAGCCCCCGCCCGCCACGCCATGGACCGGGGCTTCCAGCTGGCCGCCGCCAGCGGCGCCCGCTACACCGTGCTCCACGCCCTGCACCTCGGGGCCCTCGACACCCTGCGCGGGCTGCTGGGTGACGGCTGCGCGCAGATCGGGCAACGCCTCGAGGACGCCGCCCGCGACAGCCTGGGCGCACTGCTCGCCGATCCCGCCCATCACCAGGGCGTCGCCGCCAGCCTGCGCATCTGCGCCGGCACCCCGGCCGACGTGATCACCACCGAGGCTGACGCCGAAGATGCCGACCTGCTCGTCGTCGGCGCCCGCGGCGAAGCCTTCCTGCGCCACGGGCTGCTCGGCTCCACCGCCTCGCGCCTGCTGCGCCGTACCGCGGCCCGGCCAGTGCTGGTGGTCAAGCAGCCGCCCCACGAGCCCTACCGCCGGGTCCTCGCCCCGGTGGATTTCTCCCCCGGCTCGGTCCAGTCCGTACGCCTGGCGCGGCGCCTCCTGCCCAGCGCCCACATCGTCCTGATCCACGTCTTCAACGTGCCCTTCGAGGGCAAGCTCGCCCTCGCCGGCGTCGACGAGGTCGCCATCCACGCCTACCGCCGCAAACAGCGGGAAGAATCCCTGCAGCGCCTGCACGTGCTCGCTGCGGCCGCCGGGCTGGAAGCCGGGCATTACTCGGTCCTCGTCCCCCACGGCGACCCCGCCCAGCAGGTCATCGCTCAGGAACAGGAGCAGGACGCCGACCTGATCCTGGTCGGCAAACACGGCACCGAACTGACCGAAGAGCTGCTCCTGGGCAGCGTCACCAAACGCATCCTCAACGAATCCCAGTGCGACGTGCTGGTGGTGCCCGACCCGCGCCGCGTGGAGCACGTGCCCGGCTAGCTGCAATACAAGCGGCAGAACGAGACACTCCGAACCTGCCTGCCAATGGGTGCAGATCAAGACAGATACCCCGGTTCTGACCTAGACTGGGCAGCCTCCACGATCTGAACCTGCACCGCGCTGATCCGCGGTGCGCGCCTGCGCTTGACACCACACCCCCTCGCCGAAATCGGACGGACACTTTCCATCGCCCTGGCCTACCTGGCCCTGGGCAGCCTCGGGCTGATCTTTGCCATCGCTCCGGGTTATGCCAGCCCCATCTTTCCCGCCTCCGGGCTGGCGCTGGCCATCACCCTGATGCTCGGCCGGCGTGCCTTGCCCGGCATCTGGCTGGGATCGGCCTGCCTCAACAGCGGGCTGGCCTGGAACACCCACAGTCTCTCCGGCACCACCCTGGCTGCCGCCAGCCTGATTGCCTGCGGCGCGGTGGTCCAGGCCTGGATGGGACGCCTGCTCATCCGGCGCATGGAGAGCGAACGCTGGCACCGGTTGGAGCATGAACGGGACGTCATCGTCTTTCTGCTGATCGGTGGGCCGGTGGCCTGCCTGGTGTCGGCCACGACGGGCATCATCAGCCTGTCGGCTCTGGACATCCTGCCGGCTGCGGCGCGCACCTTCGCCTGGTGGAACTGGTTCATCGGCGACACCCTGGGGGTGCTCACCTTCGCGCCCCTGTGCCTTTCGGTACTGCTGCGCCGCATCCCCCTGTGGCGCGCCCGCCTGCAGCAGATGGCCCTGCCCATGGTCCTCACCCTGGTGTGTGTGGGCGTTGCCATCTACTTCACCGGACGCTGGGAGCAGCAGAGTCAAGCCGACCGCCTCAGGACTGACGCGCTGGCCCTCCAGGACCGCATTGCCGATCGCCTGCTGACCCACCAGGAGGCCCTGCAGGCCCTGCGCCGCCTGGTCGAGATCGATCCGGACCTCTCCCCGGAGCAGTTCGAGCGCTACACCCTCTACACCCTGCAGGACAACCCCGACATTTCCGCCCTCAGCTTCAACGCCTACGTGCCTGACGCCCGGCGCGCCGATTTCGAGCGCGATATGGCTCTGCGCCTCGGCCTGCCGGCGTTCCGCATTACCGAACGCGACGCCAGGGGCGCGCTGGTAACGGCTGCGCGCCGGGACATGCACGTCCCGATCAGTCACATCGTGCCCCGGTCAGCCAATCAGGCCGCCCTGGGCTTTGACATCCATTCCGAACCGCTGCGCCGCGATGCAGTGATGCGGGCCATGCAGAAGGGCGCCTCGATCACCGTCACAGCACCTATCCAGCTCATCCAGGACGCGGACGGCGAGCGCTCGGTGCTGCTGCTGGCCCCCGCCCATCTCCACCGCCGGCCTGGCGACAGCGAGACACGCCTGCAGGGCTTTGCCGTGGCCGTTGTCCGGCTCGATACGCTGGTGGAGACCGCCGTCCGGGGCGCCATCCCCGAAGGGCTGTCCCTTGCTCTTACCGATCCGCTGGCCGGCCCCCTCACCACCCGGCGCCACGCTGCCGGCTCCATCGGCCCGAGCCGGTTCGGCTGGCAGGGCAGCATCAGCGTCGGCGACCGGGCGTGGCGCCTCGACATCCAGGCCAGCGACACCTACCTGCAACAGAACCGTCCCTGGGTGGCCTGGGCGGTTGGCGTCGTGGGTCTGCTCTTTGCCACCCTGCTGCAGACCCTGATGCTCGGCATGACCGGCCGTACTGCCACCATCCAGCGCAAGGTCGAGGAGCAGACCGCCGACATCGCCGCCAAGAACCGGGAGCTGGCCCTGGCCATGGTCTCGGTGGACCGCTCCTCCGACGGCACCCACTGGATCGACGAGGACGGACGCATCGTGCGGGTCAATCCGGCCGCCTGCCAGATGCTCGGCTACACCGAGGATGAACTGACCCGCCTGCGCATCCACGACATCGATCCTGCGGTCGATGCAGCGCGATGGGCCGCCCACCGGGCAAACCTGGCTGCCTACGGGGGCGAGCGCTTCGAAACCACCCATCGGCGCAAGGACGGCAGCCTGGTCCCGGTTGCCATCGCCTCCGCGGTGGTCAATGCCGACGGCCAGCGTTACTTCTACGCCACGGCGCGCGACATCAGCATCAGCAAGAGCACGGAAGCCGAACTGAAGCGCCATCGGGACCACCTGGAGGAGTTGGTCGCCGCCCGCACCGCCGACCTGTCCATCGCCAAGGAAGCCGCCGAGAGCGCCAACCGGGCCAAGAGCATCTTCCTGGCCAACATGAGCCACGAACTGCGCACCCCGATGAACGCCATCATCGGTCTCAATCACATGCTCGCCCGCCGCAACACCGACCCTGCCCAAAAGGACAAGCTGGTCAGCGTGGGCCGGGCGGCCCAGCATCTGATGCAGTTGCTCAACGACATCCTCGAGCTGTCGCGCATCGAGGCCGAGCGCATGCCCCTGGAGAGCATTCCCTTCCGCTTAGACGGGGTCAGCAGCCATGTGGCCGGGCTGGTTGGCACCGAGGTGGCGGCCAAGGGGCTCAGCCTGGACATCGACATCGCCCCGGCCCTTGCCAACCAGCCACTGCTCGGCGACCCGCTGCGCCTGCAGCAGGTGCTGCTCAACCTGGTCGGCAACGCCATCAAGTTCACCGCCCAGGGCGGCATCCGTATCCGTGCCGGCATCGATGCCGACTACGGCGACGCCGTGCTGCTGAGGATTGAAGTGGAAGACGACGGCATCGGCATCGCTCCTGACACCCGCCAGCGTATTTTCGAACCCTTCGAGCAGGCCGATGGCTCCACCACCCGGCGCTTCGGGGGCACAGGCCTGGGCCTCTCCATCTCCAAGCGTCTGGTCAAGCTCATGGGCGGTGAGATCGGCATCGGCGAGCATCAAGGGCCGGGCAGCCTCTTCTGGTTCACTGCCCGGCTCAAAAAATCTGACAGCTGCCCTACCGACACCACCAGCGGCCCCAGTGGCCTGGAGGCCGAGCTGGCGCTGCGCACCCACTACCAGGGCCGGCGCATCCTCTTCGTCGAGGACGACCTGGTGAATCAGGAGGTGGGCATGGAGATGCTGCGGGAAGTGCTCGGCCTGGACACCGACCTGGCCGGTGATGGTGCGGAAGCCGTGAACATGGCCAACGCCCGGGCCTATGACCTGATCCTGATGGATATCCAGATGCCGGTCCTCGACGGCCTGGCCGCCACCCGGCAGATCCGCGCCCTGCCCGGCTACGCCCACACCCCCATGGTCGCCATGACCGCCAATGCCTACGAGGAAGATCGCCAGGCCTGCCGCGCCGCCGGGCTGGATGACTTCATCGCCAAACCCGTCGACCCGGACCTGCTGTACACCACCCTGCTGCGCTGGCTGGGTCAAGCCAGGCCTGGCTCCGCCTGAAGGCAGCGCGCCAGCCATCTTTCAAGGATTCACCCATGCCCCGCGTCGGCCTGTTTGCCACCTGCCTGATGAACCTCTTCCGCCCCACGGTCGGTTTTGCCGCCGCCCGGCTGCTGGAGGACGCCGGCTGCACCGTCGAAGTGCCCCTGGCCCAGAGCTGCTGCGGCCAGCCGGGCTACAACAGCGGCGACTTCGACGCCGCCCGGGCGCTGGCGAAGCAGCTCATCGCCGCCTTCGAGGGCTTCGACTACGTGGTCGGCCCCTCCGGCTCGTGCATGGCCACCCTGCTCCACGACTACCCGAAACTGTTCGAGGACGACCCCGACTGGCGCCCCCGCGCCGAGGCCCTGGCGGCCCGCAGCCACGAGCTGCTGTCCTTCCTCACCGACGTGTGCGGCGTCACCGCGGTGAATGCGGCCTACACCGGCACCGTCACCTATCACGACTCCTGCTCCAGCCTGCGCGGCCTGGGCGTGAAGGCCCAACCGCGCCTGCTGCTCGGCTCGGTGGACGGGCTGCAGCTCACCGAGATGCAGGACGCCGAAGTGTGCTGCGGCTTTGGCGGCACCTTCTGCGTGAAATACCCGGAGATCTCCGGCCGCATGGTGGATGACAAGCTGGCCAATGTGGCCGCCACCGGCGCAGACACCCTGCTCGGCGGGGATCTGGGCTGCCTGATGAACATGGCCGGACGGCTGCGGCGCCAGGGATCGACGCTCAAGGTCTTCCACACCGCCGAAGTGCTGGCCGGCATGGCCACCGGCGGCGGCATCGGCGACGGAGAGCACTGAGATGGACGTCAGCAGCCCCCGCTTCAAGCAGAAAGCCGTCATCGCCCTGGCCAACCCCACCCTGCGCCAGGCCCTCGGCCAGTCGCGCAAGGGCTTCGTGAACAAGCGCGCCGAGCTGGTCGCCGCCCTGCCCGAATTCGAGGCCCTGCGCGACCAGGCCCGGGACGTGAAGAACCACGTGCTGGAAAACCTCGACCACTACCTGGAACGTTTCGACAGCGCCGTGACCGCCGCCGGTGGCCACGTGCATTGGGCGCGGGACGCCGAGGAAGCCCGCAACATCATCCTGGGCATCTGCGAACGGGTACAGGCCCGGACCATCACCAAGGGCAAGTCCATGGTGTCGGAGGAGGTGAACCTCAACGCGGCCCTGGAAGCGCGCGGCTACACCGTGGTCGAAACCGACCTGGGCGAATACATCATTCAGCTCGCCAAGGAGCCGCCCTCCCACATCATCGCGCCGGCCATCCACAAGACGAAAGAGCAGGTTTCCGACCTGTTCGAGGCCGCCCACGGCGGGCCGCGCAAGACCACCGTCGCCGATCTGGTCACCGAAGCGCGCCTGGTGCTGCGCGACAAGTACTTCAAGGCCGACGTGGGCATCACCGGCGGCAACTACCTGGTGGCCGAAACCGGCTCATCCATCATCGTCACCAACGAAGGCAATGGCGACCTGACCCAGACCCTGGCCAAGGTACACATCGTCACCAGCGGCATCGAACGCATCGTGCCGACCCTGGAAGACGTCAGCCTGTTCCTGCGCATCCTGGCGCGCAGCGCCACCGGCCAGGAAACCGAGACCTACACCACCCTGTCCACCGGCCCGCGCCGGCCAGGCGACGTGGACGGCCCCGAAGAATTCCACGTGGTACTGGTGGATAACGGCCGCTCGAAGATGCTCGGCGGCAAGTTTCAGGACATGCTGCGCTGCATCCGCTGCGGCGCCTGCATGAACCACTGCCCGGTTTACGGCGCGGTGGGCGGCCACGCCTACGGCTGGGTCTATCCCGGCCCGATGGGCTCGGTGCTCACCCCGCTCTTCGTCGGCCTGGATGCCACCTACGACCTGCCCAACGCCTGCACCCTCAACGGCCGCTGCCAGTCGGTGTGCCCGGTGCGCATCCCCCTGCCCGAGCTGCTGCGCGAGCTTCGCCACCAGCAGCATCAGCGTGGCATCAGCCCGCCAGTGCAACGACGCGCCCTCGGCGTGTGGCGTTTCGTGGCCGAACGGCCGGGGCTGTACCAGTTCGCCAACCGCCTCGCCGCGCGAGCCCTGAAAAGCCTCGGCGGCCGCGACGGACGCCTCCGGCACCTGCCCTTCGCCGGCGGCTGGACGGCCCTGCGCGATCTGCCCGCCCCCGAGGGCAAGACCTTCCTTGAACTGTGGCACGCCCACAAAGCCTGACACCCCATGCCCGACTCCCGTAGCGCCATCCTCCGGCAGATCCGCACCGCCCTTGGCCGTGGCCCCCTTTCCGACAGCGCGGCCGCCGCCCTCGACGCACGCCGCCCGGCCCACACCCGCATCGCCTTCGACGAAGACCTGGTCGAGCGCTTCGTCGCCCGCTTCGAGAGCCGCTCGGGCACGGTGGCACGGGTGAGCCATCCCGACGCCATCCCCGCCGCCGTCGCCGCCTACCGCCAGGCCCACGGCCTGCCGCCCCGCGCCGCCGTAGCCCGCCCCCTGGCCGGGCTGCCCTGGCCTGCCGGCTTCGCCCACCACCCGGGCCCCGCCGGCCCGGACGAGCAGATGTCGGTGACCCCCTGCCTGGCCGGCATTGCCGAGATCGGCAGCCTGATGCTGGCCTCCGGACCGGACAGCCCGACCACCCTCAATTTCGTGCCCGACCACCACCTCATCGTGCTGCCTGCCGGGCACATCGTGCGTCACTTCGAAGACGCCTGGACGCTGCTGCGCGCCCTGCCCGGCGGACTGCCCCGGGCCACCAACATCATCTCCGGCCCCTCGCGCACCGGCGACGTGGAGCTCACCATCCAGCTCGGCGCCCACGGCCCGCGCAGTGTGCATGTGCTGCTGGTGGAGGACGGGCCGGCAGCAGGTGGCTAAACTTCCGCGCTCCGCCGCCGAAATAGCACCTATCGTCCGCCACCGGCCCCTGTCCGATGCCGCCTGCTTCACACCAGGATTTCGTCCTTACCCCCGACCAGCTGTGCGTCGGGGTGTTCATCCATATCGACCTGCCCTGGTTCAGCCACCCCTTCAGCTTCAACAGCTTCAAGATCCGCTCGACGGAGCAGCTGACGATCCTGCGCACCCTGGGGGTCAAGCATTTCCGCTACGACCCCGACCGCTCCGACATACAGCCGCGGGGCATGACCGCCCCCCGGCCTGCCGTAGCCCCACCGCCCGAAACCGAAATCGAGGACCCTGCCAACAGCTCCACCCTGGCCAGCAAGCGTGAGCGCATCGCCCGCCTGGCCCAGCGCAAGCGACAGGTCATCGAGGTGGAAAAGGCCCTGGTGAAAGCCGCCGGGGTGATGCGCAACATCGGCAAGAACCTGTTCGCCCGCCCGAAGGAATGCCTGGAGGAAGTGGACGAGTTGGTAAACCAGATGGTGATGGCCTTCCTCGACCAGCCCGAGGTGGCCCTCCACGTGATCGGCGAACATGCCGGCGGCGAGGAGACTTACTACCACGGCCTCAACTGCTCCATCCTGTCGATGATGCTGGCCAAGGAACTGGGCTTTGCCCGAGCGCACTGCCAGATCCTCGGCGTCGGCGCCTTGCTCCACGACGTCGGCCTCAACGACATCCCCGACCGGGTGGCCCGCCCGCGCCACGAGCTGACCGCCCCGGAGCGCAACCTGCGCCAGCTGCACTGCGACTACGGCGTGCGCCTGGGCAAGCAGATCGGGCTCCCCGACGCGGTGCTGCGCATCATCGCCCAGCACCACGAGCTGGCCGACGGCAGCGGCTACCCCAACAAGCTCAAGGGCGATCAGATCGACCCCCTGGCCCGCATCGTGTCCCTGGTCAATTACTACGACAACCTGTGCAATCCCGCCGACCTGGCCAAGGCCATGACGCCCCACGAGGCCCTGTCCCTGATGTTCGCCCAGCGCCGCGCCAAGTTCGACACCCGGGCCCTGCAGGTGATGATCCGCTGCCTGGGCGTCTATCCGCCGGGCACCGTGGTGAAGCTCTCCAACGACGCCATCGCCCTGGTCTCCTCGGTCAATCCGGCCAAGCCCCTGCGGCCCTGGGTCACGGTTTACGACCCGGGCATCCCCAAGGACGAAGCCATCATGCTCGACCTGGAGGAAGAACCGGACATCAATATTGCCAAGGCCCTGCGGCCCATCCAGCTGGCCCCTGAGGTGTATGAGTACCTCAGCCCGCGTAAACGCGTGACCTATTACTTCGACGCCGATTCACGGAAGGGGCGCAGTCAATGAATGCCGCCTACCAGGATGTCCTTCTCGCCGCAGCGGAAGAGATCCTGCTGCTCGTGGACCCTTCCAGCCTCGTCATCCTGGCCGCCAACCCGGCCGCCGCCCGCCTGCTCGGCCACCCCGCCGACGCGCTGGTGGGCATGTCCATCACCGACATCGAATGCGCCCTGGCCGACCTGTTCTTCTGGGAAGAGGTGCGGGCCGGCGGTGTCATCGACGAGCAGGTCATGGAGGGCCTGTACCGGCGCGCCGACGATAGCCTGCTGTCGGCCAGCAAGAGTATCCGGCGCATCCCGGAAGGCATCCTCGTGCGCGCCACCGACATCGGCGCCCAGAAGCGGGCCGAAGACGAGCTGGCCCTGATGGCCTCGCGTCTGCGGGCCACCCTGGAGGCCACGGCCGACGGCATCCTGGTGGTCGACCGGGAGGGCCGCGTGGTGAACATGAACCGCCGGCTGGCCCGCCTGTGGCAACTGCCCGAAGACCTGCTCACCCGCCACGACGACGCGGCCCTGCTTGATCACCTGATCCAGGCGGTCGAGGCGCCTGACGTGTTGCGGTGCCTGCTCACCAGCCAGGGCCTCAGCGAAACCTTCGATACCTTGCCCCTCCGGGACGGCCGCATCTTCGAGCTCAGCGCCCGCCCGGCCCGCCACGACGAGGAAGTCATCGGCAGGGTGTTCTGCGTCACCGACGTGACTGAGCGGCATCGTGCCGAACAGGCCCTGATCGCCGCCCGCGATGCCGCCACCGCCGCCAGCCGTGCCAAGAGCGATTTTCTGGCGATGATGTCCCACGAGATCCGCACTCCGATGAACGGCATCATCGGCATGGCCCAGCTCCTTGAAATGGCCCCCCATTCGGCCGAACAGAAGGACTACATCAGCACCATCCAGAAGAGCGGCGAAGCCCTGCTCGGCATCATCAACGATATTCTCGACTACTCAAAAATCGAGGCCCGCAAGATGAGCCTCGAACAGGTCGGCTTCGACCTGCGCCAGCTCGTGGCAGACGTGGAGCGTCTGTTCCGCCCGAAGGCCCGGGAGAAGGCGCTGGACTTCAGCGCGGCGGTCACCGACAACACTCCGCGAGTGCTCATCGGCGACCCGACACGCCTGCGCCAGGTGCTGATGAACCTGGTGGGCAACGCCTTCAAGTTCACCGCCCACGGCCGCGTCGGCATCCATGTGACCGCCAACCCCGGCGACGCGGGCCGCACCCACCTGCGCTTCACGGTCAGCGATACCGGTATCGGCATTGCCCCGGACAAATGCCGGCACATCTTCACGCCCTTCGAGCAGGCCGACATGTCCACCACCCGCCGTTACGGCGGCACCGGGCTCGGCCTGGCCATCTGCCGCATGCTGTGCGAGCTGATGGGTGGCGAGATCGGCGTGGACAGCGAGGAAAGCAAGGGCTCCCGTTTCTGGTTCACGGTGAGCCTGGAAAGCGCCACCGCCGAGGAAAGCCCTGCCCCCGAAGCGCCGCGCACCATCCTGCGCCAGAACACCCGCATCCTGATCGTCGAGGACAACCCGATCAACCGCCTTGTCCTAGGTCGCATGCTGGAGCGCTTCGGCGCAAATGGCCTGGTCTATGCCGAGAACGGTGAGGAAGCCCTGGTGCGCTGTGCGGAAGCCGCCTTTGAGCTGATCTTCATGGATGCCCGCATGCCAAAACTCGATGGCATCGCCACCACCCGCGCCCTGCGCGCAGACGGTAACAAGGCGTACATCATCGGCGTCAGCGCCGACGCCATGAGCGAAGAACGCCAGGCTGCCCTCGACGCGGGCATGAACGACTATGTGGTCAAGCCGGTGGCCCGGGAAGCCCTGGCCGACGCCATCCAACGCTGGCGGCAGATCCTGATTGCGGCCCATCAGGCCGGCCAGAGCAGCGGCGAAAACTGAAAAAAACCCGGCGAGGTGGACACACTCCCGCCGTCGGCGACACAGATTTGCTTACAAAACCGGCCCTCCCACGGGCCGCAAGCTCGCTATCCTTGAATCGTTCCGCCCCATCCGGGGTATGAGGAGAGGACCATGCGAAACATCCGCCAACTGATCACCGCCGGCCTGCTGGCCAGTCTTGGGCTCGGCCTGTCACTGAGCGCCAGCGCCCACGGTGGCGACCGCGACTACCATCCCCGCCACGGCGGCTACGGTGAGCGTCATCATGGCTGGAAGCATCACGGCCACCATCACGGCCACAATTATCGCCACTACCGCGCCCCCCGCGTGGTCTATCAGCCCACCCCGTATTACGCCCCGCCGCCGGCCTACGCCTACACGCCGCAACCGTCAGTGGTGATCGGCATTCCGCCGCTGGTCATCCCCTTGCGCTGAAGCAGGGGAGCGCCATGGGGGGCACGCTCGTGCCGGCCGAGAAGGCCAGCTGGAGCACCGGTGCAACGACATCACTGCGGATGCCGAACAGCTCCTCCATGCAGCGGATGTGGGCCCGCGTGCTTTCCTCGATGAGGCCCCGGACGATGGTCACGCTACCCTCGGCCCCGGCCTCTGCCATCAGGCCGACACGCTGCTCCAGCGCTGCCCTGTCGGCGGCATAAAGCACATCCCCATGCTGCAGGACGTGGGTACGCAGACAACTGCCAGTGGCTCCCAGCGCCAGCCTGCTCACCAGGTACTGCATACGCTGGGCGGCATCGACATTGGCGAGGGCAAGCCTCCCCATCAGAGCCATCAGGCTGAGGCTGGTGCGATAGGCTGTATCCGGCGTGGTCCACATGGGCTCAGGGTCTCGGTTGGGTCGGCATATCGGGGCTGCGGAAAGCGGGCAGAAGGCACTCACCGGCCCGGAAATCTGTCGCCACCCGCAGCGCGACATTCTGCGCCGATTGCAGGCGCTTGTCTCAACCGGCCTGCGTCCTCGAGCCCAGCTTCCCCGGCCATAGCCAGGCCGCACCGCGCACCCCCGATGAATCCCCATGTACAGCCGCGACCAGGCGGGTGTCCACCTGGTCGGAGAAGACGTGGGCGCCCCAGTATTGGGGAACATTCACATACAGGCGGGCCAGATTCGACAAGCCACCGCCGAGCACGATCACATCCGGATCAAGCAGGTTGATCACCCCGGCCAGCGCCCGGGCCAGGCGCGCCTCGTAGCGCTGCAGGGTCGCCTCGCAGGCGGCATCTCCCGCCGCCGCCGCGGATACGATGGCCTCGGGTGTCAGCGCTGCGCCACTCCACCGGGCGTGGTCAGCGGCCATGCCCGGGCCGCTCAGATAGGTTTCAATACAGCCGGAACGGCCGCAATAACAGGCCGGCAGAGGCAGATCGTCACCCCCGGGCAGGGGCAAGGGGTTGTGCCCCCACTCGCCGGCAATCCCGTTGGCCCCGTCGAGCACCTGCCCATGCACCACGATGCCGCCCCCCACCCCGGTGCCGAGGATCACCCCGAAGACCACGTCGGCCCCCGCCGCAGCGCCGTCCACCGCCTCGGACAGGGCAAAGCAGTTGGCGTCGTTGGCGATGCGCAGCTCACGCCCGAGCAGTCCTTGCAGATCGGTCAGCAAGGGCTGGCCGATGAGGCAGGTCGAGTTGGCATTCTTGATCAGCCCGCTACGTCGCGACAGGGCGCCGGGCGTGCCCACGCCTACCGTTCCGCGCCGCCCCAGCTCGCCCTCCACTGCAGCCACCAGCCCGGCCACCGCGGCCAGGGTGCCGGCATAGTCGCCCCGGGGCGTCGCCACCCGGCGCCGGGCCAGGGTGCGGCCGTCCTCATCGAGGGCGATGATTTCGATCTTGGTGCCGCCGAGGTCGATGCCGATGCGCATGGGCCGGGAGTCCTGAGCAAAAGCCGGATGATAGCCCGGCCCGCGGCGGATCCCGCTCAGGCCTGGCTGGCCCGGTACTTCTCCCAGCCGCTCCAGCTGTACAGGATCAACCCGGCCCAGATCAGCCCGAAGGTGAGCAGGCGGGCGGGCTGCAGGGGTTCATCGAAGATCAGGATGGCGGTGAGGAACTGCAGGGTCGGGTTGATGTACATGAGCATGCCCACCGTGGCCAGGTTAAGGCGCTGGGTGGCCGCGGCAAACAACATCAGGGGCAGCGCCGTGAGCACCCCGGAGGCCGCCAGCAGACCCTGGGTCAGACCATCGAAGCCCGTGAAGACGCTGTGCCCCTGGGTCTGCTGCCACAGGGCATACAGGCCGACCAGGGGCAGCATGGTGAGGGTTTCCAGCCACAGGCCGGAGATGGCGTCCACCGCCACCTGTTTGCGCACCAACCCATACAAGCCGAAGCTGCCGCCAATGAACAGGGAGATCCAGGGCAGGCTGCCGAGGGTCAGCAGTTCGCTACCGACGGCCGCCACGGCCAGCCCCACCGAGGCCCACTCCTTGCCGTTGAGGCGCTCCTTGAGCACCAGCATGCCGAGCAGCACATTCACCAGCGGGGTCAGGAAGTAGCCCAGGCTGGAGGCCACCACCTGGCGCTGGTCCACCGCCCACAGAAAGGCCAGCCAGTTGGAGCCCACCAGCAAGGCCGCCACCCCCAGGCGCAGCACGGTGCCGGGGCGCCGCGCGGCAGCGAGGGTCGCCGGCCAGTGACGGCGCGCGCTGAGGATGAGGCTGACGAACACGCAGCCCCACAGGGCCCGGTTGCACAACACCTCCACCGGGCCGACATGGCCGAGCTGGCGGAAGAACAGGGGGAAGAAGCCCCAGATGCCGTAGGCTCCGAGGCCGAAGGCGACACCGGCAAGGCTTGCACGTGGATCCACGGGTTTACGTTGGCGGAAAGTTGGAGACCAAAGGTATCACCTGCCCCGCTGCGGCGCCCTTGGGGTTTTCCTCCGGACCCGCCGGAGGCCTACAATGGGCCCATTCCACTGCAAGGACACACCACCATGCTGATCATCTTCAAATCCCCCGCCAGCGGCGACGTCATCATGTTCGAGAAGAATGGCAAGGAGATGCTCAGCGTGCTGGGCAAGGACCCGGCCGACGCCAAGGGCATCTTCACCGTCGAACAGTTGCCGGCGGCCATCGCCACCCTGAAGGACGCCATTGCCGCCGACAAGGCGCGCCAGGCAGAAAAGGCCGACACGGACGAAACGGAAGCCAAGCCCGGCGGTGGCGGGGTCAGCTTCTTCCAGCGTGCGGTGCCGCTGCTGGAGATCCTGGAGCGTTCCCTGAAAGACAAGCAGCCGGTCACCTGGGGCGTCTGAAGCGCTCAGGCCGCCAGCCCATGACCCAGCGTGACATCGACCTGGCCCTCGAGGTGGTGCAGGCACACCTGCCCGAACTAGGCATCCCAAAGCGCCTGTGCACCGTGCGCCTGCCAGTCTCGGGAAGGGTGGTGGGCCAGTACCGCTGGCACTCCGACACCCTGCGCCTCAACCCCCGCTACCTCGCCCACCTGTCGGATGCCGATGCCCTCGACCTGCTCGACACGGTGCTGCATGAACTCCTCCACAAGGCCTCGCCCCTGTGGAAGCAGCTGCGCGACAGCTTCCGCCCCCATCCGGACATCTGGAGGCAGGCGGAGGCCCTGACCGCCCGCCTCGGCCCAGCCTACCTGGCACGCCGCCGTAGCGTGCACCGAGCCGGGCAGCAGCAGGCCTGACGCGCCGCCCGCCCGGCACCGGGCTCAGTCCGGAATGTCGGCCACGTCGGGCACCACCACCGCAAACAGATCCCCCAGCGCCGCCAGGGCCGCGGCCTGCAGGGCTGCGGCGGGAACCGTGCTGCCATCCGGCGCGGCCAGCGGGCGGGTGGCGGTGGCATTCGCCGGCACGGTGACCGCGTAGCCCAGGTTAAAGGCACCGCGACCCGTGGAGTTGATGCACATATGGGTCATGAACCCGGCCACCACCACGTTCTTCACCCCCAGCGCCTTCAGGCGCGCATCCAGGTCGGTGTTCAGGAAGGAGTTGGGGTAGTTCTTCACCACCACCGGCTCGCCCTCGGCGGGCGCCACCTTGTCGGCAATCGCGCCGATCTCGGCCCGGATGTCGTAGGGTGAGCCGGGGCCCGCGTCGTGCTGGATGTGGATCACCGGCACCTTCAGGGCCCGGGCGCGGGCCAGCAGGCTGGCGCAGGCGTCCAGCGCCGGCTCGACGCCGCTGAGCTGCATCACGCCCGTGCGGTAGGTGTTCTGGGCGTCGACCAGGATGAGGGCCGACTCGGACAGGCGGGACGGGGCTGCGGGGAGGCCGGACAACTGGCGCAGGGTGGTGGAAGCGGTCATGGAATGTCTCCTGGTTGAATGGGGAAGCAGCGAGCACAGACTAATCCGTCGCTCTGCCTGCGTGAATTGACATCCACGCCCAACTTTCCTGCAAAAATGCAGGGCCAGGCAAAATGTTGCATAAGCGTGGCAGGAGGGCCCGTGGGGTCGAATAAACCTAATTTCCTCCGTTTGACGCGTCGTCTGACGGTCGATGCGGTCTCTCCTGTAGGGGGGACGTCAGTCGCCCACCCACGCCTCGATCACAGGCATGCCCTTGATCGACCTCCGCGGGCGACTGAAGTCGCCCCCACAGTCCCTCCAGCCGCCCTCGGCGCGTCCCATAAACCCCTTCAGCTTCACCCGTCGGGTGATACGGCCAGTGGAGGGCAAACCCGCGTCAGCAATGAGTTTGCGTCTGGTTCAGAGAGAACAACCGAGGAAAGTTGGATGAGTTCGACCCCACAGGAGCCTTGTCGGATGACAGGTCAAACGGAGATTTCGAGATGAACTGGGACGACCTGCGCTTTCTGGTGGTGATCGGCCGCGAAGGGACGCTGGCGGCGGCGGCCCGCAGCCTCAAGGTGGACCAGACCACCGTGGCCCGGCGCCTGCGGGCCCTGGAGGACACCCTGGGCGCCCCCCTCTTCGAGCGCAACGACGGGCGCTGGCACCCGACCCCGGTGGGCGCGCGGGTGCTGGAGCGCAGCGCGCGCATCGAGGAAGACGTAGCCGGGGTGGTGCGCCTGGCCGAGGCCGGCAACCGGGCGGTGAGCGGTCTGGTGCGTATCACTGCGGTGAGCGCCATCATTGGCGAGTACCTGGTGCCGCGCCTGCCCGGCCTGTACGCCCGCCACCCGGATCTGGCCGTGGAGCTGATCGCCAGCAACGACAACCTGAGCGTGGCCCGCCGCGAGGCCGACATCGCCATTCGCCTGGCCCGCCCGGCCAGCGGCGACTTCCTGATCCGCAAGCTGGCCGACGTGGGCTTTGGCATCTACGGTGCGGCCCGTGGCGACCTGCCGGTGCGGCCCGGCGACTGGGTGGCCTACAACCAGGACCTGGCCCACACCCCGGAGATGCAGCGCCTCGAGGCCATGCTGGGCAAGGGCCGGGTGCGCCTGCGCTCCAACAGCCTGCGCGGCCTGGCCCGGGCGGTGGCCGACGGCATCGGCCACGGCATCCTGCCCTGCTTCATGGCCGACCCCGACCCAGGCCTGGTGCGCCTGGGCGGGCCGGAGCCGGTGCTGAGCCGGGAGCTGTGGATGCTCATCCACCCGGACGCCCGCCCCCAGGCCCGGGTCGCCGCCAGCGCCGACTGGCTGGTGGAGTGCTTCACCGCCGAGGCGGCATGCTTCCGTGGCAGCCCCTGAAGCGGCGGGGCCGGACGGCCGCGCCATCATGCCGTCTTCACAAAAGCTTCATTCAATTGGCGTGAAGGGGTGGCGACAATGACGGTATTACCCATTGCTCCCCCGTCCACGCGCCATGTACTTCAGCGGCCTCGTCTCCCACCTCCGCGACATCCTGGCCTGCCAGGCGCTCAGCTTCGTCTTCCAGCCGGTCTTTGACCTGCGCCGCCGGGAGGTGTTGGGCTACGAAACCCTGATGCGCGGCCCCGTTGACTCGCCGCTCCACACGCCGGAGCAGCTCCTGCGGGTGGCCCGGGACGCGGGCCTGGGCCTGCCCCTGGAGCACCTCGCCGTGCGCAGGGCGATATCCGCCTTTGTGGCCGCAGCGCTGCCCGGGCGACTCTTCATCAACCTGAGCGGGGCCATGATCGTCGACCTGATGCGTGACGACGGGCTGTCGGCCGTGCTCAATGAAGGTGGGCTGGAGGCCAGCCGGCTGGTGGTGGAGTACATGGAGGCCGACACTCCGCCCCAGGGCCTGACGGAAGCCTGGGCGCACCTTCCTGCGCTGGGCTGCGGACGCGCCATCGGGCGCTCCGGCATCGCCGCGGACTTTCTCAAGCTGACACCGCCCCGCAGCCGCCGCATCCACGCCGACCCTACCCGCCAGGAGGCGCTCGCCTTGCTGGTGGACGAGGCCCGCGGACATGGGCTGCAGGTGATCGCCGAGGGCATCGAGGATGCCCGCGACCTGGCCGCCCTGTGCGCGCTGGGCTGCGACTGCGCCCAGGGCTACCTGCTGGGCCTGCCGGCGGCCGAACCGGTGCGCCAGCTGTCACGCAGTGTGGCCGGGCTGCTGGCCACGGCCTGCGACAAGGCGCCCGTCAAGCTGCGGTGAGCTGGGCGTAAAGCGCGGGGAGGCGCGCCGGCAGATCGGCCGGATTGCGCAGGATGGTGTAACCGGACGGGCCGAAGAGGTGAGGCAGATAGCCCTGGCCTGCCTTGTCGATGGTCACGCAGAAGGGCCGCACGCCCTCCTGGCGGGCGGCGTTGAGGCTCATCCGGGTGTCCTCGATACCGTAGCGCCCTTCGTAGTGATCCACGTCATTGGGCTTGCCATCGGACAGGATCATCAGCAGGCGCAGGGCCTCCGGCCGCTTCGACAGGATCTGCGTGGCGTAGCGGATGGCCGCCCCCATGCGGGTGTAGAAGCCGGGCTTGAGCACGCCGATGCGGCCGCGGATACGGTCGTCAATCTTCTCGTCAAAGCCCTTGATGCGATGAAAGCGGATGTGCTCGCGCCGCCGTGAGGAGAAGCCGTACAGGCCGAAGGGGTCGCCCGTTGCCCCCAGGGCCTCCGAGAACAGCCACAGGCTGTCACGGATCACGTCGATCACGCGCTGCTCGTCGCTGACCCAGGTATCGGTGGACAGGGACAGATCAGCCAGCACCAGGCAGCACAGGTCGCGCTCCCGCCGCTCGCAGGACAGGTAGCCGCCATCGCTGCCGGCCACATGGCCGGTGCGCCGATCGGCGTAGGCGCGCACGCAAGCATCGATGTCGAGCTCGGGGCCGTCGGGCTGGTTCTTGAGCCAGCGCCGGGCCGGGGTGAGGGCCTCCAGCTGGCGGCGCAGGCGCCGGGCCGGGGCCTGCAGCCGCGGGGGCAGCGGGCAGGGCTGGGCATCCCGGGGGTCGAGTACGGTGATGCTGCACATGTCCTTCTTCAGCACCTGCTTCTTCCAGTCCCACTCGGGCAGCAGGATGCCGCTCTCCAGGGGAATGTCGTCGTGGGCCGCGGAGGGCAGATCCAGATCGAAGCGTACCCGCGAGGCGGTGTCCTGACCGTCCTGGGCCACAGCGATGCGGTCCATGTCGTGGGCCACCCGGGTCGGGTCCTCGTCGTCGCCCTCTTCGTGGCCGCGGTTCACCTTCACGTACTCGGCAAAGGACAGCAGGCTCTCGGCCCGGAAAGGCAGGATCAGACCATTGCGGCCATCGGGCATGTCTTCCCGCTGGGCCTGACGGCGGCGGTCAGTGGCATCGGTCGACTTGCTGCCCTCCCGGTGTTCGGCCGGGGTCGGGTCGGCGGCGGACTGGCGCCTGTCCAGGGCCACCGGCGCCGGATACAGCCACAGGGCCACGGGTGTCGGCGGGCGCAGGGCGGCCGGCAGGGCGGTAACGCTGCCCGGCGCATCCAGGGCCTGGCGGATTGCCCTCTCGGCGGCGGCCTCGTCGGCCGGCAGCTTGCCGGGGTCGGGGCGTTCGGCCAGCACCGCCGCCACCAGCCGGCCATAGCGCGCCGCAAAGCCCGGAAAGGCCTCCAGGGTGGCGGCGCTGGCCTGCTGGTTGGCGACGATCCAGGTGTCGGCCGACAGGCCCCCGGCGGGCAGGGCAGCCCCCTGGGCGATCAGCCAGAGATACAGATCGCGGTTGAGGCTGCGCTCGGGGAAGAGCGCGATCTCGGCCGGCAAGCGCAGGGTTTCCTCATCCCGGGCTGCCTGGGCCACCTTCTCGCCGGCATGGGCGAGGCGCGCCAGCCAGTTGCGGCGGGCACCATGTTCCACTTCGGCGGCCGGTGCCACGCGCAAGCCGGCGTCGCCCCCCAGGGCGCGGAAGAGAATCCCGGCGCTGCGCTCCATGTCGGCCAGGCGCACCACCGCCTCCGGGTGGCTGCGCGTCGCCGCGCGGGTGATGAAGCGGTGCCACAAGCCACCGATGAACTCTTCCATGCCTGCCTTTCCCGGGGCTACCTCGCGGTCCAGCCCCCATCGATCAACTGCACCGAGCCGGTCACCGAACGGGCCGCATCGGAGCACAGGAACACCGTGAAGGCCGCCACTTCATCGGCCTCGACGAACTGCTTGGTGGGCTGGGCAGCCAGGATCACCTCGCGGATCACCCGGTCTTCCGGCAGGTTGTGCACCTTGGCCTGATCCACCACTTGCTTTTCCACCAGGGGGGTGCGCACATAGCCCGGGCACAGGGCGTTGCAGGTGATGCCCTGCTCGGCCACTTCCAGCGCCACCGCCTTTGAAAAACCCACCACCGCGTGCTTGCTGGCCGTGTAGGGCGCCTTGAAGGGCGAGGCCACCACGCCGTGGGCCGAGGCGATATTGACGATGCGCCCCCAGCCCCGCGCCTTCATGGACGGCAGGGCCGCCTTGGTGGTGTGGAACACCGACGACAGGTTGATGGCGATGAGCTGGTCCCAGGTGTCGTCGGGAAAGGCGTCTACCGCCGCCACATGCTGGATGCCCGCGTTATTGACCAGGATGTCCACGCTGCCGAAGGCCGCGATGGTGGCCTCTACCAGGCCCCGGGCCGATGCGCCCTGGGCCAGGTTGGCCTGGGTGTAGCCCACCTCCACGCCCGTCTCTGCGGCCAGCTCGGCCCGCAGGGCCTCCGCATCCGCCGCCGGCCGTGAACCGTTGAGCATCACCTTCGCCCCGGCCCGCGCCAGGGCCTGGGCTACCGCCAGACCAATCCCGGAAGTCGAACCCGTCACCAAAGCCGTCCTGCCTGCCAGCATCTCACTCTCCTCGATTCGCACCGGGCCCCTGCCCGGTCAGACAAGGGATGCTACCCGAAGGAGGAGACGGGCAGACGGCAAGCAGGGAAAGCACCTCGGCAGACTTCATGATTGGCCGGGACTTTAGCTGGCAGGCCAGCGCGCCGCCCTGTCCTGGCTCAATTTGCCAGGCCGATCCCCGCCACCCAGCACACGACCGGCTACTGGAAATCCCCCTCGATCCAGCTGCGTGCCACCCCTTCGGTGAGCCGGAAATCGGCAACGACCCGCTCCTCGGCAACCTGCTCACCGAGTTCGTCATGGGCCGTGAGCAGTGCATGGGGCTCGTACTCATCGGGCACCAGGCGCAGGGACACCTCCCATTGCCGCCCCCGCACCGTTACCGACACGGACCGCAGCGGCCGGCCACCCGCACGCCGCGGCTCGACGGGCTCCGCCATCTGCCGCGAACTGCGCACCAGCGTCTCGAACGCCGCCTCATCGGGCGGCGGCGGCACACGCACTGGCAGCTGGACCTCGATCAACTCACCGGACACCACCAGCGCCAGCTGGCACGGGGCTCCGGCATCCCCAACCGTCGCATCCCGCCGCCGCCGGGCCTTGCGCACGACAGGCAGCGGCAGCTGAACACCATCGGCAGGAAACTCGAAACAAGTCTGGTGATTCATGGGCATGGTTTCACGGTGTCGCGAAGATTAAGCGCGGGCAATCGCGGCAATCCATTTAACTGTATAAAAAAACAGCCAACAACTCAAGACCGGGATTGAACCTGCTTGCCTCAGCCATCCTCTCTGAAACAGACACAAACCCAGTGCCAACGGGGGCTTGGCTGCCCCCTGGCCGGCTCCGCCCGACGAGTAAAGGGAAAGGGGGCTTTCCGAAGACGCTGACGCTGGCTGGAAGGACCGTGGGGTCGAATTCACTGGCGATGTTCGCGTTAGGTATGTAAACCCTGCCCCTGGCAGGCACGCCGGGCTCGGTGAGCCTTGCCGTCCGGGGTGGAAGCGCTTTCCAGGCTTTATCCGAATGTCGTTGAGCCCCTCTCTTCGACCTTTGACCGGTGAGCCCTTACGGACGGCTTTCCGTTGTACTACGTCACATTGGC
>NZ_JBIJDC010000127.1:0-12653 GCF_044344315.1 Zoogloea sp. | reverse complement strand
CGCAGATTTTGATCTATTGCCCAGACTGCCGCTTCCAGCCGTGATCTGAACTTGAGTTTCTTCAACAAGTTCTTGATGTGCACCTTGACGGTCCCTTCGGCGATGTTCAGGTCCCGGGCGATCAACTTGTTTGACAGTCCGTTGGCCAGGCATCCAAGAATGTCGCGCTCCCGGTCGGTGAGAGGCGCTATGGTGCGCTCGGCCGCTTGGGCTTCGTCGCGCAGGGATCTCGCAAGCAGGCCGTTCAGGCTCTCGCTGATGACGATCTTGCCACGTTGAGCCTCCACGATCCGTTCCAGCAGTTCCTCTGGTTCCATGTCTTTCAGTAAATAGCCGTCTGCGCCTGCGCGGATAGCGGCGACCAGGTCGTCAGCTGCATCTGACACGGTCAGAATCAGGATTCGTGCCGCAAGATCGGCTTCACGCAGGGCGCGTAGTGTCTCGATGCCATTCATGCCCTTCATGTTCAGATCCAGGAGGATAAGGTCGGGCTCAAGCCCTTTGGCCATCTCGAGCCCTTCTTCTCCACTGGAGGCTTCTCCGATCAGGTGTAGTTCGTCGTTAAGGGCGAGTAGTTGGGACACGCCTTTGCGGAACAGGGGATGGTCATCGATGATGAGGACGGAGCTCGTGGAGGAGATGTTCACTGCGGATTTCCTTGGTTGCTGGCTTGAGCGTCCTGCAGGACGGGTTGATTGGGGAAGGTGAATTCAACCTGGGTGCCTCCTCCGTTCCGGGGCCGGACATGAAGATCTCCGTCCAGGTTTTGGGCACGGTCACGCATGATCACGATGCCGTAGCGATGCAGGGGCGTGTTGCTTGCGTCGAATCCGATTCCGTCATCTTCGACGCTCACCATCAGCAGATTGTTTTCGCTGTTCTTGAGGGTAACGGAGACATGCCTGGCGTGGGCATGGCGTTCTATGTTGGAAAGTGCTTCCCGGATGATCTGCAGGACGTGGATTTCTCGGTGAGGGGGGAGTTCCAGGCTACTCAACTGATTATCGAGGAAGATACTCAACCCGGTACGCCGACGAAAGTCCTGTACGGTGTCCTCGATAGCCGCTGGCAGGCCTCGACCGTCGATGCGCAGGCGGAAGGTTGTCAGCAACTCACGCAGCTGGCGGTAGGCCTCGTTAAGACCGTCGCGAAGCTCACCTACGACTTCATTCACGGGCTCTGGGGGTGGGTTTCGACCCAGCAGGCTCTGCAGTCGCGTGACCTGGATTTTCAGGTAGGAAAGGGATTGGGCCAGGGAGTCGTGGAGCTCCCTCGCAATGACCGAGCGCTCGTCCAGGAGAGCCAGGCGATGGCGCTCTTCATTGCGTTGGGTTGTCGCCAGTGCAGTCCCCACGTGACGACCGACGGCCTCCAGAAGCTCGACCTGCCAGCCTTCCAGGCGCTTGCTGTCTGTCTGCTGAAGCAACATGGCGCCATGGCTGCGTGTTCCGTCGAATAGGGGGACCGAGATGTTCCATTCTCCGGGAGCCGCGTCGCGAACACCAATGCTTACCTGCGGCGTACCGGCGCTTTTGCAGCCATGGCACTCTGATCTGCACAATTCGGCATCCGGAATGGGGGCTGCCGGATCTGCCTGCACAACAACGCTCATCCCGTCCACCTTCTTGAGGCACAGGGTGCCCGAGCGAATTCCTATCACTTGCCCCACCTCCTGCAGTACCTGCTGTAGCGTGGCCTTGCTGACGGCGCGTTCGGACAGTGCCCGTGTGGTGCGGTAAAGCAGATTTAGGGACTGGTTGCTGCGAGCGAGTTCTTCGGTTTTTTCCATGACCCTGTTTTCCAGCTCGGCATAGATCCGCGACAGGTCTTCGATCATGAAGTTGAAGGCTTCACCAAGTTGTCCGAGCTCGTCGGGTTCCCGAGCTGCAACCCGCTCGCTGAAATTGCCTTTGCGAACTACTCGTGCCATGGCCAACAATTCGCCGAGTGGGTTGAGTACGTGGGTTTTCAGCTGGATTACCGCACAGGCCCCGACGACTAGCAGTAAGGCCAGGGAAATGCCTTGGGCGAGGCGTAGCGCCTGGAGTTTTGTCTCCAGCCCTTCCTCTATAAGGGCAACCAGCTCATCGATATGAACAACCATTTGGGCTGTGTCGGCCTGAAGGGCCAAACGGGCAGTAGGCTCTGGGCCTGCCTGCAGTGCGGCCGGGCGAAACCGGGTGCGCCAGAATTTCCCGACGATCTCGTAGGCCAGGCGTACAGGGTCTTCGGCCGTGGCGGGAATGACCCGGAGCAGATCCGGGTGGGTATAGCGGGCCTCAAACTCGTTCAGTTTCTGAGTCAGCCGGGGGTGGCGGACATCCGTTGTGTCGAGCCCTACCGCCGACTGGATGGCGTATGAGTGCATGCGCAGGGCGCCTGCCATGTTGATCGCCCGCGCCTCACCGGAAGACAACTCGACCACAGTAATGGAGGCAAGGATGGAGAGCGCCGCCAGTGCAGCGATGGCGGCGATCCAGGCGCCGAGGCGGATGACAACGGATGGGCGCCCCCTGCCGGGAGGGATTCGCTGATGGATTGATGGGGCACTCAAGGCTTGATCTCCGGTTGCCCTGACGAAGTGCTATTTTGGGCCAGGGGGCGCGTTGATGGGAGTCTGTGTGGATACTCGGAGACGGAAAATGGGAGTAGGGCGATCCCTTCGGGCGAGGATGTATGACGTTCTGAACGCTCTTGCAGGTTTTAGACAAACAATTAAAAAACAGCCAGTTGCATGTTAATAACACGCATTTTTTGCCTACCTAAATAGAGGTAGTTAATGCAAGTTGCATGGTCTTTCGGGCATGATCTAGGTCAAATCCAGATGCTCTGACGACTCCTAGACTGCGCGGCATGCCAAAGGGCGACCACTCAAATTCCGGTCTGTCCTGCACATGTACCAAGTGGAGGAAACCATGCATACCAGCCTTGATGACTTGTCCTTGATTCTCGGTGAGATCGCGCTCTTTCGAGCCCTTCCTGAACACGTGATCGGTGAGATCGCCCAGTCTGCGGATGTCATCAGCCTTGCCAAGGGCAAGACGATCTACGCGGCAGGGGACAGGCCGAGGGCGCTTTATCACGTCATGTCTGGCCACCTCAAGGTTTCGGTATCGTCACAGGATGGCGGTGAGAAGGTGATCGAGATTCTGTCACCCCGACAGCTTTTCGGGGTTGCCGAGTTGTTTGGGGATGCGCCCTGTGTGTCTTCGGTTGAAACCGTGACGCCCGTTGTCATGCTGGCGGTGGGAAGGGAGGGCGTGCTGCGTGCCGTCGAGCAGGAGCCCGGCTTGTCCCGTCGCATGCTCAGCGCCATGGCGCAGAGGCAATCCTCCATCGAGCGGGATATCGCTGCCGATTGTTTCCAGTCTGGAACGGACAAGGTCGTGGACTACCTTCTGCGCCTCGCTGGGCCCGGAATGGAGAGAGGGCGCGCTGTGGATCTCGAGCTCGAGATCCCCAAGCATGTGTTGGCGGCGCGCATGGGTTTCACGCCGGAAACCCTGTCGCGCATTTTTCGCGAGCTGTCCGATGCCGGGATGATTCATGTCCATGGCAAGCATGTCACCCTGATGGAGGCTTTCACCCGCGCTCACGCCTCTCGGCCGATACTTCGCCGGGATGTTCCTGGCGTAACGTCCTGCGCTACGGTTTCGCAGGGCAGCAGCTGGTTCTCGCGGAATGGGGTTGGGCAGGCAGGGGCATTCGGGGCGCGGAGCGTCTGAGCAAACGGCAGATTCCGGCGCCATGGGTCCTTGGAGTATGCTTCCATCCTCGCTCAACCCTCGGAGTGCCCCATGCTTGTCAAGGATTCCGATTTCGATAGCCTTGTTCCCGGCCTGCCGCTGAGCCGCCGAACCTTTGTCGGGGCATCCCTGGCGGCTGGTTTTGCACTGGCAGTGCGCCCGGCCCAGGGGCAAAGTGTCATACAGACCGCTGCCAGCGGGCTTTCTGCCGGCGACATCACCATCAAGGCGTCCGACGGTGTGGCGGTGCGTGCCTACTGGGTCCAGCCCTCCGGCAAGGGGCCATTTCCGACGGTGTTGGTGGTATCGGAAATATTTGGCCTGCATGAATACATTCGAGACACCTGCCGTCGTCTGGCCCGTCAGGGCTACCAGGCCATCGCCCCCGATCTGTTCCAGCGCCACGGAGATCCGGCGAGCGTGGGTAGCGTGGCAGAGATTCTCTCGACGATCGTCAGCAAGGTGCCTGATGCCCAGGTCATGGGTGATCTGGATGCCTGCGCCGGCTGGGCGGCAGCAAACGGAGGGGATCCGGCGCGGCTGGCGATTACCGGATTTTGCTGGGGGGGGCGAGTCACCTGGCTTTACGCAGCCCACAATCCGCAACTGCGCGCTGCTGTTGCCTGGTATGGCCGGCTCACGGGGGTGGCAACCGGAACTTCGCCGAAGCATCCGGCTGATCTTGTCGACCGCATGCAGGCTCCGGTGCTCGGGCTTTACGGCGCAAAGGACCAAGGGATCCCTGTGTCCGATGTGGAGGACATGCGTGACGACATGACCCGGGCCGGCAAGCGCGCCGAATTCGTCATCTATCCCGAGGCGGGGCACGCCTTTCATGCCGACTACCGGCCCAGCTACCGGGCTGAGGATGCCATTGACGGCTGGGCGCGGATGCTGGCCTGGTTCCGCGACAACGGCGTCTAGACTGACTCCCGGCCCTGGCTGGTCGGTTCAGCCGCGGAGGGAGATCACCGGCCAGCCCCGGGAAGTGGCGTGGATACGCAAGGTGTCGTCCGGGTCCACCGCTACCGGGTTGGTGACCTTGCCCAGCAAGGGCAGGTCATTGTGGGAGTCACTGTAAAACCAGCTACGCTCGAAGCTTGACCAGCACAGACCCAGGCTCTCCAGCCAGGCTTCAACCCGCTCGATCTTGCCATCCTTGAAGGCCGGAGTGCCTCGCGGCTTGCCCGTGAACGCGCCGCCTTCCTGGGCCGGAACGGTGGCGATCAGATGGGGGATGCCGAATGCGCGGGCAATGGGATAGGTGACGAAGCTGTTGGTGGCCGTGACGATGGCCACGACGGCGCCTTCTTCCAGGTGTCGGTTGACCAGCGCCCGGGCCTCCGGTGCCATCATTGGTTGTACCCGGCTGGCCATGAACTCCTTGTGCCAGGCGTCGAGCTGCTCGCGGCTGTGGCGGGCCAGGGGTTTGAGCTGGAAGTCCAGGAACTCGAAGATGTCCAGGGTCCCCGCCTTGTACTGGTCGAAGAAGGTCTGGTTGCGGGCTTCGTAGACTTCCTTGTCGAGTACGCCACGGGAAATCAGGTATTGGGCCCACTCGAAGTCCGAGTCACCGGCAAGGAGGGTGTTGTCCAGGTCGAAGAGTACGAGTTCCATCTTGATCGCTTTAAAGGCTCAGGTCGCGCTGCAGGATTTCCCGCAGCAGGGGCAGGGTGATGGCGCGCTTGCGTTCCAGCGACGCGGCATCGAGGGCATCCAGGGTGCGCAGCAGGCTGGTCAGGTCACGGCGACCATGACGCAACAGGTACTGCACGATTTCTGGGTCCAGGCGCAGACCGCGGGCTGCCGCCTGGGCGTCGAGAATAGCCAGGCGATCATCGTCGTTGAGGGCCTTGACCTCGAAGATCAGGCTCTGGCCGATGCGCGTACGCAGGTCTTCGCGCAGATTCAGGTGAAGTGGTGCAGCGCAGCCGCTGGTGATGAGGGTCATGCGCTGGCTGCGGGCCGAATTGAAGGCCCGGAAGAGGGCGATCTGGGCGTCGGGGCCAAGGGCTTCCACGTCATCCACGGCAAGCAGCAGGGTGGGGGCTTCGGGCAGGGTGTCCACCACGTCGGCGGCCTGCACGTAACAGGCCGGCCGGCCGGCCTGGGCTGCGGCGGTGACCACGCTGCGCAACAGGTGACTGCGACCGCTGCCCGCATCTCCCCACAGGAAGAGGTGCTGGGGCACCTCTGCCACCGGGATTGCCTCGTAGAGGGCGGCAAGCAGGTCGGCATTGGTCGCGGCGACGAAGTTCTCCAGCAGCGGTGGCGCGTCGGCGTGCAGATCGAGGGTGAGTTGCTTCACGAGGTTGTCTCGCCGTTCAACACCGGGCAGGGGCGGGCAGGCGACATTTCGGCTAAAATTCGGGTTTGTTTGCGCGGGACGGGCGGAAAACTCCGGCTGTCTGCAGCGCAAGGCCCGTTAATGTAGCCGGTCACGGCGGGGCGCTCAACCCGACGAGCGCAATCCTCCTGCCTGCCGGTCGCTTCAAATGAGATCAAAGAACCCATGAGCTCCCTTACTTATCGCGATGCCGGTGTGGATATTGACGCCGGCGATGCCCTGGTTGACCGTATCAAGCCCTTTGCCAAGCGCACCATGCGCCCGGAGGTGATGGGCGGGATCGGCGGCTTTGGCGCCCTGTTCGAGATCTCGAAGAAGTTCAAGGAGCCCGTGCTGGTTTCCGGTACCGACGGCGTTGGCACCAAGCTCAAGCTGGCCTTCCAGCTCAACAAGCATGACACCGTCGGCCAGGATCTGGTGGCCATGAGCGTCAACGATATCCTGGTGCAGGGTGCCGAGCCCCTGTTCTTCCTTGACTACTTTGCCTGTGGCAAGTTGCATGTGGACACCGCTGCCACCGTGATTCAGGGCATTGCCCAGGGTTGCGAGCTCTCCGGCTGCGCCCTGATTGGCGGTGAAACCGCCGAGATGCCGAGCATGTACCCGGACGGCGAGTACGACCTGGCCGGCTTCGCGGTGGGTGCGGTCGAGAAGTCCAGGATCATCGATGGTTCCACCATCCGCCCGGGCGACGTGGTGCTGGGCCTGGCATCCAGCGGTGCCCACTCCAATGGTTACTCCCTGATCCGCAAGGTGATCGAGATTGCCAAGCCGAACCTGGAAGGCGACTTTCATGGCCGCAGCCTCAAGGATGTGATCATGGAGCCCACCCGCATCTACGTGAAGTCCCTGCTGGCGCTGATGGAGAAGCGGGACGGCCTGGTGAAGGGCATGGCCCACATCACCGGTGGTGGACTGCTTGAAAACGTGCCTCGTGTGCTGGCTGACAATCTCACTGCCGTCCTCAAGAAGGACGCCTGGGAAATGCCTTACCTGTTTCAGTGGCTCAAGCACGCCGGCAATGTCGATGCTCAGGAGATGTACCGGGTGTTCAACTGCGGTATCGGCATGGTCGTGATCGTTGCCCGGGAAGACGTGGATGCCGCCACCGAGCAGCTGCGTGCCACCGGCGAAACGGTCTACAACCTGGGCACCATCGAAGCCCGTGCCGAAGGTCAGGCACAAACAGTAGTTATCTGACGCCACTGCCCGGACTGGGCAGGCGTGGATGTAAAAGCGGGCCCTTTGTGGCCCGCTTTTCATTGGGTCCGTCGGCGCCAGCCAGAGGTATCTTTACCCGGTTTTACCTTGGGGTGACGCCGGCTTACACATGATGGGGAGATGATGGCCTGTCGCTGCGTACTTTGCGCAGAGCTATCCGCCCCGTCCCATGGATTCCCCTTCTTCCTTGCCGCGCGTCGCGGCCACGCGGTCACTGCTGCCGCTGATCCTCACCACGCTGCTTGGTGCCTGCGCCAATGTCGGCCCCGATTACCGCGCCCCCGTGACTCAGGCACCGGCCGTCTGGCAGGCCCCGACGGCCGGTACGCATCAGGTAGAGCGTGCCGACCTGGCCCGCTGGTGGACCCAGCTGTCCGATCCGCTGCTGACCGGCCTGATCGAGGAGGCCCTCCGGGCCAATCCGGATCTCAAGGCGACAGGGGCGGCCCTGCGTGCCGCGCGGGCCAGCCGGACTCTGGCTTCGGCGAACCGCTTTCCGACGCTGGGCGCAACGGTGGGTACCAGCCGCAGCACGGCCTTCGGTGTGGACAAGAGCCTTTACGATGCCGGCTTCGATGCCAGCTGGGAGCCGGATGTCTTTGGTGGCGCCCGTCGGGCGCTCGAGGCGGCTGACGCCGATCTGGCCGCCAGCTTGGCCGACCTGTATGCCGCCCAGGTCAGCCTGGCAGCGGAGGTGGCCCTCAACTACGTGGAGCTGCGGGCTTACCAGGCCCGTCTGGGTATTGCCCGGAGCAATCTGGGGAGTCAGTCCGAAACCCTGCAGATTACCGATTGGCGCGCCCGGGCAGGGCTGGTGGGCAGCCTCGATGTGGAGCAGGCGCGCAGCAACCGGGACACCACACGGGCGGTGATTCCTACCCTGGAGACCGGGCAGGCCGCGGCGGAGCATCGACTGGCCCTGCTAACCGGACGAGGCCCGGGTAGTCTCCACGAGCAGCTGGTTGTGAAGGAAGGCGCCGCAGGTGGACTACCCGTCGTCCCGGAGCAGGTGGGCCTGCTCATTCCGGCCGAGGCACTGCGCCAGCGCCCCGATGTGCGGGCTGCCGAGCGTAGGGTGGCGGCAGAGACAGCCCGGGTGGGGCAGGCAGAGGCGGCCCGCTACCCGGGCTTCAGCCTGTCCGGCTCCATCGGCCTGCAGGCCCTGGGTCTGTCCACCTTTACCGGTGGCGGGCAGCTGGCTCGCTCCCTGGCGGCCTCGGTGTCCGGCCCCTTGTTCGATGGGGGCCGTCTGCGTGCCCAGGTGGACGTCCGTGAGGCGGTGAGGGAGCAGTCCGTGGCGGCGTATGAGAAGACCGTGTTGCTCGCCCTGGAGGACGTGCATAACGCCCTGGTGGCCCTGGCCAGCGGCCGGGAGCGTCAGACAGCCCTGGTGAGCGCCGCCGAGGCTGCCCGCAATGCAGCTCTGCTGGCGAGTCACCGCTATCGCTCCGGGCTGATCGATTTCCAGACCGTGCTCAGCACCGAGCGCAGCCTGCTGTCCATTGAGGACAGCCTGGCCACGGCCGATGCCGAACGCCTCACCGCCCTGATCCGTCTCTACAAGGCCCTTGGTGGCGGCTGGTCGCCGGACGCCACAGCCACAACTTCCCTGGTGACGACGCATGAGCGTTCCTGAGTCCCGATCTGCGGAGATGCTCCGCAAACTCGTTGTCGATGGCGGCAAGTCCCGCTTTGGTCGTCGTCCCCGGCTGGCCGTGCTCGGTGCCGCCACCGTGCTGATCAGCGTGGCGCTCTTCGGCGTGTTTGGCGGCGATGGTGCTGGCGACGTCCCGCGCTACCGCACGGTGGCCGCACACACCGGCGATCTGGTGATTAACGTGTCGGCAAATGGCAATCTGCAGCCTACCAACTCCGTTGATGTAGGCAGCGAGCTGTCAGGCATTGTCGAGTCGGTGCACGTGGATGTGAATGACCGGGTACGCAAGGGTCAGGTGATTGCCCGGCTTGACCCCTCCAAACTGAAGGATCAGGTGCGCCAGGCCCGCGCCGATCTGGCCTCGGCCCGGGCCCGCTTGCGTCAGGCGGAGGCCACCGTGGCGGAGACGGCTGCCGCCCTGGGGCGCCTGAAGGAGGTCGCCCGTCTGTCCGGTGGCAAGGTTCCGTCCCGGGCCGAGCTGGATGCCGGCGAGGCCTCGTCCCTGCGGGCCGTGGCCGACCAGGGAGCGGCGCAGGCGGCGGTGGCGTCGGCCACGGCGGCCCTCAGCACCCAGGAGATCAGCCTGTCCAAGGCCATCATCCATTCCCCCATCGACGGCATCGTGCTCACCCGCAAGGTGGAGCCGGGGCAGACGGTGGCGGCGGCCATGACGGCGCCGGTGCTGTTCACCCTGGCCGAAGACCTGCGCCGCATGGAGTTGCAGGTGGATGTGGATGAGGCCGATGTGGGCAAGGTGAAGGAGGGACAGGAAGCCCGTTTCCATGTGGATGCCTGGCCCGGGGAGACGTTTCCGGCACGGGTCGTCCGGGTCGGCTGGGGCTCCCAGACCAAGGATCAGGTGGTTTCGTACCTGACCATTCTTGAAGTGAAGAACGATGCCCTGATGCTGCGCCCCGGGATGACGGCCACCGCCGAGATCACCACGGCGCGCCGGGAGAGCGCACTGCTGGTGCCCAATGCGGCCTTGCGTTTTTCTCCGCCGACAGCCCAGGCGGCCGCCCGACGCAGTCTGCTCGCCAGCCTGATGCCGCGCCCGCCGGCACCGCCACCCAAGGCAACGTCCGACGTGGCCGCCAGGGACGGTACGCGGACCGTCTGGCAGCTGCGCGATGGTCAGGCGCAGCCCTTACGGGTGAAGGTGCTGGGCAGCAATGGCCAGCTCTCCGAAGTGCGTGCGGTGGAAGAGGAGGCGCCCCTGAAGCCCGGTATGGAACTGATCGTCGAGGCGCTGGTGGCCGGAAAATGAGCGTTCCGCTGATTGCCCTGCGCGAAGTGACCCGTTGCTTCGGCCACGGTGCTGCAGCCTTCCAGGCCCTGCGCGGAGTGGATCTGAGCATCGAGGCGGGGGAGTTCGTGGCCATCATGGGGCCGAGCGGCTCCGGCAAGTCGTCGCTGATGAACATCCTCGGCTGCCTGGACACTCCGAGCGGGGGCAGTTACCGCTTCCAGGGCCTGGAGGTGGACAGTCTCGACCGGGACCAGCGGGCCCTGTTGCGTCGGCACGCCCTGGGTTTCATTTTCCAGGGTTTCAACCTGCTGGCACGCACCTCTGCCCAGGAGAACGTGGAGCTGCCCTTGCTGTATCGCGGGGAGCCAGCCGCGCGGCGGCGCCTTCTGGCCAGGGAGGCGCTGGCCGCTGTCGGGCTGGAGGGCTGGGGGCATCACACCCCGGCCGAACTCTCCGGCGGGCAACAGCAGCGAGTGGCCATCGCCCGGGCTTTGGTGACGGAACCTTCCGTGTTGCTGGCCGACGAGCCGACCGGCAACCTGGACACCGAGCGCAGTCGCGAGATCATGGATCTGCTGGTGGCCCTCAACCGGGACAAGGGCCTGACCGTGGTGATGGTCACCCACGAGGCGGACATGGCCGAGTACGCTCATCGCATCGTGCGCCTGGTGGATGGGCGCATTGCCAGCGACGTCCGCCGGGCGGCGCCCGTTTGCAGCGAGGGAGCCTAGTGATGCTGTGGAACGCCGTCCTGCTCGCCTTGCGCGAGATCCGCCGGAACCTGATGCGCTCCTTCCTGACCATCCTCGGTATTGTCATCGGGGTGTCGGCGGTGATCACCATGGTGACGCTGGGCAATGGGGCCACCCGCGCCGTGTCCGATCAGATCTCCAGCCTGGGCAGCAATCTCCTGATCGTCCGGCCGGGCCAGCAGCTGGGCCCTGGTAGGGATTCGGCCGGGGCCGCCAGTTTTCGGGTGGCCGATGCCGATGCCGTGCGTAGCCAGGTGAGCGGGCTGGCCGCCGCGGTGCCGGTCAGTGGCAAGAGCGTCACCCTGGTGGCCATGGCCCGCAACTGGTCGAGCAGCGTCACTGGCAGCACCGCCGACTGGTTTGCCACCGGCAAGTGGCAGATCACCAGCGGCCGTATCTTCAACGAGGCCGAAGAGCGTGCCGGTGCTGCCGTGTGCGTGATCGGCGAGACCGTACGCAAGGAGCTTTTCGGCGGTCTTGACGCCGTCGGCCAGCAGGTCAGGGTAAAGCAGTTTTCCTGCGAGGTGATCGGCTTGCTGGCCTCAAAGGGGCAGTCCACCATGGGCAATGATCAGGACGACCTGGTGGTGATGCCGCTGCGTACGCTGCAACGGCGGCTCACCGGCTCGGTGGATGTTGGCAGCCTGATGATCTCGGTGCGGGACGGGGCGTCCATTGATGCCGCCAAGAGCGAGGTGATGTGGCTGATGCGCGAGCGGCGCCATATCGACCCGGGCGACAACGATGACTTCTCGGTGATGGACACCCGCCAGATTGCTGAAACCCTTTCCGGTACCACCCGCGTCCTCACCGGCCTGCTCGGGGCGGTGGCGGCGGTGAGTCTGCTGGTGGGCGGCATCGGCATCATGAATATCATGCTGGTGTCGGTGACCGAGCGCACCCGGGAGATCGGCATCCGCCTGGCCATCGGTGCCCGCGAGGGGGAGGTGTTGCTGCAGTTCCTGATCGAGGCGGTGGCCTTGTCGTCGCTGGGCGGCATGGTCGGCATCGTGTTGGCAACCCTGGCGTCCATTGCCGGTACGGCGCTGATGAAGGTGCCCTACCTCTTCGATCCGGTGATCAACCTGCTGTCCTTTGGCTTTTCAGCGGCTATTGGTGTGATTTTCGGCTATGTGCCGGCCCGCCGGGCTGCCCGCCTGGACCCCATCGAGGCCCTGCGGCACGAGTGAGTTGCCGGCTTACTGCCGGCCGAGGCGCTCCTCGAGGCTCTGCACCACATCCGGGGCGCCGCGTACGCGGAAGAAGGCGCCTTCCTCATCGGCACGTTCTTCCAGCACCTGGCAGTTGGAATAGATCTCGCCGCGCAGCTGCTGGGCCGACCAGGGCAGGAAGAGCTCGGCTTCGACCAGGTCCCGCTGGAAGAAGGTGAGGATGACGTCCCGGAGCGCGGAGACTTCTTCCGGCCGGCGTGCGCTCATGACGACGCAGTCCGGGTAGCGGGCCCGTAGCGAGGCCTCGCATTCGGCCTGGGCGGCGGCATCGCCCACGTAGTCGATCTTGTTGAAGACGCGGATACGCGGCAGGACATCGGCTCCGATCTCGGCCAGTACCACGTCGGTCACTTCGAGCTGGCGCTCGAAGCCCGGGTCGCTGGCGTCGATGACGTGGAGCAGCAGCGAGGCATCCAGCGCCTCATCGAGGGGGGCTTTGTAGGACGCGG